>JAGUXX010000273.1 GCA_020061585.1 Betaproteobacteria bacterium | reverse complement strand
GGCTGGTCGCCGGCCTGAACCGGCTTGCCGCCGGCGGCGACAACCGCCGGCGCCGGTTCCGCCTCGACGGCTTCCTGGTCGGGCTTGAGTTGTTCGATCAGATCGGCGAGGTGGTCATAAGCCGACTCAAGGTTGTCGAGATAGCTGCTCGAAGCGGCCTTGTCGCCGCTTTCGATGACCTGCGTTTCCATCGCGTGTACCGACTCGCCCAGCACCATGGCGCCGGCCATGCGCGCCGACCCCTTGAGGGTATGCAAAGCGCGCTTGAGCGCGTCGCGCGCCGCGATATCCTCCGGCGCGGCGCGCCACTGGCGCAGCACGCCGCCGATGCGCGGCAGCAATTCGGCGGCCTCTTCGAGAAAAATCGGCAGCAGTTGCTCATCCAGCTCGTCATGCGCCGTCACCGGAGCCGGCTGAGCCGGTTCGGGGGGAAACTCCAGCGCCGGCTCGGCGGGCGTCAGGTTCGGCTTGCCGGCTTCGAGTGGTGGCGCGACTTCGTCTTCCACCTCGGGCCCAGACGCGCCCGCCTCCGGCTCCACAACGGGTTCCACTTTCGCCGGCGGCATGGTCAGTGCCAGCGCCGCCGCCACTTGCGGCATCGACGCCGGGAAGCGTCGCGCCAGTATCCCGGTTACCGCCTGGTTCAACGGTGCCAGCGCCGCCGCCACGCCAGACAGTGCTTCCGGGGATAACGGCACGGTTTTATCCGGCCATTGGCTGGCCCACAGTTCCACTTCATGCGCGGCCTCGGCCAACGGCATGAAACCGGTGGTCCGCGAAATGCCCGCCAAGGTATGCGCGGCGCGGATGAACGCTTCCCAGGCCGCCGGACGCTGACCGCCGGCCATATCGTTGAGGCTGGCATCCAGCTCGGTCAGGCGCTGGGTCGCTTCATCGGTGAAGATGGCATACAGCTCGGCCGACAGGCGATGCCCATCGATGACGATTTCCGCCGCCGGCTTGGCGGGTTTCCGCTGGCGCTTTGTCGTGGCGGCAGCTTGCTCGGCAACGGATGACTGCGCGACCGATTCGGTTTCGCCGGCGGCTGGGCCAGACTGCGCCGAGTCGCCGGCTTCAGATTTTGGGGGTGGCGTCTCCGTCGCGGCGACCTTGTCGCCGCGTAATCGTCGCGCCCCGTCGATCACCGCCGCGGCCTCGACTCGAGCTTGCCCCTGTTCCTCAAGCTCGGTCACCCAGACCTGGAAGGCGCTGGCGGTGCTGTCGAGAAAATCGAGCATTTCCGAACTGGGCACTTTTTCGTCACGTAGCCATACATTGAGCGTCTGCTCGACTTCCCAGGCCGGTTCCGCCAGATTGGTCAGGCCGACCATGCGGCCGCTGCCCTTGAGGGTATGAAAACTGCGCCGCACCGAGGTGAACGCTTCGTTGTCGTAGGGACTGACATTCAGACGCGCGACCTGGGTGGCGATATTGCCGAGCACATCCTGGGCTTCTTCGATGAAGGTGCTGAGCATTTCCAGATCGACATCCTCATCCGACGCGGCCGCCAGGCGTACCGCTTCGGCGCTGGGTGGCGGCGCCTCGACCGGCGCGGCGCCGATGCCTTGCACGGCGGCAACCAGCTCGCTTGGCGGCGCGACATCCGCCCCGGACAGCGCCTCCATCGCCGCGTCCGCCTGGCCGCGCAAAGTCGCATCGCCGACCAGATCGGCATCGCGCGCCAGTTGGCCCAACTCGCTCTTCAGCGCTTCGCGGGTCTCGGCATCGCCACCCTGCTCCGCCCACTGCTGCACCGCATCCTTGATGCGGTCGGTATCGACGCGTATCTGGCTTTCAACCGTCGCTTCCGGCTGCACGACCATTTCCGGCTGCGCCAGCAACCCCGCCAGGGCCTGGCTGTCATCACGGCCATGGCGCAAGGCGTCGAGATACACGCCCAGCGTGGACAGCGCTTCCGCCACCCAGTTGAGATTCTCCGGGGTGATGTAATTGGCTTCACCCGGCGCGTCCGGCACAGTGAAATGTTCGATGCGCTTGATCGCCTCGCGCACCAGATCGCCGGCGACATCGAGTTGCAGGATATTCAACGCGCCGAGGATCTGCTTCATCAGATTCGGCAACATCGGCATGCCGGCGCGGTCGTTGGCGTCGCGGAAGAAGCGATCCAGCACCTCCTCGACCTGATTCAGGTTGGCCTGAATTTCCTGGGTGACCTGCGCCACCACCAGCTTTTCCTGCGCGGTGCGGGAGATTTCGTCCAGCATCTCCACCACCGGAATCTTCGAGGTGTCGAACTGTGGATCGATCGCGGCCTGCAAGCGCATCGCCTGGGCATTCGACTGGGCGGCGAACTCCTCGCCCAGCGCAACGAAATGTTCCGCCGCGTTCTGCGCCAGCAGCAAGGCTGTCGCCATTTCCAGTTGCAGCGCCTCGTTGTGCGTCGCATCGGCTTCGCCGGGCAGACGTTTGGCCACCGCCTGCACGATGCGGGTCAGACTCTGCATGCTGGTATTCGGCAGATGCGCGGCGGCCTCGAACACCGCCAGCGCGGCTTGCTGGAACGGTTGCAGACTTTCCGTGCGGCCGGCGCAGTAGCGGATCCAGTGGTCCTTGGCGCCGCCCAGGTTTTCCCGCAGCGTGCTCAGCAAAGCCCGCGCGTCGGCGTCCTGGCTGGTTTCCTCGGCCGGGAAAAAGGCCGCCAGATTGAACAAGGCCTTGGCTTCCTCATTCCGACCTTCACTGGTACTGTCCTGGGCGACATAGAACAGCATATCGCGGAACAGCCGCTCGGCCAGTTGGCGCGAGCCATCCATCAGGCGGCGCATCTGCAAATCGATACGGCCGCACAGGCGTTTCAGCCAGAAATCGGTCGGCACACCGCCGCGACGCAAGGCTTCCATCAGCCCGGCGGCGGTCCACCAGAAGGTATATTGCGCCGGCCCCGGCGCCAGTCTTTCGACCATGCCGATGGCCTGATGCATCTGCATCAGACCGCTTGCGGCATCCTTGTTCTGCAAGAACAGCAACAGGCCTTTCTGATATTGCAGCCGCGCGGTGCGCACCGCGCGATTGCGCGCGGCATCGTCCAACGGCATTTCCGCCACCGTGCGCGGCACCCGCACGCTGGTGTCGGGATAGAACAATTCGCTGGGCTGCGGCGCATCCGCGCCACGCCGGGTGATCAGCGCGATCAAGGTCGGCGCCAGGCGCAATTCGATATGCGGCGCGCCAGCCATCAGCTCATCGAGGTAACGCTTCAACGCGGCGATCGCGTTCAGGACGATTTCGCTCGACTCGGCATTGCGCAGGTCGGCGCGGCTCACCATCTCGGCCAACAGCCGTTCGGTCTCGTTGGCGACCTGCGACACGCCTTGCAGATCGACGATCTGCAAGGCGCCATAAACCTGGTGCACATGCGCCGCCGCCGCCTTGAGCGGCGTGCTGTCCTCGCCATTCCAGCCAGCCAGCGCCAGCCGCGCCGCCTCCAGTGCATTATCCAGCTCACCTTTCACCCAGGTGAGCGAACCCAGATCAAATTCCGTCTCAGCGCTCATATCGACTGTTCCTGCGTGTTATGGGTTGGTTGTGCCACGTTTGCGCCCGGCGTAAGTCTTGCGCGTATCGGTGCTCGGCTTGCATGGGACATGGCGATCAAAGCTTGAAGCCGGAGACCGACACTTTCAGTTCATTCGACAGCACCGCCAACTCGCCGATGGAACCGGCGCTGCCGCGGGCGGCGGTGGAGGCCTGACCAGACGCTTCGAGAATGCGCCGCATGTTGGCGGATATCCGCTCGGCGGTTTCGGCCTGCGCCCGCGTTGCTTCGGAAATGCTCTGGATCAGGCCGGCGAGCTGGTCGGAAACCGACTCGATTTCCGCCAGCGAACTGCCCGCCGCGTCGGAACGCACGGTTCCCTCGACCACACCCTGAGTCGATGCCTCCATGGCGTTGACCGCATCCTGGGTATCGCTCTGAATGGTCTTGACGATGGCGCCGATGCGTCGCGTCGCCTTGGCGGAACGTTCCGCCAGCCGCTGCACTTCTTCCGCCACCACGCTGAACCCGCGGCCGGCGTCACCCGCCGCCGCCGCCTGAATCGCGGCGTTGAGCGCGAGGATGTTGGTCTGCTCGGTAATGTCGGAAATCAGATCGACGATTTCGCCGATCTCCTGCGAGGATTCACCCAGCCGTTTGATGCGCTTGGAGGTTTCCTGGATCTGATCGCGGATGGCGTTCATACCGGCGATGGCGCCGCGCACCGAATCGCCGCCGCGCTTCGCGGTATCGAGCGACTGATTCGCGACCCGCGCCGACTCGGCGGCATTCTGTGAAACCTGGACGATGGAACTCGACATCTGGGTCACCGCCTCGGTGGTTTCGCCGATCTGCCTGGCCTGGAGTTCCGCGGCGGCCAGCAGTTGTTCGGAACTGGCGCGCGCCGACGATGTGGTCTGCGTGACCTGGGTGGTGGCGCGGTTGATGCCCAACACCAGCGTGCGCAGTTCCTCGATGGCGAAATTCACCGAGTCGGCGATGGCGCCGGTAATGTCCTCGGTAACCGTCGCCTGCACGGTCAGATCGCCCTCGGCGAGATCGCCCATTTCATTCAGCAGACGCAGAATGGCGTCCTGGTTGCGCTGATTCTCCTGCGCCGCTTCTTCAGCACGGCGTTGCGCCGCGCGCACGTTGATCACGCCCAGCAGCATCAACGCTGCTACCGCCAGCAGACCGAATCCGAACGACAACACCAGATAGATCCGGCTGCTCATGGCCTGATAGCGTTTGGTGATGCCTTGCGTCATCTCCAGCAATGCTTCTGACTCGTCGAAGATGGCGCGCGCCGCGCGTTTCGATTCGACCAGTTGCGGCATGCTTTTGAGAATCTGGTTGGTCTGCGTTTCAAAACGCGTGAAGACTTCCTCCAGTTCCAGCAGTCGCTCGCGCGCGTCCGCATCACCCACCGCCACCACGCCCAATTGGGTACTGCCCTTGAGCAATCCATTCAACACTTCGCGGAAGGTGGTCAAATCCTGGCCGAGTTGGAACGCCGTCTCCGGATTGATCACATCCGAGGCCAGCAAGGCATTGGCGTTCTTGGCCATGCGCTGGGTCCACAAGGCTTGCTGGTTGGCGAAGGCAAGCTGTTTTCTGGAATCGGACGGCAGCAGGGCGACAACCTGTTCGGCGAGGTCCAGCAACTCGTTGTTGCGCTGATTGATTTCGCTCAGCGCCTGGCCCAGTTCGACCAGCATGCCTTGCTGCGCGACCAGGTACTGGATGTTCTTTCTGGATTCGTCCCAGCGCTTCTTCAGTTGATCCAGTTCGCCCTGCATGTATCCCGGCGAGGAAGGCACGTTGGCGCCACCGTCGATCAGGGCGTTGAGGCCTTCGGCGAAGGACTTGCGACTGTCCTCCAGTTGCCCGAACGCGAACTTGTTGCCCAGCACGGCCTGTTGCGCGGTTTTGGTGTAACGCTGCGAAAGCATTTGCAGACGCGTCGAAATCTCGATGTACTCGGCGCGATTGCCTACCTGCAACGTGTTGATGAACAGCAACCCAGCCGCCACCAGCAAGGAAACCACCAGCAAGACCACCAGGAAGGTCTGTCGCTGCGTTGGTTTGATGGCGCTCAGCAGCGGTATTCGGTCGGGATCAAGCGAGGTCCAGCGCTGCGCGAACTTGCTGATTCCAGGACCGACCATCACCGACAGCCGCCCGAACACCTTGCCGAAAACTGCGTTCGGCTTGCTTATCGCCATAGCGACTTTCCTCCAAAGTAAACACCACTGCCCACCGCGAAATACCGGACAAGAAAACCATCAATCCATTTGAGCATCACAAACCAGCCTCCAGAAAAGACGGTAACGCGACCAGATTCCGCATGCTGATTTCTATCCAGGCTTGCTCGTCGGCATCGCGCCAGTGCGCGACTTCCCAGGGTTCGCCAGCCAGCGCCCGCGGCTCCCGCCGGAGATCCGCCAAGGCGCGCAACCCCAAAGCTTGCTCGATGCGCAACGCGGCGTTGACGCCGAATTTCGGGTGCACCAGCAGCAACCGCGTTTCGCCGGGCGGCATCGGCTCGGCCAGTCCAAGAAACGCCGCCAGGTCGGTGCAGCCATACAACACCCCGCGCACGCTGGCGACGCCGACAAACCAGTCATGCACCCAGGGCGCTTCGGTCAGGCCGGATACCGTCACCACTTCATTGACCTGATCGAGGTCCACCAGCCAATGCCGACCGCCGGCGAGAAAACCCAGTTTCGACGCGACGCCGCGAGCGCCCTGCGCCGACTTGAGTTTTTCGGCAAGTTGAGTCTGAAACTCGCGCAGGCTTTTCTTGTCTTGCATCAACCTAACGCCTTGACTTTGGCGATCAGGTCGGCGGCCGTCACCGGCTTGACCAGATAGTCGATGGCGCCTTGGCGCATACCCCAGACGCGATCGGTTTCCTGGCCTTTGGTGGTGCACATGATGACCGGAATGGCCGAGGTTTCCGCGTCGCGCGAGAGTTGCCGGGTGGCTTGAAATCCATTCAGTCCGGGCATCACCACATCCATCAGGATCAGATCCGGCTTTTCGAGTTTGGCCACCGCCACGCCCAGTTCGCCGGTTTCGGCGGTAATCACCTCGTAGCCATGCTTGCGCAACACGTCGGTCAGATAGAAACGCTCGGTCGGCGAATCATCCACGATCAAGATTCTGTTAATAGGCATTGCTTCCCCGAATTGCGATGTTTCAGGCGCTTTGCGAGCGGTGACGGCGGACCGCTTCGAGCAGCGTATCTTTGGTGAACGGTTTGGTGAGATATTCATCCGAGCCGACCAGCCGCCCGCGGGCGCGATCGAACAGCCCATCCTTGCTGGACAGCATGATCACCGGGATATCGTGCAAGCGCGGGTTTTTCTTGATCAAGGCGCAAGTCTGGTAACCATCCAGACGCGGCATCATGATGTCGACAAAGATGACTTGCGGATGGTGGTCATTGATCTTGGCCAAGGCATCGAAACCATCCTCGGCAAGAATCACTTCGCAACCCGCCTTGAGCAAAAATATTTCGGCGCTACGGCGTATGGTGTTGCTGTCGTCGATCACCATCACCTTGGTGCCGGCTAATTCTATTGCCCCGTTGGTCACGTTATTCAAGCTACCTCCTTGCAAGTTGTTTGATCCGGCCCGCTCAACCACCCTTGGCCAAGGGATATCCCGCCTCTTTCCAGGCCGGCAATCCGGTACGGAACCAGTAAATTTTGGTATAGCCGCGTTTGAGCATATAACGCGCGGCCTTGTAGCTGTACCAGCATTCGGCGCCGTTGCACTGGAAAATAATCGGCGTGTTCTTGTCCTGCGGCAACTTCGAGATATCGAAGGCATCGACCGAGTCATCGTAATCCACTTCTTTCGGGCTGTTCATCTGGTAAGTCACGTTGATCGCGCCGGGAATATGCGCTTCCCGATAATGCGCCTGCGGCCTGACATCGAACAGTTTCACGCCTTGGGCCAGCAAGTTCTTGACCTGTTGAGCGTTGGGGATATTGCCGCCCGGCAAGACTTCCGGGGTGTAGAAGCCGCGCGTCGATACGTATTCGAAATCAGCCGCGTTGGCCGCCACGAAAGCGCTCAGCTTGAGACGCAGCAGACGCGCCTGGAGATCCTTGTCGATCTGCGTGAGCGCTTTGCTCAGTTTGTCGCGCGTCACCGCGTCGAGTTTGTCGCTGACCGCCACGCCAGCGGCGGGAACGGCGGGGAAAGTATGCGCCACCATGACATTCTTGTTTTTCGCCAGCCAGCCCCGGGCTGTGTCTTCCTTGACGGCAACCAGATCGGCCTGGCCGATTTCCATCGCATACAGCACGGCGGCATATTTGGTCATGTAATTCACCTGACCGAAATAGGTACCGGCGGAGGTGCCGCGCGCGTTCATTTCGCCATTGACCAGAAAACTCACCAGCGACTCGCGATGCGGCAAGGCAATGCGCTTGCCGCGCGCCGTTTCGAGATTGCGAACCTGCGAGGCCTTGGTCGCCAGCAACTGCACCTGGGCATCCTGCCGGGTTTTGACGATCGGTGTATAGCCGTGGCGCATCGCCTGCCCGATCAGTTGCGACGGCGCCAGCAGCACGGCGAAACTGCCGGTGCGCACCCGCTCGCCGACGCGCTCGGCATTCTGCGTCATGATCAATTTGACCGGCTGACCAACCGCGCCACTCAGATATTTGGCCAGATCATTGAAGACGGTCTGAGTGGTGACATGATCGCGCTCCTGGTCGTAATCGAGCGTAATGTTCAGCACCAGATCGTCGCGCGCCTGAACGCCGCACGCCAACAACAGTGCACACACGGTTGCAAACCAACGTATTTTCATCTTCCCTCCATCAATTGGTCGCCGGCCGGAAAGCGCTATCGGGCGGCGCGCCGCACCCCGCAAACGCGAGTCAAATCGACAACATCTCGAAATCCTCCTTGCGCGCCCCACATTCCGGACAAGTCCAGTTCACCGGCACATCCAGCCATAGCGTACCGGGAACGATCCCTTCCTCAGGCAGTCCCTTGCTTTCGTCGTAAATGAAACCACATACCACACACATCCAGGTTTTATATTCCATGTGCTGTCCGGGCAGGTGCAAAAGACTTATGTAAAAATGGATTCTGCCCATTCTTCTCGCACACGCCAAGGCTTTCCCCATGTCAATTACGCCTCTGCCCGCCGTGCTGGTGTTCGCCGGCACCGATCCAACCGGTGGCGCCGGCTTGCAGGCCGACATTTTGACCCTGTCCAGCATGGGGTGTCACCCTCTTTCCGTCGTTACGGCGGTGACCGTGCAAGATACCGTCGGCGTCGACGATTTTCTGCCGATCGATGCGGAATGGATCGTCGACCAGGCGCGCGGCGTGCTGGAGGACATGCCGGTCGCGGCGATCAAGATCGGCATGATCGGCAGCGTCGAAGCGGTCGCGGCGATCGCCGAAGTGGTGTCCGACTACCCCGACATCCCGCTGGTGCTCGATCCGGTCCTGACTTCCGGTCGCGGCGACCCGTTGGCCAACGAGGAACTGCTCGATGCGTTGCGTGATCTGCTGCTGCCGCAGACCAGCATCCTGACTCCCAACAGTCTGGAAGCCCGGCGGCTGGCGGAAGACCCGGACGCGGAAAACGACGCGCCGGAATTGTCCGAATGCGCCCGCCGGCTGATCGACATGGGCGCCGAATATATCTTGATCACCGGCGCGCACGAACAGGGCGCGCAGGTTTCCAACACGCTGTACAACACCCGCGGCATCGTGCATCGCCTGAACTGGGATCGCCTGCCCGGCACCTATCACGGCTCCGGTTGCACCCTGGCATCGGCGGTCGCGGCGCTGCTGGCGCTAGGTCAGGACATCTCGGAAGCCGCCAAGGAAGCGCAGGAATACACCTACCAAACCTTGAAGAACGCTTATCGGCCGGGCATGGGCCAATTCATTCCGGATCGCCTTTACTGGGTGCGTGGGGATGATGATGACTAAACCGCAACTCTTTGGTTTGTATGCCATCACGCCGGACTGGAACGATACGTCCCGGCTGCTGGAGGCGACCGAAGCCATCCTTCGCGCCGGCTGCCATATCGTGCAATACCGCAACAAGCAGGCTTCGGATGACCATCGCCAGAAACAGGCGTTGGCGCTGCGCGACCTGACCCGCGCCTTCGACGCCCGTCTGATCATCAACGACGACCTCGAACTGGCGCTGTACTGCGCCGCCGATGGCGTGCATCTGGGCGAGGCCGACGGCCAGCTTGCCGCCGCCCGACTGCGGCTCGATGCCGCCGGCCCCGGCCGCATCCTCGGCGCGTCTTGTTACCAAAGCCTGCCGCTGGCCTTGGCCGCCGCTGATGCGGGTGCCGATTACCTGGCCTTCGGCAGCTTTTTCGCATCCCCCACCAAACCCCTGGCCGAACGCGCCGAACCGGCCTTGATCACGGCGGCCAAGCTGGAAACCGGCTTGCCGGTGTGCGCCATCGGCGGCATCACGCCGGACAACGCCGGCGGTCTGGTCGCCGCCGGCGCCGATCTGGTGGCGGTGATCAGCGCCCTGTACGACGCGCCCGCGCCCTATCAAGCTGCCTTAAACTTCACCCAACTGTTCACAACCTGATGCCGTAGGGTGCGCCACGCGCGCCAGCAAACGCTGATCGGTGCGCGCGGCGCACCCTACGGCTGTTCACCGCCTCCGCCGACAAGGAACCCGCATGACCTCGCGCAACGACGAACTGTTCGACCTCTCCCAGAAACTCATTCCCGGCGGCGTCAACTCGCCGGTGCGCGCCTTCCGCTCGGTCGGCGGCACACCGCGCTTCTTCGCCAAGGGCGCCGGCAGCCGGGTGTGGGACGCGGACGGCAAGTCGTATCTCGATTACGTCGGTTCCTGGGGTCCGCTGATTCTCGGCCACGCCGACGCCGACGTGGTGCGCGCGGTGTGCGACACCGCCGCGCTCGGCCTGAGCTTCGGCGCGCCGACCGAAATGGAACTGCGCATGGCGGAAAAGCTGATCGAAATGCTGCCCAGCCTGGAAAAATTGCGCCTGGTGTCGTCCGGTACCGAAGCCACGATGAGCGCCATCCGTGTCGCGCGCGGCTACACCGGTCGCGACACGCTGGTGAAGTTCGAAGGCTGCTATCACGGCCATGCCGACAGCCTGCTGGTCAAGGCCGGTTCCGGCCTGTTGACCTTCGGCCAGCCCGCTCGGGGTGAGTCGAGTTCGGCCGGCGTGCCGGCCGATTGTTCCGGCCACACCGTGGTACTGGACTACAACGACATCGACCAGGTCAACCAGTTGTTCGAAGCAAAAGGCGACGAGATCGCCTGCATCATCGTCGAGGCGGTGGCTGGCAACATGAACCTGATCAAGCCCAAGCCCGGCTTCCTCGAATGTCTGCGCGACAACTGCACCAGGCACGGCGCGGTGCTGATTTTCGATGAAGTGATGACCGGTTTCCGCGTCGGCAGAGGCAGCGTGCAAGGCCTGTACGGCATCACGCCGGATCTGACCACGTTGGGCAAGGTGATCGGCGGCGGCCTGCCGGTCGGCGCCTTCGGCGGCAAGGCCGAGATCATGGACAAGCTGGCGCCGCTCGGCCCGGTGTATCAGGCCGGCACCCTGTCCGGCAATCCGGTGGCGGTGGCCGCCGGTCTGAAAACCCTGGAGAAGATTTCCGCGCCGGGATTTTACGAAGCGCTCACCGCCAAGACCGAACGTCTGTGCGCCGGCCTCAACGCCGCCGCGCGTGACGCCGGCATTCTGGCCTGCGCCGATTCGGTCGGCGGCATGTTCGGCGTCTATTTCCGCGCCACGCCGCCGACCTCGTACGCCGAAGTCATGGACAGCGACAAGGACGGCTTCAACCGTTTCTATCATTTGATGCTGCACGAAGGCATCTACCTCGCCCCGTCCGCGTTCGAAGCCGGCTTCGTCTCCGCCGCGCACGCTGATGAAGACATCGACGCCACCATCGCCGCCGCCGCGCGCTGCTTCGAGAAACTGGGCGAATGACGAACTGTAGGGTGCGCCATGCGCACCGATCCTCGTGCCATGGTGCGCACGGCGCACCCTACCTGGAGCATGCATTGCAATGAGTGAAGGCATCTCGCCGGAAGACAGCTTCCGCCTTCAGGTCCTGCTGGCGCAGGACCTGAAAGCGATCCGCATCGACGAATCGACGCTGACGCTGCACGCGCTGACCGACAAGGGCGAAGCCAGCATTCCGCTGTCGCCCAATTGCCGCGAAGACAAATATCTGCGCCAGGTGCGCGAACTGCTGTCCGGTCATGCGCTGGGTTCGCCCGGCGGCTACCCGGTGTTCCTCACGCGCTGGACCCGGCACGGCCAGATGGCCGGCGTCAACCTGGGCAAACTGCTGCTTACCGGCGAGCCGGAAGCGGTGGTCGCCGTCGTACATTCGCCCGGACTCACCGACGAACTGGCGCGGCATGCCTGGTGGACCCTGCCGACCATCGAAAACGCCCGTCTGATGCTCAGCCGCGAAGCCGTGGCGCAAGGCCCGATGGGCCGCGTGCTGGCCGATTTCCTGGTCGAACACCTGCCGTTTCTACAGGACGACCACCTCGGCATCATCGACACCATCGCCGTGCTGATCCACTCCCAAGCGGTGACGCCGGCCGGCGTGGAAACCATGTGGAAATTCGGCCGCCGCAGCAACACCCATTTCGTCGCCTTCCTGGAAATGGCGGCGGGCGCATTGCCGCTGCCGCTGGCCGCGCACGCGCAACATGCCGAACTCAGCGCGACGCTGGCCAACGAGATTGCCGCGGGGCAACCCGCCGCCGTCGCACTGGAGCGCGCCTTGTCCAGCCAGGGCCAGACCTTTCTCGATGCCGCCGCCGATGTGCTGGAGCGCCCGGAAACCCAGGAAGTGGTGAGCCGCACGCTGAACGCCATCGGCGTCTATTTTTCCGCCGACCTGGACTGGAATCAAACCGATCAACCGCGCTGCGACGCTTGTCAGGCCATCGCCCCAAAACTCGAAGCCGCCGCCCGACTGGCGCGCTGCGACGACAGTCTGGTGCGCCCCATCTTTGCCCGTTCCACCGCCATCGGCTCGCTGATGCGGCGCAAGATCGACCCGGTCACGGCACCGCTATTGAAGGATATCGCCGCGCTTCGCCGCTGAAGTTTGATCACCAGGCGCCGGGCTCGCCAACGCTTGCAAACAACATTCACGCCCTTCGCGAGCGGTTTGAACCTTGAAACAGCAGTTGAACCCGTCCGAGGGCGGGGTGGAGAAGCCGGCTGGCAAGGCGCGACAACGAGTCATGCCAAGGCATGGCGAGGCGGAGCAACGCCGCCAGACGGCTTCTCCACCCCGACAGCGGGCGGGTAGCGGGCTCACCCAAATGGTGAGTGCCATCGAAGCGGCTAACATCAGTCTGCATGAGGCCTCACAAGGGCTATGAAGCGGTCAACTGCTGTTTCAAGGTTGAAAGGACATCGGTCATAGGCGCCCGCTGCCGAGCAGGCCGATCAAACCAATCACGATCAAATAGATGGCCACAATGAAGTTCAGAAGCTTGGGCATGACCAGGATGAGAATGCCCGCCAAAAGCGAGATCAGTGGCGTGATACTGAGATGAAGGTTCATGTGAGCTCCGCTGTGGTTAAAAGTGCCGAAGGCGGATGATGCGTTCCATCGCGCTGCCGTTCTGTGCGCCAACGCACCTACCATGTATCCGGACCTGTCTTCACTCCGCGAACCCCAGCCGCGCCGAAACCCTGCGCGCGGCTTCCTGAACCAGCGTAACCCATGCCAGTTGCCGTCGCTCCATCGGCGCCGACACTGACAAACCCGCCACCGCCGCGCCGGTCGCGTCGCGGATCAACGCGCCGATGCAGCCGACGCCCAATTCCGCCTCTTCATTGTCCAGCGCGTAACCACGCGCGCTGCAAATGCCGATGTCCTCCAGCAACGCCTTGATGTCGTGCCGGGTATTGGCGGTATACGCCGGCAGCCGCGTGCGTTTGGCATAGTCGCGCGTCGCGGCGGCGCCGGCTTCGCCGAGCATCAGCTTGCCGACGGCGGTAACGTGCAGCGGCGCGCGACTGCCGATGAGTTGTTCGACACGCATCATGCGGTTGGGCGTGACGCGTTCGACGTAGACCATCTCGTCGCCCTGGCGCACGGTCAGATTCACCGTCTCGCCGACCTGGTCGCGCAACCACTCCATTTCCGGCCGCGCCAGCGCGCGCACATCCAGGCCGACCCGCACTTTCGCCGCCAGTTGCAGCAGATGCGGGCCGAGCAGGTAGAGGCCGGTTTCGTCGCGGGCGACAAAACCATGCTGAATCAGCGCGGCAAGAATCCGAAACGCGGTCGAGGGATGCAAGCCGGTTTCCGCCGACAGGATCTTCAACGAGGCGCCGCCATCCTGCGCGGCCAGGGCATCGAGCAACGCGGCCAGGCGGTCGATGACTTGTATGGGGGAGTGTTTGTCTTGGTTCATGTTTCACATTATGAAACGTAATGTGCATTGTGAAAAGTTGATTGTTTCGGTAGAGTATTTCCCAGACGCACTTTCACCGTCATTCCCGGCTGCGCGGGAATGACGCTTCAACTTACTTTGGAGCCCGCCATGAACGCCACCACCCTCCCCGCCAGTCTGGCCCCCGAATTCTGTGCCGGCATCCAGTATTACGGCCCGTCCTGGCCCGGTTTCGCCGAACAGGCGACGGAACCGGCGATCGCCGCCGACGCCAAGGCCATTGCCAGCGCCAGTTCCACCGCCGCCGCCTATCAGACCCTGCTCGCCGCCGACGCGCTGCGCTACCTGACCCTGCAAATCTGCGGCGCCAAGGCCTCCGGCCATCCGGGCGGTTTCGCCTCCAGCGCCGAGGCCTATGCCGCGTTGGTGATGCTCGGCCACACCAACATCGTCACCGAAGTCGGCCACCACGCGCCCGGCTTCTACTCGGCGATGTTCCTCGACCGCTCGCTGGAAGCAATGGACATCCACACCGTGCAGCAATTGCGCGACCGGTTCCGCGAAAAGCACGGTCTGCTCGGCCATCTGTCCGGCGCCATTCCCGGCCTGCTGGCCCCCGCCGGCCCGCTCGGCCAGGGTCAGCATTTCGCCATGGCCGGCGCGCTGCTGCATCCCGGCACGCTGTTCCCGGTGACCATCGGCGACGGCGGCATGGGCGAGCCGTACATACTGAATTCGATGATGCACTTCAACACCGCCTATCCGAAGGTGACCAACTTCCTGCCGGTGCTGATCTGGAACGGCTACAGCCAGGAACACCATTCGATGTGTACCACCTGGAGCAACGCCGAGATGACGGCGTACTGGAAAGGCCACGGCTTCCAGAACGTGTTTCTGGTCGACGCCAAGAACTTCGACGATCAGGACCAGGTCGGCGCTTACGTCGACAGTTCGGCGTTCTCGTTCGATCGCCGCCTGGCCTTCGCCGCCGCCGTGTTGCAGGCCGCCGACAGCGCCGCAAGGAGCGCGCTGGGCGGCAAGCGCACTGTGATGATCCTGAAGCAATTGAAAGGTGCCGGCGTGCACAAGGTCGGCGCCAAGGCGCACAACCTGTACCCGGCCGACACACTCGATGCCGAGCACATCATCGCCGGCCTGCAACGCCGCGCGTTGAGCCCGGAAGCCTGGCGGATCGTGCGCGACAACTTCAGCCGCGCCGGCGGCGGCCCCGCCGCCAAGACCTCGGTGACCGAACACGTGCTGGACATCGTGCCGTTGCCGGAACTGCCGATCCGCGCCTTCGAACCGGGCGACAAGCAGGTGCCGGCGACCGCCTTCGGCGCGCTGGTCGTCGCCCTCGGCCAGAGCGATCCGTACTTCGTGGTGACCAACGCCGACGGCAATGAAGCCAGCGCCATGGCCAACATCAACGTGGCGCTGAAAATTCGCCACCCGGTGGACGATCCGCTGTACCACCAGGAACCCAACGGCCAGGTCTACGAGCCGCTCAACGAAGACGCCTGCGCCGGCCTGGCCGCCGGCATGGCGCTGTTCGGCGCGCGTTCGGTGTGGCTGTCTTACGAAAGCTTCGCCATCAACGGCTGGCCGATCGTGCAGACGGTGACCCAGGCTATGGCCGAACTGCGCCGCAAGACGCCGTCGTTCATCTGCATGTTCACCGCCGGCGCGCTGGAACAGGGCCGCAACGGCTGGACTCATCAACGCCCGGAAATCGAGAACTACTTCGCCGCGCAGATGCGCAACGGCAACCTGTATCCGCTGTTCCCATGCGACGCCAACCAGATCCAGGTCGCCTACGACTGGGCGCTGAATACCTACAACAAGGGCATCGCCATCATCGCCTCGAAATCGCCGCTGCCGGTGTACACCACGCTGGAACAGGCAAGGGTAGGCATCGAACGCGGCGCGATCACGCTGTATGAATCGGCAACAGGCAGCAAGACCGTAGTGTTCGCCGTGACTGGCGACATGGTGCTGTTGCCGGTATTCGAGGCCAAGGACAAGCTGGAAGCCGCCGGCCACAAGGTGCGCATCGTCAGCGCCGCCAACCCGCGCCGCCTGTACCGCCCGACCGATGTGGCCTGGGACACGGTATCCGAGCCGGACAACACGTTCATGGACGACGACCGTTTCAACGCGCTGTTCGATGCGGATGTATTGATCGGCGTCAGCGGCGGCCCGTCCGGCCCATTGGAGCCGATCATGCTGCGTACCCGCGCCGCGCGCCGTGACGTGATGGCCTGGAAACGCGGCGAAACCACCGCCAGCCCGGGCGAGATCATGGCCTTCAATGGTTTGACTGGCGAAGCGATGGCGGCACGGGCAGAAGCGCTGTTGGGGTGAAATGTGACTCGCCGCTGCGCGGCTCAGGTGACTCGCCGCTGCGCGGCTCAGGTGAAACGTGAAAAGCCTGCACCCCACGTTTCACATTTCACCAGCGGCGCAGCCGCATCACGTTTCACATTTCGCCAGCGGCGCAGCCGCATCACGTTTCACACTTCACCAGCGGCACAGCCGCATCACATTTCACATTTCACGCCCCATGCCCCAAACCAAAATCATCGTTCTCGACGACGACCCGACCGGTTCGCAGACGGTGCATTCCTGCCGGTTGCTGACCCGTTGGGATGCCGCCACGCTGGAGGAAGCACTGTTTGACGACTCGCCGCTGTTGTTCGTGCTGACCAACACCCGCGGCATGGACGCGGCGCGAGCGGCAACGGTGACGCGCGAGGTCTGCCGGAACATCAAGCTGGCGCTGGCCGATCTGGCGGCGGGCGGCACGCTGTTCAACCCGATTTTCGTCAGCCGTTCGGATTCCACCTTGCGCGGCCATTACCCGGTGGAAACCGATGTGATGGCGGAAGAACTTGGCGGCGAGGGTGCAAACTTCGATGCGCACTTCCTGACCCCGGCGTTCTTCGAGGGCGGCCGCTACACCCGCGACAGCATTCATTATCTGATCGTCAACGGTGTGCCGACGCCGGTGCATGAAACCGAATTCGCCCGCGACTCGGTATTCGGCTATCGCCACAGTTACCTGCCGGATTACGTCGAGGAAAAAACCGCCGGGCGGATCAAGGCCGATCAGGTCGAACGCTTTCTGCTGGACGATGTGCGCGGCGATGTTTCCGGCCGCTTGCTGGCCCTGCGCGACAACCGCTGTTGCGTCGTCGATGCCGAAACCCAGGCCGATCTGAATCATTTCGCCGAACAACTCACCGCCGCCGCCCGCCAAGGCAAGCGCTTCCTGTTTCGCTCCGCCGCCAGCCTGCTCACCGCGCTGGCCAAGCTGCCGCCGCAGCCGGTGGCGGCCGAGTCGATGCATGCCTACGTTCGCAATGATCAGCCGGGCGCGGTCATCGTCGGATCACATGTCAAAAAAACTACGGCGCAACTGGAGAAGCTGCTGATTGAACCAGGCGTTCAGGGCATCGAAGTCGATGTCGCGCGCATCGAGCAACAGCGTGAAAACTTGCTGGCTGACGTGCTCGAACGCGCCGCGCAAGCCCATGCGGCAGGCTTGACCAGCGTCATCTACACCAGCCGCGTCGAACGCCAGTTCCCCGACCAGGCCACGCGACTGGCTTTCGGCGAGTCGGTGTCGGCGTTCCTGATGGACGTGGTGCGCGGCCTGCCGACCACGCTGGGCTTCCTGATCAGCAAAGGCGGCATTACCTCCAACGATGTATTGTCCGACGGCCTGGCGCTGCGCGCCTCCACGGTGCTCGGGCAAATCCTGCCCGGCTGCTCGGTGGTGCGCTGTCCCGCCGATCACCCGCGTTACCCCGACCTGCCGGTGGTGATCTTCCCCGGCAACGTCGGCGACGAGGCGGCGTTGGCAACGGCCTATCAACGGCTTGCGGCGCCAACTTTGCGATAATCCGACGCATGAATCCAACCTTCCTCGCCGCACTGCGCGCCGCGCTGCCGGCGAATTCGCTGCTGCTCGAAGCCGAAGCCCTGCGTCCTTACGAATGCGACGGCCTGTCCGCCTACAAGCAGATTCCGCTGGCGGTGTGTCTGCCGGAAACCCTGGAACAGGCGCAAGCGATATTGCGCGTGTGTCGCGAACACCAGGTGCCGGTGGTGGCGCGTGGCGCCGGCACCGGCCTTTCCGGCGGCGCGCTGCCGTTGGCCGATGGCGTGATTCTGTCGCTGGCGCGGTTCAACAAGATTTTGCGGATCGACGCCGACAACCGCTTGGCGGTGGTGCAACCCGGCGTGCGCAACCTGGCGATATCCGAAGCCGTGGCGCATCTGGGTCTGTATTACGCACCCGATCCATCGTCGCAGATCGCCTGTTCCATCGGCGGCAACGTCGCGGAAAACTCCGGCGGCGTGCATTGCCTGAAATACGGCCTGACCGTACACAACCTGCTGGCGTTGAAAGTGCTGACCATAGACGGCGAACTGCTGGACATTGGACTACAGGCTTTCGATAGCCCCGGTTACGACCTGCTGGCGCTGATGACCGGTTCGGAAGGACTGCTCGGCATCGTCGTCGAAGTCACCGTCAAACTGCTGGTCAAGCCGGAACGCGCGCAAGTCGTGCTGGCGGCGTTCGCCTCGGTGGAAACCGCCGGTGCCGCGGTGGCGAAAATCATCGGCGCCGGTCTGTTGCCGGCCGGGCTGGAAATGATGGACAACCTGTCGATCCGCGCCGCCGAAGACTTCGTCCACGCCGGCTATCCGGTCGATGCGGCGGCCATCCTGTTGTGCGAACTGGATGGCGCCAACGCCGAGGTGTCGGAACAGATCCTGGCGCTGCGCGCGGTGTTGCTCGATGCCGGCGCAACCGAAGTGCGCACCGCCGAAGACGACGCCCAGCGCCTGAAATTCTGGGCCGGCCGCAAGGGCGCCTTCCCCGCCGTCGGCCGCATCTCGCCGGACTATTACTGTATGGACGGCACCATTCCACGCCAACATCTGGCGCGCGTGTTGGGTCGTATCGGCGAACTGTCGACGCAATACGGTTTGCGCGTCGCCAACGTGTTCCATGCCGGCGACGGCAACTTGCATCCGCTGATTCTGTTCGACGCCAACCAACCCGACGAACTGCACCGCGCCGAAGCCTTCGGCACCGACATCCTGAAACTGTGCGTCGAAGTCGGCGGCACGGTGACCGGCGAACACGGCATCGGCGTCGAAAAACTGGATGCCGCGTGCAGCCAGTTCACCCCGGAAGAACTCATCCAGTTCCACGCCATCAAGGCCGCGTTCGATCCGGATGGCCTGCTCAACCCCGGCAAAGCCGTGCCGACACTGCACCGCTGCGCCGAAATGGGCCGCATGCACGTACACGGCGGCGCGCTGCCGTTTCCCGATTTGCCGAGGTTTTGAGCAACATGAAAACCGAAGGAAATGCTGATGTATTCGGCTACCGTCATTCCGGCGAAAGCCGGAATCCAGTGCCATCAACCACCTGGACCCCGGCCTTCGCCGGGGTGACAAATACATTAGAGGTTACAGAACTGATCGAACGCATTAAGCAGGCCATCACCAACCGCACCCCGCTGTGCATCCGGGGCGGCGGCAGCAAGACGTTTTACGGCCGCGCCGGCGTCGGCGAAACGCTGAATGTTTCCGGCCATCGCGGCATCATCGCCTACGAACCGACCGAACTGGTGATCACCGCCCGCGCCGGCACGCCGCTGGCGGAAATCGAAGCGGTGTTGGCGGCCAACCAGCAGATGCTGCCGTTCGAACCGCCGCATTTCACTGAAACATCCACGCTCGGCGGCATGGTCGCCGCCGGCCTGTCCGGCCCGCGTCGGCCCTGGGGCGGATCGGTGCGCGACGCGGTGCTCGGCGTCAAACTGCTCAACGGTCGCGGCGAAGTGCTGCGCCTGGGCGGCCAGGTCATGAAGAACGTCGCCGGTTACGATGTGTCGCGGTTGATGGTCGGCGCGTTAGGCACGTTGGGCGTGCTGCTCGAAGTGTCGCTGAAAGTGCTGCCGCGCCCGGCCAGTGAACGCACCCTGCTATTCCAGCCGGGCGAAGCGGCCATCCGGGCCGCGCAGTTGCCGATCAGCGCCAGCCTGGAAGTCGACGGCAAACGCTATCTGCGCCTGTCGGCCAGCGCCCGTTGCGTCGAACAGGCCATCGCACAGATGGGCGGCGACCAAACCGATGCTTCGATCTGGGCCGCCGTACGCGACCAGACCCATCCGTTCTTCGCCACCGATCTGCCGCTGTGGCGCATCTCGCTGCCCGCCGCCGCGCCGGCGCTGAATCTGCCGGGCAGCGAATTGATCGAATGGAACGGCGCGCTACGCTGGCTGATCAGCGATCTTCCCGGCAAAACCCTGCGCCAGCGGGTCGTCACGCTGGGCGGCCATGCCACCTTGTTCAAGGGGCACGACGGCGGCGGCAAAGTCTTTCAGCCGCTGCCGCCGGCGATGCTGGCGCTGCACCAGCGCGTCAAACTGGCGCTCGACCCGCAGCGCATCTTCAATCCCGGCCGCCTTTACCCCGAACTCTGATGCAGACCCGACTCGCCGACTTCATCCGCGACACCGAGCAAGGCCAGGAAGCCGAAGCGATATTGCGTTCCTGCGTGCATTGCGGCTTCTGCAACGCCACCTGCCCCACCTATCAACTGCTCGGCGATGAACTCGACGGCCCGCGCGGGCGTATCTATCTGATGAAACAGATGCTCGAAGGCCAGCCGGTCACCGCCCTGACGCGCCTGCATCTGGATCGCTGCCTGAGCTGTCGCAATTGCGAAACCACCTGTCCGTCCGGCGTGCAATACGGCCGCCTGATCGACATCGGCCGCGAGGTCGTCGAGCGACTCAGCCCGCGCCCGGCGGCGGAACGCCTGCTGCGCGCGGGCCTGCGCAAAAGCCTGCAATCACCGCGACTGTTCGGCTCGATGCTGAAACTCGGTCAAAGCCTGCGCGCAATATTGCCGGCAACATTGCGCGAACATGTGCCGGCCGCGCGTAGCCCGGATGCAGCGCCAGCGGAATCCGGGGATTCGGAGCGCGCAAACCCCGGATTCCGCAAGCTGCATCCGGGCTACAACGGCGCCAACGACACCCGCCGCATGCTGGTGCTCGAAGGTTGCGTGCAACCGGCGATGGCGCCGGAGACCAACGCATCGGCCCGGCGCGTGCTGGCGCGGCTCGGCATCGAACTGGTTTCCGCGCCGAATGCCGGCTGTTGCGGCGCCATCGACCAGCACCTCGCCGCGCCCGACGCCGCCAAAGCCGCGATGCGGCGCAATATCGACGCCTGGTGGCCGTTTATACAGAATGGCGTCGGCGGGAACATCGAAGCCATCGTGATGACCGCCAGCGGCTGCGGCAGCACCGTCAAGGAATACGGTCATCATCTGCGCCACGATCCGGTCTATGCCGAGAAAGCCGCGCGGGTATCGGCATTGACCCGCGATCTGAGTGAAATCCTGCACCAGGAAGATCTCGGCGCGCTGCGCATCGCTCCATCCCGACGCATCGCCTTCCATCCACCCTGCAGTCTGCAACATGGCCAGAAGGTGCGCGGCGTCATTGAAGGCATCCTGAGCCGCGCCGGCTACGAGCTGCTGCCGGTCGACGAAGCGCACCTGTGTTGCGGCTCGGCCGGCACCTATTCCATCCTGCAAGCCGAACTGTCGGCGCAGTTGCGGACGCGCAAACTATCCAACCTGCAAGCGAGCGGCCCGGAACTGATCGCCAGCGCCAACATCGGCTGCCAGACCCACCTGGCCGCCGCCAGCGCTGTGCCGGTGGTGCACTGGATCACGCTGCTGGACCCGGATTGCGCCGGACCTGGTTACCAAACGTGAAAAGTGCCAAACAGACATCGTTGATTGCGTCGAGTCCAGCGGACTGGATCCCGACTTTCGCCGGGGTGATGACCGGGGTAATGACCTGTGACACGAACAGCGGCCCCGATCAAAACGACTGATCGATTTGTCGGATTTTTTTACACACCCGCCGAGCCATTTTTTTCATCGAGCACTAACCGCATGAAAAACAACGGAAACTTTTTAATGGCACGTACCTTGCTTATTCAAGTTCAAATCCTTGCCGACGATTCTGCTTATGTAGTCGATCAAGCACAGGGATAAAAAAGTTTTGAATCAGTTCATCAATCAAGTTATGGAGAAACAGATCATGAAGAAAAGCACATTGCTCGCCGCCGCTGTAGCAGCCACGCTGGTCAGCGCACCGTCTTTCGCCGCCTATATTTCCTCCGCCAACCTTTCCGGTAGCGTGTCTGTTACGGGTTACAACCCGTTGTTTGACGACGACCAAGACGCTGGTACCTATGTAGTCACGCTGTACGATCTGGTGGGTTCGGTTTCTACCCAACTCCCCCCCCCGGGCAACTACAACGTATCGATCGACGGTAGCGCGGTTATTGATATCTCTGACAACCCGCTGATCGACCCGATCGCCATTACGCCCAACAACCTGGGAATCTTCTCCGGCTTGGTCGACATTTTCAATGTCATCAACCCCAACCAAACGTTCGATTTTCTGGATGCCGGCACCATTGGTACGCTGGATACCCAACTGTCGCCCGATGATGCGATCACTTTCGGCCTCAACTATGATGGCGAAACCACCGACGCGGTGATGAACTTCATCAATGGCCTCAGGCTGTTGGCTGGTCTGTCGCCGGTGGTCGATCCGAGTGGTTCGGGTAGCCTTAATGTCACTGGCACGCTCTACAGCGATGGCGTCGTACTGAAGGTGGAAGAAATCGCCACTGACTGGCCCGGATTCGGTGGCGCGCTGGTGGAAGTTGACAACATCATGTACCCCAACACCCAGATTCCGGTGTTTGGTTCCCCCAATTTCGTAGACGCAAGCTTCGAAGTGGACGTCACCGCCACCGCCCGCTTCATCCCCGAGCCCACTTCCTTGGCTCTGCTGGGTCTGGGTCTGGCCGGTCTGGTTGCATCGCGTCGTCGCCGCGCCGCCTGATCGCTGTTTACGGAAAACCCGGTAATCTGGATAGTTTCCGGAGTGGCAAGCGGCAGTTGATCGCGCTTGCCGACTCCGGAAGTAGAGCGGTCATTGAGGTTTCAGCGCGGGCAAACAGCTCGCCTGGAGCCAAGATGGTTTCGAAGTTGATGGAAAATATCCCATTGATACAACAACTTCGAATTGCTCAATCCAGTTTGTCGGGTTTTTTTACGCCTGTTGAATGCACAACTTGCGCATTCCACGGCATGCTGCCCCCCCGGCCGCAAACCAGCATCAAACAGCCACATGAAGTAATACGCTATCGACTTGCAAAGTCGATAAGAATGTTTGAATATAAAAAGCAATTTCTAGTTCATTCATATCAAGGCGCTGGCCTGAACCAAGCCGGATGAATTCAACACAACAAGGTGGTCATAGTGCAAGACATATCCAGATTCCGCGTCGCATCGCGCGCCGCTACCCTGATACTGCTAGGCGGACTAAGCGGTTGCGCCATCGTTCCGGGTACCCACACCTACGATATGCGCCAGCAATCCTCGGTGATGCTGCCGGTTGGAAAAATGGATGAAGTCGCTCCGGCCAATGTCAAGGTCAAGCCGATCAACGCCGAACTGATCATCGAACAGGAAAAGGCCCTCAGGGCCAACAGCGGCGCTCAAAGCCCAGGAAACCCTGGCGTCCAGGTACCGGAGTCGGTCGCGGCCGACTACAAGATCGGCCCCGGCGACATCCTCAGCATCACCATCTGGGATCACCCCGAACTGACCATACCGGCTGGTTCATACAGGACGGCCGATCAATCGGGTAATCTGGTAGCTGAAGACGGCACCATCTTTTACCCCTATGTCGGCTCGCTGAAAGTAGCCGGCCTGACGCCACGCGAAGTGCGCGTAGTACTCGCGCAGCGGCTGTCGAGAGCCATTGAAAAACCGCAGGTCGACGTGCGGGTCATCGCCTTCCGCAGCAAGCGCGCCTATATCGTCGGCGAAGTCGGCAAACCCGGCCAGCAAGACATCACCGATGTGCCGATGACCATCCTCGACGCGGTCAACCGCGCCGGCGGCTTCACCAAGGATGCCGACCATAGCCAGGTGCTGCTGACCCGCGCCAACGCCACCTGGCGGGTCGACTTGCAGGCGCTGTACGAAGATGGCGCGGTTGCGCAGAACATCCTGTTGCTGCCCAACGACATCGTCAACGTGCCGGACCGCTCGACCAACAAGGTGTTCGTGCTCGGCGAAGTGCAGAAACCCGGCTCCTATTTCATGAACAAGAAACGCATCACCCTGGCCGAAGCGCTGGCCGACGCCGGTTACATCAACCAGCAGACTTCCGCGCCGAACTGGATCTTCGTCATGCGCGGTCAGGCCGATCAGCCGGAACTGTTCCATCTCGATTCCAAATCGCCCGACGCCTTGCTGCTGGCCGACCGCTTCCCGCTACAACCGCGCGACATCATCTACGTCGATGCCGCCGATGTCGCGCGCTGGAACCGCGTCATCAGCAACATCCTGCCGACCGCAACCCTGCTCGAAACCACCAGCAACATTCAATACCCGCTGTTCGGTGGTCGCCAGTAATTACCCGCCCCACAGCCCGCCTCGCCGTTCTGGTCTGGTACATTCCGGCTCGGTGGGCGAGCGGGCAGGAAACCCTTCATGTTTGATCGCATCCTCGTAATCTGTACCGGCAACATTTGTCGCAGCCCGATGGCGGAAGCGCTGCTGCGCCACCAATTGCAGCAAGCGGGCCATAAAGTCGAAGTCCGCTCCGCCGGTGTCGGCGCGCTGGTCAATTATCCGGCCGACGAAGCCGCGCGTGTACGCATGCGCGCCCGCGATATCGACCTCGACACGCATCGGGCGCAGCAATTCACGCGTGAAATCGGCCGCTGGGCGGATCTGATCCTGGTCATGGAAAACGAGCATCGCGATGCCGTCGCCGATATCGACCCCACCGCGCGCGGCAAGACCTATCTGCTGGGACACTGGATCGGCGGCAAGCAGATTCCCGACCCGTACAAGCAGGCCGATAGCGTATGGGATGAAGCGCTGAAGTTGATCGACGAATCCCTGCCTTCCTGGATCAAAAAACTGTGAGCTTCCGCGTAAGCCCTCACTGCGCGCGTTGTTTACCCGCACGTAATAAGCAATACTCGCCCCAAAAAACCCCAGATTGCCGCGCCTCCACAACAAGAAACATAAACGAAATAGCATCGCCCCAGCCAGACGAAGCCAACGCCCAATCCTTTTTTTACCGCACATGTCCATGAACGCAGAACAGCACACCGCAGCCCCCAACACCGCGCCCGCCGGCATCGATGACAGCGATGACGAAATCAATCTGGGCGAGATCATCGCCACGCTGCTCGAATATAAATGGCTGATCGTCGTCGTCACCTTCTTCGCCACGCTGCTGGGCGCGGTCTGGTTGTACATCGCCACGCCGGTCTATCAAGCCGACGCGCTGTTGCAGATCGAAGACAAGAAAGCCGCCGGCCTGACCGCACTGGCGGAACTGCAGCCGCTGCTGGGCGACAGCGTATCGATCACCGCGCAACTGGAAATTCTCAACTCGCGGATGATCCTCGGCCGCGTGGTCAATCAGCTCAAGCTGGACATCAGCGCAAAACCCAACTACATGCCGGTGTTCGGCCAGGCCATCGCCCGCCGGCATGCCGAAGAAGAGCTCGCCGCGCCGCTGTTCGGCCTGAATCAATACGCCTGGGGCGGAGAGAAAATCCGCGTCGAAAGCCTGGAAGTTCCCAAGGAACTGCTCGGCGAACCGCTGACGCTGACGGCGGGAGAAAACGGCAAATATCAGATATTCAATGAAGACGGCGTCAAACTGCTGGAAGGTGAAGTCGACCAGCCCGCCGCCGGCCAGGACATCACGCTGTTCGTCTCGCAACTGCTGGCGCGTCCGGGCACCGAATTCACGCTGACCAAGGCGACCGAACAGGAAACCGTGGAAAAGCTGCGTGAAAGCTACAAGGTCAAGGAGCGCTCCAAGGCTTCCGGCGTGCTGGAAGCCACACTGGTCGGCGCCGACGCCGAACGCTTGCCAGTGGTACTGAACGACATACTCAACAGCTATGTGCGGCAGAACGTCGAATTCCGTTCCGCCGAAGCCGAAAGCACGCTGAAGTTTCTGGAAACCCAATTGCCGTTGCTGAAGACACAGCTCGATACCGCTGAGTCCGCCTTCAACAACTACCGTCAAAGCCGCGGCTCGGTCGATCTGACCATGGAAACCAAGGGCGTATTGGATGCCATCGTCGATATCGAAAAGGAAACCATCAAGCTGCAGCAACAGCGTGAAGAACTGCGCCAGCGCTTCACGGCGGAACACCCCAGCGTGCAGGCGCTGGATGCGCAACTGGATCGTTTCAAGAGCAAGCGCTCGCAGTTCGAAAGGAATGTCTCCGGATTGCCGACCACGCAGCAAACCATCCTGCGTTTGCAGCGCGATGTGGAAGTCTCCAACAAGCTGTATACCGAACTGCTCAACAGCGCCCAGCAATTGCGGGTGTCGAAAGCCGGCACCGTCGGCGATGCGCGCGTCATCGATGCCGCTCAGGTTTCCCTCAAGCCGATCTCGCCCAAGGGTCCGCTGATCCTGGCGGTAGCCATGCTGGTCGGCCTGCTGGCCAGCATCGTCATGATCTGGGCGATCCGTTCGCTGCGGGTCATGGTCGAAGACCCCGACAAGCTGGAAAAACAGCTCGGCCTGCCGGTCTACGCCACCATCCCGCACAGCAAGAGCGAAGCCACACTGGCGCGTGAGATCAAGACCGGCAAACGCCGGGGCGAACTGCTGGCCATCGATTTTCCGGAAGACGACGCCGTCGAAAGTCTGCGCGGCCTACGCACCACCATCCATTTCGCGCTGCTCGACGCCGACAAGGGTTCGCTGCTGATCACCGGTCCCAGCCCCGGCATCGGCAAGAGCTTCATCTCCAAGAACCTCGGCGCGGTACTGGCGCAATCCGGCAAGCGCGTCGCGATCATCGACGCCGACCTGCGCAAAGGTCATATCCACCGTGAATTCGGCATGCAGCGCGAAATAGGCGTATCGGAATTCGTCAGCGGCAACGCCAAGTTGGCCGACATCCTCAAGCAGACCGAAGTCGAAGGCTTGGCCGTCATCACCACCGGCCAGCGTCCGCCCAACCCGTCGGAACTGCTGATGCACCCCAACTTCGCCGAATTGCTGGAACAGGTCGGCGGGTTGTTCGACATTCTGATCATCGACGCCCCGCCCATCCTGGCCGTTTCGGACGCCGCCATCATCGGCCGCCATACCGGCGCCACGCTGATGGTCGCCCGCGCCGGCAAGCACCCGATCCGCGAAATCGAACAAGCCGTGAAGCGTCTGGCGCAGGCAGGTGTGCAGGTCAAGGGCTTTGTGTTCAACGACATCGACACCACCCGTCAGCGCTATCGCTACGGCTATTCCGGCTACGTTTACCGCTATTCGTACACCAAGGATTGAACCCGGATGGAACCCGGATAAACCATCCGGACATGAACCACCCCGCTCCTCCGGCCCCTCTCCCGCCCGCGGCGGGGGGGAGTGAAGAACCGATCGAAGCCGCACCGCAAGAAGCCTGGTACGTCTGTCAAACCAAACCTCGGCAGGAAAGCCTGGCGCTGCGTAAGCTGGAAGAACAAGGCTACGAAGTCTGCCTGCCGCTGCTCGCGACCTGGCGGAAACTCAAGGACGGCTGGCGCAAGACCGAACAAGTGATGTTTCCGCGCTACGCCTTCGTTCGCTGCGCGCGCGCCGGCCAAAGCATCGCCCCGATCCGCAGCACGCCGGGCGTGACCAGCCTGGTGCGCTTCGGCAACATTCCGGCCCGCATCGATCACGCCCTGGTCGAGGCAATTCGCGAACTCTCCCGGCTGAGCGGCAATCCCCCGCATGAAACGCCATTCCAGATTGGCGACAATGTCGCCATCACCGATGGCCCGCTCAAAGGCTTGTCCGGCATCGTCTCGTCGGTTGCCCGCGAGCGGGTGGTGGTCATGCTGACGCTGCTCGGCAGAGAAAAACCGGTCGCCATTCCGCACGAACAACTCACAACACAAGCCAGGGAGAACAACACATCATGAGCGCACTCTACAACGTCACCCACCATGGCGCGGTCGACGGCGTCACCGGCTCCTGCCACCAATTGACGCTGAGTGACGGACAAGCCGTGCTGATCGACTGCGGCCTGTTTCAGGGCGCGGAAGTCTCCAGCGAAGGCGCCGGCGCCAACCGGCTGGAAATCGATTTCCCCATCGACCGGGTGCGCGCGCTGATCGTCACCCACGTCCACATCGACCACGTCGGACGCATACCCTACCTGCTCGCCGCCGGCTTCAGCGGACCGATCATCTGCAGCGAAGCTTCCGCCGCGCTGCTGCCGCTGGTGCTGGAAGATGCCCTGAAGATCGGCTTCACCCGCGACCAGACACTGATCAACCGCTTCCTCGCGCAGATCCGCCGGCAGATCATCGCCCTGCCCTACAAACAATGGCGCGAGATCATCCTGGGCGACCCCGGCCTGCGCGTCAAACTCGCTCCCGCCGGCCACATCCTCGGTTCCGCCTGGGTCGAGTTCGAAGTCAGACAAGGCGGAGAAAAACCGCGCATCGTGTTTTCCGGCGACCTGGGCGCGCCCTACACCCCTTTGCTGCCGGCGCCGCAATCGCCCTATGCCGCCGAACTGGTGGTCATCGAAAGCACTTACGGCGACCGCCTGCACGAAAGCCGCAAAGACCGCCGCCAGCGTCTGCAAGCCCTGTGCGAACACGCCTTCAAGAACAAAGGCAGTGTGTTGATCCCCGCCTTCAGCATCGGCCGCACCCAGGAACTGCTCTACGAACTGGAAGAGATCATCCACCGCAACCGACAACGCCCCGCCGCCCCCGGCATCAACTGGGACGATCTGGACATCATCATCGACTCGCCGCTGGCCGCCGACTTCACCGCCGGCTACACGCAACTGCGCGAACACTGGGACAAGGAAGCGCGCAACAAACTTGCCACCGGGCGCCACCCGCTGGCGTTCGAACAACTTACCACCATCGACGACCACGCCACCCACCTGCAAACCGTCGACTACCTGGCACGCACCGGCCGCCCCGCCATCGTCATCGCCGCCAGCGGCATGTGCAGCGGCGGACGCATCGTCAACTACCTCAAGGCGATGCTCGGCGACCCGCGTCACGACGTCCTGTTCGTCGGTTACCAGGCGGTCGGCACGCCCGGCCGCGACATCCAGAAATACGGCCCGCAAGGCGGCTATGTACAACTTGATGGCCAACGCATCGACATCCGCGCCGCCATCCACACTCTTGGCGGCTACTCCGCCCACGCCGACCAGAAAGACCTGCTCAACTTCATCGGCCGGATGCGCCGCAAGCCCGGCCAGGTGCGCGTCGTGCATGGCGACGACAACGCCAAGCAAATCCTGGCCGCCGCCCTCAAGCAGCGGCATCCGGATATGCAAGTGATCGTGCCTTGAGTGTGGATGGCCTAAAATCGCGGCTGCATTTTCTCCTTCTCCCCGTCCTCAACGCTCAACCTGGATCGCTCATGACCAACCCAAGCAAAATCGCCCTGATCACCGGCGTCACCGGCCAAGACGGCGCCTACCTGGCCGAATTTCTGCTGAACAAGGGCTATGAAGTGCATGGCATCAAACGCCGCACCAGTCTGTTCAACACCGACCGTATCGACCATCTGTATCAAGACCCGCACGAAACCGGGCGCAAATTCATCCTGCACCACGGCGACCTGACCGACAGCTCCAGCCTGATCCGCATCATCCAGCAAGTGCAACCGGACGAAATCTACAACCTCGCCGCGCAGTCCCACGTCGCGGTCAGCTTCGAAGAACCGGAATACACCGCCAACTCCGACGCCCTCGGCTCGCTGCGCATCCTGGAAGCCATCCGCATCCTCGGCCTGGAAAAGAAAACCCGCTTCTACCAAGCCTCCACCAGCGAACTGTTCGGCCTGGTGCAGGAAATTCCGCAGAAGGAAACCACCCCGTTCTACCCGCGCAGCCCTTACGCCTGCGCCAAGCTGTACGCTTACTGGATCACCGTCAATTACCGCGAAGCCTATGGCATGTACGCCTGCAACGGCATCCTGTTCAACCACGAAAGCCCGATTCGCGGCGAAACCTTCGTCACCCGCAAGATCACCCGCGCCCTGGCGCGCATCAAACTCGGCCTGCAAGACTGTCTGTTCCTCGGCAATATGGACGCCAAACGCGACTGGGGCCACGCCAAGGACTACGTCGAAATGCAATGGCTGATGCTGCAACAGGAAAAACCGGAAGACTTCGTCATCGCCACCGGCGTGCAATACAGCGTGCGCGACTTCGTCAACGCCGCCGCCAAGGAACTCGGCATGCAACTGCGTTGGGAAGGTGAAGGCATCGAAGAAAAAGCCTACCTCACCACACCCTCACCGCATCGCGAAATGGGTCAACCGATCGTCGCCGTCGACCCGCGCTACTTCCGCCCTACCGAAGTCGAAACCCTGCTCGGCGACCCGGCCAAGGCCAAAGCCAAACTCGGCTGGACGCCGAAGATCACCTTCGACGAACTGGTCGCCGAAATGGTCCGCGAAGACCTGAAAGCCGCCGAACGCGACGAACTGGTCAAGAAACACGGCTACAAGGCGATGGATTACCACGAGTAAACCTTGTGCCGAAGCTTTACGAGTATTACGGGTTGATCGTCATGTTCTATGCCAACGAACATGACCCGGTACATGTTCACGGCAAAACGCAGGGGAGAGAATCGCGAGCGGAAATCATCGTGATAAACGGCAAAGTAGAGCAAATATGCTACGAGCCCGTTAGCGGCCGTCCACCTTTGGAAGCCGGCGAAATGCGATATTTCGAAGAACTGGTCAACGCCCGCGCGGATGAAATCGTAAGCAAATGGATCGATTTCTTCGTATTGCACAAGCCGATCAAGGCAGAGCGCATTACCCGGAGGCTGAAATGAATTCAAAGACCATCAACATCACCTCGGTAGAAAAAGCGGGGCCATGCCAACTGCATCTTAAGTTTGATGATGGAACGGAGCAAATAGTCGATTTCAAGGAGTTTCTCTCCCAATCCCGGCACCCTGACATCCGCGCCTACCTGGAAGAAGGCAAGTTCGATACCTATCACCTCGAATACGGTGAACTGGTATGGGGTGATTACGATTTATGTTTCCCCATCATTGATCTCTACCGCAACCAAATCCTTCACCCGGCATCAATGGAAGTCGCGGCCTGAATCAGGCCGCGACCAAGTACCCCAGCCTGGAAAACCGCACATGAATCCCAAAATCTACGTCGCCGGCCATCGTGGCATGGTCGGCTCGGCCATCATCCGCATCCTCAACGGCCAAGGCCAAACCAACATCATCACCCGCACCCACGCCGAACTCGACCTGACCAATCAGGCCGCCGTGCGCGCCTTCTTCGAAACCGAGCAGCCCGACCAGGTCTACCTGGCCGCCGCCAAGGTCGGCGGCATCCACGCCAACAACACCTACCCGGCGGAATTCATTTACCAAAACCTGATGATCGAAGCCAACATCGTCCACGAAGCGTTCAAGGTCGGCGTCAAGAAACTGCTGTTCCTCGGCAGCAGTTGCATCTACCCCAAGCTCGCCCCGCAACCGATGCGCGAAGACGCCCTGCTCACCGGCACCCTGGAGCCCACCAACGAACCCTACGCCATCGCCAAGATCGCCGGCATCAAACTCTGCGAAAGCTACAACCGCCAATACGGCGCCAGCCACGGCATCGACTACCGCAGCGTCATGCCCACCAACCTCTACGGCCCCGGCGACAACTACCACCCGGAAAACTCCCACGTCATCCCCGCGCTGATCCGCCGCTTCCACGAAGCCAAGCTCAACAACGCCGAAAGCGTGGTGATCTGGGGCACCGGCACACCGATGCGCGAATTCCTCTACGTCGACGACATGGCCGCCGCCAGCGTCCACGTCATGAACCTGGACAAAGCCACCTACGACGCCAACACCCAGCCCATGCTCTCGCACATCAACGTCGGCACCGGCGAAGACATCACCATCCGCCAACTCGCCGAAACCATGGGCAAAGTCATCGGCTACCCAGGCCGCATCGAATTCGACCCGACCAAACCGGATGGCGCGCCCAGAAAACTGATGGATGTATCAAGACTGCGCGACCTGGGCTGGCAAGCCAAGGTCGGGCTGGAGGATGGCTTGGCCCAGGCCTATGCCGACTTCCTGAAACGGTAGGCAATAAAGCAGCCGTCATTGCGAGGAGGCGAATGCCGACGCGGCAATCCAGAAGCCACACTCTGAGCGCAGCGAACCAACCAAAGCAGTTTGACGCACGAACTGGATTGCCGCGCTACGCTCGCGATGACGACGCCCCACCCCGTCATGGCGAGCGATAGCGACTAGAATTTGCCAACTCATCGCAGGTCTGCGACTCACCGAAAGAAGATTGCAACACTTGGAGAGCTTGCGTTCTTGTGATGCCAATACAGTCGCGCCAGACTCAACCACAGGAGGCTGAACACCGATGCGGACTACCGACTTGATTCTCGACGTGTTGTCACGCCACGCGCATATTGAACAAGCCATTCTTTTTGGCTCCCTGGCCAGCGGCAAAGCCACGCCAGACAGCGATCTGGACCTTGCCGTGGCAGGCGCGGCGCCGCTTTCTCCGCTAACCAAAAGTGCGCTGATTGCCGACCTCGCCGAAAATCTGGGCAGGCCTGTCGATCTGATCGATCTCGCCACGGTTGGCGAGCCCCTGCTGGGTCAAATACTCAAACAGGGTCGCCGCGTGCTGGGAAGCGACGAACAATATGCCCGACTTCTGAGCAAACACCTGTTCGACATGGCCGACTTCGCCCCCTATCGCAGCCGCATCCTGGCGGAAAGGAGGCGGACATGGATCGGAACTTGATCGAAGAAAAACTCGAATCCCTGCGCCACTGTCTGCAACGGATTTCACTCAAGTGCCCAGCAGACCCTGAGACGCTGGCAAGTGATCTCGACGCCCAGGACATCGTCTCGCTGAATCTCACCCGCGCCGTGCAATTCTCCGTCGACATAGCCGCCCACCTGATCGCCAGCCGAGAAATTCCCGCGCCCGATACCATGGGCCAAGCGTTTGACGCCCTCGCGAACGCCAGCCTCATCCCAGCTGATCTGGCTCGCCGTCTCAAAAAAGCTGTTGGTTTCCGAAATCTTGCTGTTCACGGTTACGGCGCCATCGACTGGCACATCGTACATGGCATATGCCGTCACAATCTTGATGATTTCCGTGAATTCGCGGCAGCCGTGATGACACTCGAATCGATATGACCGCCACGGCTGGACCCGACATTCAAGCCCGGCTAAAGGCTGCAACACTCGAACAAATCGAACAATGGGCAGAAAACATCCTTGATGCCACCACGCTGGAAGACGTTTTCAAAAACCACTGATTGATCGCTACCGCTCACACGCAACACATCTGGATTGCCGCGCTTCGCTCGCAATGACACCGCCCCACCCCGTCAATGCGAGGAGGCGCCAGCCGACGCGGCAATCCAGAAACCAACATCCGAGCGAAGCGTACCATCCGTCATTGCGAGCGATAGCGTGGCAATCCAGAAGCCAACATTCTGAGCGAAGCGAACCATCCGTCAATGCGAGCGATAGCGCGGCAATCCAGAAGTCAACATTCTGAGCGAAGCGAACCATCCGTCATTGCGAGCGATAGCGTGGCAATCCAGAAGTCAACATTCTGAGCGAAGCGAACCAACAATAGATCGCTACCGCTCACACCCAACATATCTGGATTGCCGCGCTTCGCTCGCAATGACACCGCCCCACCCCTTCAATGCGAGGAGGCGCCAGCCGACGCTGCAATCCAGAAGCCCCCCTCCGAGCGCAGCGAACAATCCCTTGCAACCCACCCCCGCCCCCCATTACCATCACGTTCAAATCATGAACGAACACCATGCCCCACACCGAACAAGCCCAACTCCGCATCCTCAAGATCGTCGAAGCGGAACCTGAAATCAGCCAACGCCAACTCGCCGAACGGCTGGGCGTCAGTCTGG
>JAGUXX010000173.1 GCA_020061585.1 Betaproteobacteria bacterium | reverse complement strand
CGACTCCGCAGATCATCGTCAACACCCTTCTCGCCGGCTGCTTCGGCGGCTTGGCGGTGATGCTGCTGATCTGGGCCATGCGCGGCGTGCCCGAGGCGGACCTCATCCTCAACGGAGTGCTCGGCGGCCTGGTGGCGGTCACCGTGATGCGCCGCACCGCCCGCCTGGCGGCCAGCACCGAACGCGAGCGCACCAAGTTCCAGACCTTGTTCGAGACCAATACCGACGGCATCGTCATCCTCAACCGCAACGGTTTTACCGAGTGCAACCCGGCGACGCTGGACATGTTCCACATGAACAGCACCGAGGATTTCCTGCTGCGCCGACCGGAAGACCTGGGCGTCGAAAATCAGCCCTGCGGCACGCCGCCCTATGTTCTGGCTGATCGCCACATACGCGAAGCGGTGGACAAGGGCCATGCGTTTTTCAGTTGGACCGCGCGCCGCCCGGATGGCAGCACGTTCCCGGCTGAAATCGCGCTGCATTCGATGAATATCGATGGCGAACCGGTGATCCAGGCCATCATGCGCGACATTTCCGCGCAGCGCGAAGTGGAAGCCGCGCTGAAGGCCGCGCGCGATGCCGCGCTGGCGGCCAATGAGATGAAATCGCAGTTCGTCGCCAACGTCAGCCACGAGATTCGCACGCCGATGAACGGCATCCTCGGCATGACGCATTTGCTGCTCGGCAGCAAACTCGATCCGCGCCAGACCGACTATGCCCAGACCATCGCCCGCTCGGCCGAGGCGTTGATGGGCGTGATCAACGACCTGCTGGATTTCTCCAAGATCGAAGCCGGTCGGATGAATGTCGAGAAAATCGACTTCAATCTCGGCGCGGTGCTCAAGGATGTGATCAATCTGTACCGCCCGCGCGCCGAAGCCAAGCAATTGGCGCTGCGTCTGGAGCGCGACGAAACCACGCCGGAATGGGTCAGCGGCGACCCGCTGCGCTTGCGCCAGATCCTGCTCAATCTGCTCGACAACGCGATCAAGTTCACCAGCGCGGGCGAAATCCGGCTCAGTGTTTCCTGCCCACAGACCGAGTCCGGCCCGTGTCTGTTCGAGGTCAGCGATACCGGCATCGGCATGAATGAGGAAACCCAGCGGCGAGTGTTCCAGGCCTTCTCGCAAGCCGATGGTTCGGTCAGCCGCAAATACGGCGGCACCGGGCTCGGGCTGACCATCTGCCGGCAACTGGCCGAACTGATGGGCGGCGATCTCGGCCTGCGCAGCAGCCCCGGCCAGGGCAGCGTTTTCCATCTGCGCCTGCCGTTGCCCTTGGCGCATGCCGCACCCGAGCCCGCCAGCGCGCCACCGCCGGAGACCACGCCGGCCCTGCACTTTGACGGCGTGTCGGTGCTGGTCGCGGAAGACAATCCGATCAATCGCAAACTGCTGGCATTCATGCTGGAAAACCTCGGCGTAGCGGTAGTCGTCGCCAACGATGGCAAACGCGCCTTCGAACTGCTGGCTGAAAGCCGGGTCGATCTGGTGCTGATGGATTGTCAGATGCCGGAATGGGACGGCCTGACCGCCACCCGCGCGGTGCGTGAACGCGAAACCCGGGAAAATCGCGCGCGGCTGCCGATCATCGCCCTGACCGCCAACGCCATGCCCGGTTATGACGCGATCTGCCAACAGGCCGGCATGGATGACTACCTGGTCAAGCCGCTCGAACAGGAAGACCTGTCGCGGGTTCTGGCGCGCTGGCTGCCGGATCGCGTCAGCCCGCGGCGAGCATCGGTGATGAACGACTCGCCCTCCCCCGCCGAGAACGGTTTCGATATCGAGAAACTGCGCCGCATCTGCCGCAACGATGCGCGCCAGATCAACGAAATGCTGCGTTTGTTCATCAGCAGCACGGAGGCCTTGCTGGCCGATCTGGCGCAAGCGGTGGAACAGCGCGACGCCGCGCTGACCGCCCGCCAGGCGCATCAGATCAAGGGCGCGGCGGCCTATATGGGCGTCGCGGCGATGACCGAACTGGCCAGCGAAACGGAAAATCACGCCAAGTCCGACGACTGGCCAGCCTGCATCGCCGCCCAGGAAGACCTGGAAGCCGCCTTCATCTCGGTGCGATTGAGCATGGAAGCGTACTGATCCAGGCGGTTAGAATCTCCGCTTCGCGCGCAGTGCCTGGCATCCCCCGCGCGGCGCATTTTTCTCAACGTATCGAAACAATCCGCCCATGCTCGACATTCAACTGCTACGCAAAGACCTCGCCAATGTGGCGCAACGCCTGACCAGCCGGGGCTATACGCTGGATACCGCGCGGATCGAGGCGCTGGAAGCCGAACGCAAGCAAATTCAGACCCGTACCCAGGATTTGCAGGCGCGGCGCAACCAGTTGTCCAAGCAGATCGGCATGGCCAAAGGCAAAGGCGAAGACGCCGGCGCATTGATGCGCGAGGTCGGCGGCCTGAGTGACGAATTGAAGTTGGGCGAGGAACGGCTGGCCGGCATCCAGGACGATCTGGCGAATTTCATGCTGGACATCCCGAATCTGCCGCATGACACGACGCCAGTCGGCAACGACGAGAAGGATAACGTCGAGGTGCGGCGAGTCGGCACGCCGCGCGCATTCGCCTATGCGCCGCTGGATCACGTCGATCTCGGCGAGAACCTGGAACTGCTCGACT
>JAGUXX010000045.1 GCA_020061585.1 Betaproteobacteria bacterium | reverse complement strand
GGTCGGCGTCGCCTCGCTGCCGCGCGACGCGCTGGTCGAGGCGGATGCGGTGCTGGCGCTGGGCTGAGCGAGCGCTTGAAAATGTGCCGTTACCCCGGAATGGCGTTATCCGGGGTGGCATGACGAACATGGCCACGCTTGATGCCGATCTGGTCGCCCGCAAGCTGGGCTATGCGGCGGCTGGCGATCTGATTCTGCATCTGCCGCTGCGCTACCAGGACGAAACCCGGCTGACGCCATTGCGCGATGTGCGCATGGGCGTCGATGCGCTGGTCGAGGGCGTGATACTGCATGCCGAAGTGCAGAATCGGCCGCGCCGGCAGTTGTCGGTCGAAATCGCCGAAAGCGCCGCGCCCGGCAGCGCCCACCTTTACTTTCGTCTGCTGCATTTCTATCCCAACCAGTTGAGCCAGCTCCAACCCGGCGCGCGCGTACGGCTGTTCGGCGAGGTCAAGCCGGGCTTTTTCGGCGCCGAGATGGTGCATCCGCAACTGCGCGTCGTGCGCGACGACACGCCGCTGGCGGCGACTCTGACGCCGGTCTATCCGTCGGTCGCGGCGTTTTCGCAGAATGCGTTGCGCAAGGCGGTGCAAACCGCGCTGCGGCAAGCCGATCTGAGTGAAACGCTGCCCGCCGGGCTGCTGGAACAACTACAACTGCCCGGCTTTGGCGAAGCGTTGCACGCCCTGCACCACCCGCAACCCGATGCCGACCTGAACGCGCTGGAAACCCGGGCGACGCCGGCCTGGCAACGCATCAAGTTCGACGAACTGCTGGCCCAGCAACTGTCGTTGCGTCTGGCCGCGCGCCAACGCCTGAAGCTCGACGCGGTTCCGCTCCGCCCCGCCGAAGCGCTCGAACAACGTCTGCTCGCCACCCTGCCCTTCGCGCTGACCCGCGCGCAACGCCGCGCGCTGGACGAAATCCAGCGCGATCTGGCGCGCCCGCATCCGATGAATCGCCTGCTGCAAGGCGACGTCGGCAGCGGCAAGACGCTGGTCGCCGCGCTGACACTGCTGCCGGCGCTGGCCGCCGGCGGCCAGGCGGCGGTGATGGCGCCGACCGAAATCCTGGCCGAACAGCTCTATCTGAAGATGCGCGAATGGCTGGCGCCTCTCGGCATGCAAATCGCCTGGATCGCCGCCGCGACCAAGGGCCGCGCGAAGAAGGATAGTCTGGCGCGCATCGCCAGCGGCGAGATTCATGTCGCGGTCGGTACCCACGCGCTGTTTCAGGCCGGCGTCAGCTTCGCCAATCTGACCCTGACCATCGTCGACGAACAACACCGTTTCGGCGTCGGCCAGCGGCTGGCACTACGCGAGAAAGGTGGACAGGAATCATCAAATCACCTGCCGCACCTGCTGATGATGTCGGCCACCCCCATCCCGCGCTCGCTGGCAATGAGCTATTACGCCGACCTCGACGTTTCGGTCATCGACGAACTGCCGCCCGGCCGCACGCCGATCACCACCAAGGTGATGTCGCTGAAGCGCCGCGACGAAGTCATCAATCGCTTGCGCGACTACTGCCAGACCGGCGCGCAGGCCTACTGGGTCTGCCCGCTGGTCGAGGAATCCGAAAAACTGCAACTGCGCGCCGCCGAAGAAAGCCATGCCGAACTGGTCGATTTGTTGCCGGAGCTGAATATCGGTCTGGTGCACGGGCGCATGAAAGGCGAAGAAAAAGCCGCCGCGATGGCGGCGTTCAAGGCCGGCGAGATCCATCTGCTGGTCGCCACCACGGTGATCGAGGTCGGCGTCGATGTGCCGAACGCGGCGCTGATGGTCATCGAACACGCCGAACGCTACGGCCTGGCACAACTGCACCAATTGCGCGGCCGCGTCGGACGCGGCGCGCGGGAGTCGACCTGTCTGCTGCTGTATGGCGATGCCTTGTCCGACAGCGGCCGCCAGCGGCTACGCATCATCAAAGCGTATTCAGACGGCTTCGCCATCGCCCGAGAAGACCTGAAACTGCGCGGCCCCGGCGAGTTCATGGGCGCGCGCCAGTCTGGACAGCAGATCTTGCGCTTCGCCAATCTGGACACCGATCTCGATCTGCTCGAAGCCGCGCGCAACACGGCGGAACACCTGCTGTCACATCACCCGGAAGTGGCAAACCGGCATCTGGCGCGCTGGCTGCCGCGCGGGCTGGATTATTTGCGGGCCTGACGACGCCCAAGCCCGACAGGCAACACTGATACATTCGTCACCCCGGCGCAGGCCGGGGTCCAGATGGTTGACCACGGATTCAAACACTCCAGGCAAGCTTCACAAGATTCCGGCTTTGGCCCGAATGCCGGAATTGGAAAAATCAGCCATGTATCAATATGGCACGTCGTAAAAAGCATCCTGGCGTTGTTGACGCCGCATTTCCTTCAGCAGCGTCTTCAACGTTGCGATGCTTTGCACGGCATGCAGGTCCGACTCGAGGTCGCGCAATGCCTGGCGCGCCAGCACGATGTCCTGTTCAAGAATACGCATCAGGGCTTCCGGCTTCAGCGTGGTGTACGGGTCGATGCCGAAGCGCATTCTGAAGTCGTGGTCGACATGCCGGATTTGCTCTTCCAGTTCGCTCAATTGCGCTTTCAGTATCGTGTTGTAATGCGCCAGTCGCTCTTCGCCGAGGCTATTGATGGCGCTCCGGTCGAGCTGTTCGATCTCCAGTTGCAGTTCCAGTAATTGCAGCAAATTCTTCTTGTCGTAGGCCTGATTCACCCGCTGCATCAACGCCGTCTTGCGCTCACGTTCGGTCGGGTCCCGCTCGCGGTCGGGATGCAGGGCGCTGACCAGCTTGCGATAAATTTCGCGCAAGGAATGATGCAAGCGGCTCTGCTCCTCGCGCGGATTTTCTTCCCGGGCATGCTGTTTGACCGATTTTTTGCGCTTGGCTCGGCGCGCGCTCTCGGCATTCGCCTTGGTTTCCCGAGCTTCCGCCAGACGCGCCCGCACTTGCCGGATGTAGGCATCCGGCGAGCTGATATCCAGCTCATCTCCCAGATCCATTCCCAGTTCGTGCTCCATCATCGCCTGCATCTCGGCCATCATCTCGGCCTCTTCCTGGTCGAAATCGACGCCGACATACTTGCGATACAGCGCTTTCATCTCGGCATTGTCGGTTTCGTTGGCCAACTCGCCGGTCAGATCGGCCAGCAAATCCCGAACCAGACGGCGCTCGGTCTTGCTCAGGCCTTTTTGCGCATAGGCCCAATCCAGACGCCGCGCGAATTCCAGGCGCAACGCCGCCGTCCGCTCCACCAGCGGCTGCAACTCGGCGGCGTAATGCTGCTGGAAACGCGGCATGGCCGATTCCCAAGCCGCCAGCAACGCGCGCTGCTTGCCGATTCGGCTGATCAGCGAGTTGAACAGTTTTTGCGACTTCGAGAGACGTTCGCTGTTCTGTCTGGGGGAGATGCTGATCGTCGGAGAGTTGTTGGTCGAGTCGGAAAACAGATCCATCACGGCTGGCGCGCTACAGGGGTCGAATGCTGGATTTTCCGTTTCGCGGCGACTTTGATCAAGCCGATCGGCGGCCGCCAGCGGCTGCGCGCTTCCGGAAACAGACGGAAAACCAGTCCATCGCGCGCAGAAATTTAACGAAGCCGCAAGACAAGCGTAATCGAATTGTAAACACCCGGCACCAGCATATGGCGGCCCCGAACCGCCGGGCTTTTGGCCATTTTACTCAAGAGAGGCATAGACCATGAACGACCGCACCAAACTTCCTACCCGCCCCGCCGACCCGGACGACATCGGTTACAACGAGTCGAACAACCCGAGTTTCGACTCGATCCTGGCCGCCCGCCTGAGCCGCCGCAACTTCATGCTC
>JAGUXX010000249.1 GCA_020061585.1 Betaproteobacteria bacterium | reverse complement strand
GGCGGTGGCCGAGGGTCGATGGTCGGCGCGGTGGTCGGCGCGGTGGTCGGTGGCATCGCCGGCGCGGCGGGTGAGGAAGCGGCAACGCGCAAACCCGGCGTGGAGATCGTGGTGCGTATCGATTACAGCCGCACCATCGCCATCGTGCAGGAAGACAAAGGCGAGCAATTCAGGGTCGGCGAGCGAGTACGCATACTCGAATCCGGCGGCCAGGCCCGCGTCACGCGTTGATCCAGACTGGCGCTTGAGCATCCCGTCCGCCTCCGTGCCGCCCGCTGGCGCCGCGGCATTTGAACTGCTCTACGCCGACGACCATCTGCTGGTGCTGAACAAGCCCAGCGGCCTGTTGTCGGTTCCCGGTCGCGGACCCGATAAACAGGACTGCCTGAGCGCGCGCGTGCAGCGCCGCTATCCGGACGCGTTGATTGTGCACCGACTGGACATGCAGACTTCCGGCTTGCTGGCGATGGCGCGTGGCATTGCGGCGCAGCGCGCCATCAACCGCTCATTCGAGCAGCGTCAGGTGCACAAGCGCTATCAGGCGGTGGTCGATGGTCAGGCCTGTGTCGGCGGCGATGACGAGTGGGGGGTGATCGACCTGCCGCTGGAACTGGACTGGCCGAATCGACCCAAGCATATCGTCGATTTTGAACGGGGCAGGCCCAGCGTGACTCGCTGGCGGGTGCTTGCGCCGGATGTCGAGCGAAACGGCACGCGTCTGGAACTGGAACCGGTCACCGGTCGTTCGCATCAGTTGCGGGTACACCTGCAAGCCATCGGCCATCCGATACTGGGCGATGACCTCTATGCCAACCCGGAAGCGGTGGCGCGCGCCCCGCGTCTGTTGCTGCACGCCTGCGAATTGCATTTGCCGCATCCGCTGAGCGGAGAATCGATGGCGTTCAGCAGTCCGCCGCCGTTCTAGTGTGATGTTGCACGCTTGCCGGCCCATTTCGTGCTCGTCGCGCGCGAGTTTCGGCTAAAGTTGTTACAGGAGTGTGCATCCGAGGAGACGCGATGGCGGGTCATGCCTGGTGGGGCGCTACGCAATGGGCGGCATATCTGGTGCATCAGGAACAGCCGATCAAGGCCGCCAGCAAGACGGCGCTGCGCGAGCTGGAGATCGCCGGCGGCGAAGCGCTGTCCGCTCAAGCTTATGCCGGCCTGATGCTGGATGACCCGATGCTGGCGTTGCGCCTGATCAAGGCCGCCAACGAACGTTTGCCGCTGCGCATGGCGCGCGACATCACCACGCCGCTGGGCGTGGTGCTGGCTCTGGGCACCGACGCGCTGCGGCGGCAGATCGAATCGGCTCCGGAAGTTTCGTCGGAAAATTCCGGTTTCATGGCCTGCGAGGCGCGGCATGCGTTGGCCGCGCGCATCGCCTCGGCCTGGGGCGCTTTGCACTACGACATGGATGCCAGTGAACTGGCGATGGCCGCGCTGCTGGCCAATGCCGGGGAAGTCGAGCTTTGGGCGATCGCCCCCGAGTTGCCGCAACGGGCGCTGGACGAGCTGACCAGCGGCCGCGCCGAACGCAGCGAAGCGGCGCAGCGGCAGGCCTGCGGATTCGCCTTTCTGGACATCACCTTGCTGTTGATCGATGCCTGGAACCTGCCGCAACTGATCCGACAATTGATTCGCGGCGACGAAGGTCAGCGCGCCCGCTTGGCGCGACTGGCGGTGAATACCGCGCGGCATTTGAGCAACGGCGCCGACGATCCGGCGTTGCCGGACGATATGCGCGAAGCGGCGAAGCTGACCGGCGCGACTCTGGGCCAAGTGGTATCGGCATTGCCGGATATTGGCGCGGACGAGAAGGCGGAGTTGCTGCGCCAGGTTGAGCCGGGTCTGCCGGAGATGCCTTCCGCCGAACCCTGCTGAAGGAATTCCACCTTTCCGGCTTCAGCGATATAACGAGACCGCCTCGCGTTGCGCGTGCCAGGCAACTTCGTCGGGTCCCGCCAGCGCATCCAGATCACCCGCGGCGGCTTTGGCGTCATCCACCCATAGGCGCAAGCCTTCGCCGCCGTTGATCAGGTCGATGGCCAGCCGGTCGTGTTCGTATTCGTAGGCGAAGTCGCGCCACAGCGGGTAGTCCGGCTGCAACAGACGGATCGCTTTGAACGCCAGCGCCTGGACGCGCCAGGGTTGGAAAGCGGCGTGATCGTAGCGGCCGTCTTCGACGTGAATCTGGATTCCGGCGCACAGCTTGCCGGCATGTTTGTGGAAGGTCGGCTCGAACCAGCATTCGCGCAGGCCGCAGCCGTGCAGCCAGTCCGGCGCCAGTTGCCGCATCTTGGCGATGATCTGGCGCGGCGCGATATGGGGTGTAACGAAATCCGGCGCGCCGAACAATTCCAGCGGCCGGGTGGTGCCGCGCCCTTCCGACAGCGTGGTGCCCTCCAGCATGACCGTTCCGGCGTAGCAGCGCGCCATCGACAGGTTGGGCGCGTTCGGGCTGGGATTGATCCAGCTCCGCTCGCCCAGCGGCCAGCCGAAACCCGGCGCGGTATCGGGCTGCCAGCCGCGCATGGCGATGACCTGATAGTCGACATCCAACTGTAAAGTTCGCACGAACCAATGTCCCATCTCACCCAGCGTCAAACCATGTCGCATCGGCATCGGCCCGGCGCCGACGAAGCTCTCCCAGCCGGGCCGCAGGGTCAGGCCTTCGACGGGGCGGCCGGCGGGGTTGGGGCGGTCGAGCACGATGACGGTCTTGTTGAAGCGCGCGGCTTCTTCCAGCACATAGCGCAGTGTCGTGATGAAGGTGTAGATGCGGCAGCCGAGGTCTTGCAGATCGACCAGCAGCACATCAAAGCTGTCCATCATCGCCGGCGTTGGTCGGCGCACATCGCCGTACAGACTGAACACCGGGATGCCGAGTCGCGGGTCGAGGAAGTCGGGCGACTCCATCATGTTGTCCTGCTTGTCGCCGCGCAGGCCGTGTTGCGGACCGAAGGCGGCGGTGAGCTTGATCTCCGGCAGCGCGGCGAGCGCGTCGAGGGCATGGGTCAGATCGGCGGTGACCGAGGCGGGATGCGCCAGCAGCGCGACGCGTCGGTCGGCGAGCGGGCGGCGCAGTTCGGGTTCGGAAAGCAGGCGGTCGAGTCCGAATTTCATGTCAGGTCCAGTTTCAGGGCGAAGGTGTCAGGGTGATGGAAATCGGGTTTGCCGGGCGGATGTTGCAAAGCCCAATATTCAATCGCTCCGGCGTGATCTTCAATCACTGCGCTTAGGCCGCAGCGCAGCACGGTCGCGGTGGGCAGGTCATCAGAGTGGATCGTCGCTTGCAGTCTGAAAGTGGTGGGTTCTTGCCGGCAAACGATATTCGGGTCGGTGGCTGGTTGCGGCAACCGACCTTGACGATAGGCGTTGAAGGTATAAACCTGCCAGCTTCCGGAGGGTGAAAAATTGAACTCGCGATAGGCGTCGCCATGCGCGATGCCGATGAAGGCTTCGAAGCAGGTATGCCGCCACAGATCATCCGCGCGGCGCGCCGCTTGTGGCTCAGGAATCCGCAGCGCGGCCAGATTGCCGCGCAGCGTGTAGGTCAGCAGCAGCGCGCCGCCCGGATTGCGGATGATGTCGACTATGATCGAGTCGACTCCGCGGGTTGTCGAGGCGGGAAGTCGCCGCAAATGTCGCGATAAGCGCTCAGTGACGCTGTTGCCTGATGTTTCCATGCCGGATAAGGTGTGCGAAAAAATGGGGTATGCGAAAAAGTGGGCTGAATTTACGCGAACAGGGCTGAAAATATCGCGCTGTCATGATTCTGGCCGGCTTTTCGGTGGTTTTTCAAATTGATGATGCGAACTGAAGAAATGGTCAGGAGAATTTGTTGAATACCACCGATCCACAATACATCGTGCCCATCCTGGCCGGCGGCGGCACGCGACTGCCCGCGCATGTCGGGGTATTGACCGCGTTGCGCGACATGGACTACCGTTATCGGCATATCGTCGGCGTTTCCGGCGGCAGCGTGGTGGCGGCGCTGGCGGCGTTCGGCAAATCGCCGGAAGACATGCGGCAACTGTTTCGCGATGTCGATTTCAGTCAGTTTCGCGGTTATTCATTGGTCAACCTGATGCTGCGCGGCGGCTTGTCCAACGGCAAGCGTTTCGAGCGCTGGCTGGAAGGCGAAATCGGCGGCGCCTGCTTCAAGGATAGTCCGATCGATCTGAATGTCGTGGCGACCGATGTCCGCTCCGGTCAGCCGGTGATCTTCAACCGCGCCAATACGCCCGAGTTGTCGGTGGCGCGGGCGGTGCTGTTTTCGATTTCGATTCCATTGCTGTTTCCGTTCCATCATTACGGCCGGCATGTGCTGACCGATGGCAGCATCCTGGCCGAGGATGGTCTGTTCCGCGATTGGTCGGGCGACCACACACCGATATTCTGTTTCCGTCTGCGCGATAACCGAGTGGCGGCGGAGCATCTCTCGCGGCGTATCCTGCCGGTCGCGGACTACCTGTTCATGCTGATGCGCACCTTCATGAGCACCTTGTCGCGCGAATACATGAGCGATGCGCTGTGGCTGAACACCGTGCTGATCGAAACCGAGGGCATGTCGCCGCTGGAGTTTCACATGACGCCGGGTCAGAAGAACAGTCTGTTCGATGCCGGCTACAACACCACGCGCGACTATTTACCGACGAAACTTGCGCGGTGGGAGAAGCGTGAAGCGTGAAATGTGAAACGTGAAATGCTGCCTTCTCCCTTCCCCTTTTACGGAGTTTCAACTTGAACGCACTATCCCTTGCTCCCGAAGAACATTACATCCGGAAAGAACCGTATTACGAGGCGGTCGGCAACGAAATCGCCATCTTCGAAGCGGCCTACAAGCACAAGCTGCCGGTGTTGCTGAAAGGCCCCACCGGCTGCGGCAAGACCCGGTTCATGGAATACATGGCCTGGCGCCTCAAGCGGCCGATGATTACCGTTTCCTGCCATGACGATCTGACGGCCTCCGATCTGGTCGGACGTTATCTGGTCAAGGGTGGCGAAACCGTCTGGATCGATGGCCCGTTGACCCGCGCGGTCCGGGTCGGTGGTATCTGCTATCTGGACGAGATCGTCGAAGCGCGCAAGGACACCATGGTGGTGATCCATCCGCTGGCCGACGACCGCCGTACGCTGCCGATGGAAAAGCTCGGCCAGTTGCTGGAAGCCTCCGACGATTTCTGTCTGGCGATTTCCTACAACCCGGGTTACCAGAGCGTGTTGAAGGACCTCAAGCAATCCACCCGGCAACGCTTCGTCGCGCTGGAATTCGACTACCCGGTGGCCGAGCTGGAACGCAAGATCGTCGCCAACGAATCCGGCGTCGATCTGGCGCTGGCCGAAAAACTGGTGAAGTTCGCCCAGATGACGCGCAACCTGAAAGGCAGCGGCCTGGAGGAGGGCGCCTCGACGCGTCTGCTGGTGCATGCCGGCAAGCTGATCAAGGGCGGTATCGATCCAGTGACCGCCTGCCGCAGCGCGGTGGCGCAGGCGGTCACCGATGACGGCGACATGCTGGCGGCGATTCAGGAGTTGTCTTCGTCGTTGTTCTGATCGCTGACTTGATCCTATACTTGGTCAAGTTCATAGACAGGAGTGTGTCATGTTGAGCATCAACATCCACGAAGCCAAGGCCAAGCTTTCCGAATACCTGGCTGCCGTCGAAGCCGGTGAGACCGTGCAGATTTGCCGCCGCAATGTGCCGGTGGCGGAGATCGTGCCGCTGCGTCAGCCGCGCAAGGCGCCGCGTCCTGTCGGATTGGCCTGTGATAGCGACTACGACATACCCGCCAGTTTTTTCGAGCCCTTACCCGATGAATTGCTCAAAGCCTTCAACGGTGAATTGCCCGACCCGTTGCTGGACAACCTCGACGCTTCCGCTGACTTACAGGCGGCGGAATCTCGCGTTGCCTACGAAAAATGAAGCTGTTGCTGGATACCTGTGCATTTCTGTGGATCATCCGGAATAAACCCGAGGCAAGCAGAACGGCGCGCGCGCTTTTTTCCGATGCCGCCAACGAGGTATATCTGTCGTCGGTTTCGGCTTGGGAAATCGCGGTCAAGCACCGGCTGGGCAAACTCCCGCTGGGCGATGTGCCGGTCCGCTATATCCCCGCCGAGCGGAACAAACACGGCATTGAAAGCCTGCCTTTGGCGGAACCCGACACGCTGGTGCTGGACAAGTTGCCACTGCTGCATCACGACCCGTTCGACCGCATGCTGATCTGCCAGGCCATCGCCAACCAGATGATCATCCTGACGCCCGATCCGTTGATTTCTCAATATCCGGTGCTGACGCGCTGGTAACCCATGACCGCCAATACCCGCAGCGCCGACGCGATCTATGCGCTACTCGAAGAATGGCTGGAGGCCGACCTGACTTTCCACAAGGTCGCGGACTTGTCCGTCGAACTGGCGGGGTTGTCCGACGAAGACTGCGACTTCATCCTGTCCTGGGTCAAGCGTATCGCCAGCACGCATCTGGAACTCGGCTGGCAGTTCGGCAAACGGGCGCCGAAACTGCTCGCCCGCATGGGCATGCGCCAGGTCGAAGCCTGGGCGGTGTATGCCTGCGACGCCTATGACCAGTTGGGTTTGCGTGTCGCGCTGCAGGCCATCGAGCAGGTGGAAAGCTTTGCCGCGAATCTGGCCAATAAGCAGCTTGAACTGACCGCCGGCGTGATGTTCGACGAGGTGGCCGGCGTGCTGGGCAACTTCGTGCGCGGCTTGTCCGGCCGCAAGCTGAGCATCGCGCAGGCCGAATCGATCCACACCAACACCGAGAAGCTGTATTTGCCGGCGGTGATCGCGCGGCTGCCCAGCGCCGAAGACAACTTCAAGCTGGCGAAAGCCATCGTTGCTTTGCTGTGGGCGCAGACCCGCTTCGGCACCTACCGCGCCGATCTGATTGCCAGTTGCGCCGGTTTTCCGCAGCCGGACCGGGCGATGCATCAGTTGAACGCGCTGGAAACGCTGCGTCTGACGGCGTGTATCGCGCGCGAACTGCCCGGCTTGCACCGCGACATGGAACGGCTGAAAACCGCGCTCGGCGAAGGTTTGCCGGCGGGCTGGGAAGGTTTCGCCCAGCGTCTGGCCGAACCGGAGGCCAGCATCGAGGACAGCGTCAAATTGCTGGGCGACGCCTACCATCTGCCCGACTTCCAGCCTTGGTGCTATCAGGGCGAACTGCGTCCGGACGCGGTGGCCATCGCTTTTGCCGCGCGCCAGGAAAAGGAAAAGGCGCGGCTGCGCGTCAAACTGGCGGAGTTGCTGGAAGAACATGAGCGTCATAAACCGCGTAGCCCGGATGCAGCGGAGCGGAATCCGGGAGCCTTCGAAGCCGAGATCAACGACGACGAAGGCCGCATGGACATGGAGTTGACGCTCGACGGCATGCCGCTGGCGCCGCCGGACGATGTGCGGCAACTGATGGCCTCGGTGTTCCTCGATTTCGGCGAGATTCCCCCCGAATACCTGGTGCCGGCCGGCGATGGCGAGTATGACGCCAGCCTGCTGCATGATGTGCAGGCCGATCCGGATGCGGTCTGGCAAGGCACCTATCATGAGGAAGGCGCGCTGTTCTATCCCGAGTGGGACATGGGCCGCCAGCATTACCGCAAGAACTGGTGCGTGATGCGAGAGAAAGACGTGCCGCCGGTATTCGACAACTTTCACCGTGAGACGCTGGAAAAACACGCCGGTCTGGTCAAGCACTTGCGTCACGCCTTCGAGGCCATGCGCGACGAAAACCGGCTGCTCAAACGCCAGGCCTATGGCGATGAAGTCGATATCGACGCGCTGGTGGAAGCGCTGGCGGATGCCAAGGACGGCAGCGAGATGTCGGATCGCCTGTTCGTGCGCCAGCACCGCGCCGAGCGCAACATCGCCGTGGCCTTCATGGTCGACATGAGCGGCAGCACCAAAGGCTGGATCAACGAAGCCGAGCGCGAAGCGCTGGTGCTGCTGTGCGAGGCGCTGCAACGGCTGGGCGACCGCTATGCGATCTACGGTTTCTCCGGCACCACGCGCAAACGCTGCGAGCTGTACCGCATCAAGGAGTTCGACGAGCCCTACAACGACGTGGTGAAGGCGCGCATTTCCGGCATCCGCGCCCAGGAATACACTCGCATGGGCTTCGCCATTCGTCACTTGACCGGGCTGCTGAACAAGGTCGAAGCGCGCACCCGAGTGCTGGTGACGCTGTCGGATGGCCGGCCGGATGATTATTTCGATGTTTATCGTGGTCAATACGGCATCGAGGACACGCGTATGGCCTTGCTTGAAGCACGCCGTTCCGGTGTGCATCCATTTTGTATTACCATCGACCGTGAAGCGCGCGATTACCTGCCGCATATGTATGGCGCGGCCCGCTACATCATTCTCGACGATGTACGCCAGTTGCCGTTCAAGGTATCCGATATCTACAGACGCATCACAAGTTGAGTGCCGGGCATCCTATGTTCGCCCGCGCTCGCTAATGGGATAATGCCGCCATGACCGAACCGTTAAACCAATCTCCGCGTAGCCGCATGCAAGCCTTGCTGGCTATTCCCGACAACCAGCGTACCGAAGAGCAATGGGACGAGCTGCATGAGCTCGAAATCACCCTTGCCCCGGGCAATCGCATCGGCCATCAGGAAAAACAGAATCCGCCCGGCGGGCAGGGCAAGAGCCGCGGTGGACAACTTGGAAATCCTCGCGGCGGCAATCCGCAGGGGGCTCCGCGCGGTGACAGTCGCGGTCGCGGCGGCCGCAATCCGCAGGCGCCGAGGTCCGCGAATGCCGCCCCGCGTCGGCCCGTCGTCGATGTTGCGCTGGTCGAAGGCGTCGCCTCCGAGGCCGTGTCGGTTGAAGTCGGCGGAGAACTTCCGCCTGGCGGCGTCCCAGCGAAGAAGCCATTCCGCCGGTTCCACAAGAAGCCGCCCAAGCCGGCCGAGGGTTAGTCCAATCCGGGTTTGTGCGTCGCGTGAGCGGCCAGGCTGCGCGCTCTGCCGCCGATCTTCATCCGCCAGGCTCGCGGACCGCTGTCGTGCACCGACGCTGTCCACCGCGATGCGCGGTGTGGGAAATTCCATCAACGACTTCCGGATGCCGGCATGACGGGTTTTTGAAGCTTTTCCAGCTTCGGACATGCCGAGTAGTGGGGCGCCCAAAAAAAACGCCGGCCTTGGCCGGCGTTTTCAATCATGGAGCGACGTTTCAGAGATTGCTGGTGTTGTGGCAAGCCGCGCCGCAGGCATTGGTGTAGGGAATCGGCATCGCCTTGCCCGGTTCCACGCCCTTGACGCCGATGTTGGTCTTCAGCGGTACGTCATAGATGTGCGAGGTGATGTCGTTCATCCAGTAGTTCTTGCCGTCTTTGCCGACCATGCCCTTGCCCATGCCGGCGCCGGTCTGCATGGTCTTGGTGTCGTGGCAGTTGGAGCAGGTGATCTTGCTCGGTTCGATGTTGCACTTGGTTTTCTCCATCACATGCTTGCCCATATCCGTGCGGTTGGTATGACAGGTGGTGCAGGCCTCGGCGGTGTGGGCGTCCTTCTTCATCTGGTGCGCGAATTTGGCCTTGCCGTGCGGTTCATGGCAATCGCCGCAGGCCACCAGATGGTTGCCGTTGCGATACTTCGACGACTTGATGAAGTCGGTGTACTGCTGGTGGTGCGATTTGGAATGGATGCCATCGGCCCAGAAGTCCTTCGGCGCCGCGCCTTCACGCGTGGTGTACTGGTTCAGCCAAACATTGCGGCTGGTGCCCGGCAGCATCATCTTCCACTCGGCGTTGACCGGTTGGTCGTTTTTCAGGTGACCTTGCGGACGGTCGTGGCACTGGCCGCAGATCATCGAGGCGCGTTCCGCCGCCAGCTTGTCCGGGCTGACGATGCTGGCCGACTTGTATCCCTTCTTCGCCTTGGTATGGGCGGAGCCGGGACCGTGGCAGGTCTCGCAGCCCAAGTTGATCTCGTTGTTCTTGCCATCGCCGTCGATGTCCATTTCGCCATCCGGATCGTTCGCCGAACCAGCGATGAAGTCGCCCGCCGCCGTCTTGGTCAGCGTGTAGCCGTTGTAATGGCAAGAGGCGCACTGGCTGTCGAAGGACTTGGCCTGCGACGGGTTGACCAGCTTCCTGGTCTCTTCGTTGAACAGCCAGTCGGCATGGTAATCGCGCCATTGTTTGCGGGAACGGTCGCCGAAACTGTTATCTCCAAGCTGGTTGTACTGCACGAAGGGGAACAGATTCGGGCCAACCCGGAACAGATAGCGTTGTTTGTAGACGCCGCCGCCATAAGCCAGTTCGACCGGATAGACGCGTGGTGCATCGGCTGGGTCCTTGGCATTCTCGGTGCGGAATTTCAGCACGCCGTCGCTATCCTTGTAGAAGGTCGCGGTGAAACTGACGCTGGCCGGATCGGCCGGCGCCTTGTCGCTGATCTGGTATTTGTCGAAGCTGCGCGCCTTGTCATAGCTGTGGAACCAGAACTTGGTGCCGGCCATGAGTTTGTTCAGGCCCTGGTTGTAGTTCGGGAAGCGGGAAAAGTCCTGCAACTGGCTCGGCTTACCGACCACCTGAATGCCGAGTCGGTGCAGCGTGCCCTTGAAGCTTTCATGCTCCTCGTGACAGTCCAGACATTTGCTGGTGCCGACATAGGTGGCGCCGGGCGGGGTGTTGCCGGAAATCTTGATCGTCACCGGTGCGCCGGACATTTCAGCGCTGGACAACGACCTGCGCGACTTGTCGCCGCCGGGCAGGTAGGTGGCGTCGGCGGGTTCGACGTAGAGGAAGTACTTGCCGCCCGGTACATCGGCCACGCTGAAACTGCCATCGGCGCCGCTCTTGCCCTTCAGGTAACGGTCGCGATTGGCCGCCAGATTGTCTTCCAGCGGTTCGTCGTTCTTGGCGTCTTTCTTGACCTCGATCGGCGATTTGCCCATCGCCGCGACGTCAGTCGAGGGAATCAGCCAGACCGTGGCATTGGCGACCTTGTGTCCATCCCGATCCTCGATGCTGCCTTTTATTGTTGCGTCCGCCATCTTGGCCGATGGTTGTGTACAACCGTAGATCAAGGCCGCCGTACCAAGGGCCAGCAGGCCCCATGTCCAAGTCTTTCTCATCAATGTCTCCTCGTGTTGATCAGTCGGTACATCTTTCCGCCGCAATGCAGGGTAAATGGAGACAAGACAAACCCTTACCGCCACGCACACAAAACTTATCTTCGATCACCAAGACCAAGTAATTTTGTCAACTATTGCCGGGTTCAAGGCGGTTACACGCCGGCATTCAGCGTTGTCAGGCGTTCCGCCGCCAATACGCGAATGCAGCGCCCTTGCACTTCGATGATTCCCGCGTTCGCCAACTGGCGGAGGACGCGGGAGAACGTTTCCGGGGTCAGGTTCAGTTTGGTGGCGACCTCCTGCTTGGCGGCCGGAAGCTGCACTTCGTAATGGGTTTGCGCCGCTTGCGGTCGGCGTTGCGACAGGTAACAGGCAATCCGCTGTTGCGCCGATTTCGGCGAGCAGCTTTCCAGGTTGCGCATCAGATCCATCACCCGGCGCGATACGGCGTCCATCAAACGGCCGGCCAGAACGCAATCCTGGCGGGCTTCGCGCAGCAATACATAACGATCCAGGGTCAGCAGATGGCTATCCTTGTTGGCGACCGCATTCGCCATATGCGCTTCGCCCAACCAGAGCGCCGCGACCCCGAAGCTTTCGCCATGGTCGACCAGGGCGACGACTTTTTCCGCCGCATTGGCCTGTGACATATAAACCTTGATCTGACCACTGACCACGATATGCAGCGTGTCGGCGGGAGCTCCCTTGAAGAACACCGGGGTGTCGCGGCGAATCTGAACGTGCCGCGCGGCGGCGGCCAGATGATGCTGGGTTTCCGCACTCAGTCCGCGGAAATAATCCAGTCGGCTGATGATCTCGTGAACTCTGGGTTGGGAAATCGAAAACGGGTTCATGACGGTGTTCCGGTTGCGTGAGAGGCCTATAGCAATCTCTGCGCCATGAACGTATCCATTTGTATTTGAATGGGTATTAGCTGAATGTCGGGCCTTCGTCGGCGTTGGCGTCACAACTTCGTAACGCGGACAAGGGAGATCGGCGCAAACGCCAGATCAGGTTACGAAGATGTAACTCATGGTGTGCCTGCAACGATGCGACGTTACAATCTCGTAACGAAAGCACGGTCAAGCAAGGTTCCCAGGAGAACGGATGCACAGACGCGAATTCATTGCCTTGAGCAGCTTGTTGCTGTTTTCTTCGCCATCTCGCGCCGGCGGCAAAGCAACCCCACTACGCATCGGGCTGACGCCGACGCTGTTGCATGAGCGACATGCCCTGCTTGCCGACTGGCAGACTTATCTGGAAGCGCGGCTTGGTGTCCCGGTGCGCTTCGTGCTGCGCGACAGCTACAGCGACACCATGGACCTGATCAAGCAGCAACGGCTGGACATCGCCTGGCTTTCCGACTACCCCTATGTGCTGATGAAACCTTGGGTTCGCCTGCTGGTCACGCCATTGAAGGATGGCCGGCCGCTCTACCGTTCCTATTTGATCGTGCCCGCCCGCGACACGCGCAGCCGCTCCATCGCCGACCTGGAAGGCAAGGTGTTCGCCTATGCCGATCCATATTCCCACACCGGCTATCTGTTTCCGCGCCACGTGTTGACCACATTGGGGAAATCGCCCAAGACCTTCTTTGGCCGGACCTTTTTTACTTGGTCGCACCGCAAGGCGATCGAAGCGGTGGCGCAGCATCTGGCCGACGGCGCGGCGGTGGAGAGTTATGTCTGGGACGCCCTGGCGCGGGAGGAGCCACGCCTGACCAGCGCCACGCGCATCGTCAATCGTTCGCGGGAGTTCGGCTTTCCACCGTTGGTTGCGGTGAACAATTTGCCGGAAAAGACCTTCCAGACGTTGCGTCGGGTGCTGACGGAGATGCATCAGAATGCGCAGGGCCGGGGAATTCTTGCCAGACTGCATCTGGATGGTTTCGTGCCCGGCGACGCGGGCCTGTACAGCGAGGTCGAACGGATGGCGCAAGCCGCCGCCAAGCAAGATGACGCTGCGCGTTTTTGATCTCAGCTTCCGCTACAAGATTCCGCTCTGGGGCAGCGTACTGATTGCCGCCGTCGCGTTGACCTTGACCTTGTCCTTCATGCTGCAGGCCTATGACAACCTGAAGCGCGACATGCTGGCGCATTCCGACAATCTCGGCCGCGTGCTGGTCAAGACCCTGTACACGCCGATGTTGCATGACGATGTCTGGCGCGCCTACGAAATCGTCCGCGCGCCGTTCAGCGAAGCCGCCACACCCGCCTCGTTCCGCGCCGAAGGCTTGATCCTGCTGGATGCCGCGCATGCGGTGTTTGTCTCCAGCCAACCGGATGGCTGGCCGATGCGCACGCCGCTGGCGCGGCTTGGCCCGAGCTATGCGCAACTGGAAGCCAGGTTGCGGGCCGTGCCGGAAGCCAGCGCCGTGCTGCTGGAAGCCGACGATGTCATTTTGTTGGCGCTACCGATGATCTCTGACGAGGTCGGTATCGGCCATCTGCTGCTGGTGCATCCGGCCGGCTTCTACTGGCCGCGCTTTCGTCAACTGGCCTGGCGCGCGCTGCTGATCAGCGGCCTGGTGCTTTCCGTGCTGCTGCCGATCAACTGGTACTGGGGCCGGCGCATGGCGGCGCCGGTCGGGCGTCTGGCGGAGCGCATGGATGCACTCGGCAAACACGATCCCGCTTCCTCGCTCAGCCACGACTACCCCTACCGCGACGAGCTGGGACGCTTGTTCCTGGCCTATGAGCGCATGCTTGCCGAAATGACCGAAAAGACCGCGCTGGAACAACGCATGGTCAAGGCCGACCGCCTCGCCGCGTTGGGCCGACTGTCGGCCGGCATTGCCCACGAGATCAACAATCCCTTGGGCGGCCTGATCACCTCGCTGGATACCGTCAAGCTCCACGCCGCGCGCGACCCGGTGCTGGATCGTTTCCTGCCTTACCTGGAACGCGGCCTGGCGCAGATCCGCGACATCGTCGCCGCCCTGTTGGTCGAGACCAAGGGCAGAAGCCGTCCGCTACTCGCGCGGGACATCGATGATGTGCAGACCCTGCTCGCGCCGGAAGCCAGGAAGCGCGACATCGATTGGACCTGGGATAACCGCGCCGGCGATGCCTGCCGGTTGCCCGCAACCCTGCTGCGCCAAGTGCTGATCAATCTGGTGCTGAATGCGTTGCAGGCCGCCGGCCAGGCCGGCCAGGCCGGCCAGGTCACGGTGCGCTGCGTCGGTGGCGAGCGGGACCTGGTCCTGGAAGTGGAAAACGACGGCGCGGCGATTCCGGCCGAGTTGATGAAGCACCTGTTCGAGCCTTTCACCGGTCACAACGAAGAAGGGCATGGCCTCGGTCTGTGGGTGACGCACCAGATCGTCGAACAACTGCGGGGCCGCATCGACGTGGAAAGCCGCGATGGTCACACCCGTTTCCGCGTCACCTTGCCGCAAGGAGAAAGCGCATGGCCGCCAAACGCCTGTGTCTGATCGAGGATGACGAAATCATGGGCGGCCCGCTGGCGCTGCGCCTGGAACTGGAAGGCTATAGCTGCGACTGGTTCAAGTCCGGCCGCGCCGCGCTCGCCGCCCTGCGCAAAACGCCGTACGACATGGTGCTGAGCGACATCCTGCTGCCGCGCACCAGCGGCGAGGCGATCTACACCACGTTGCTGGAAGAAGGCGTGAAACTGCCGCCGTTCATTTTCATGACTGGTCACGGCTCGGTCGATCAGGCGGTGCGCCTGCTCAAGCTGGGCGCGGTGGATTACCTGACCAAGCCGTTCGAGCCTGAACTGCTGCTGGCGAAATTGCACGCGCTGGAGGCGTGCGGCGAAACCGATGCCGGCCTGGATAGCCTGGGCATTTCACCGGCCATGCGCGGCATCGAGGATTTGCTGCGGCGACTGGCCTCAAGCGACACCTCGGTGCTGATCACCGGTGAATCCGGGGTCGGCAAGGAAGTGGTGGCGCTGCGCCTGCACAGTCTGCGTCACCGAGAGCCGCGACCCTTCGTCGCGATCAACTGCGCGGCGCTGCCGGAAGCCTTGATGGAGACGGAATTGTTCGGCCATGAAAAGGGCGCTTATACCGGCGCCGCCAGCGCCAAATCCGGCCTGCTGGAACAAGCCGACGGCGGCACGCTGTTCCTCGATGAAATCGGCGACATGCCGGCCGCGATGCAGGCCAAACTGCTGCGCGCGCTGCAAACCCGACAGATCCGCCGTCTGGGTGGCGGCGGCGATATACCGGTCGATTTCCGCCTGATGGCCGCCACCCATCAAGACCTCAGACTCAAGGTTGAACAAGGCCAGTTCCGGGAAGACCTGTATTACCGCATCCATGTCATCCAGGTGCGGGTGCCGCCATTGCGCGAGCGACACGAGGACATCCTGTGGCTGGCGCGCCGCTTTCTGGCGCGCGGCGGCGCGACCGGCAGCGTCAATGAACCGCCGCGCATGCTGTCGCCGGCGGCCGAACGCCAGTTGCTGACTCACCCCTGGCCGGGCAATGTCCGGCAACTGAAGCACGTCATCGAGCGCGCGCGGGTGCTGGCGCGGCAACCGCTGATCACGCCCGAACTGCTGTTCGACGACAGCCCGCCGGAGACCGGCGACACCCCCGATCTGGCGCTGGGCGACTGGATCGCCAACCAGGAGCGCGGCTACATCCAGCGCGCGCTGGAAGCCAACGACTGGCGCGTGCAGGACACCGCCAAACTGTTGTGCATCAGCCGTAAAACGTTGTGGGAAAAGATGAAGCGGCTGGAGATTCAGCGTGGGGTCGAATCGCCGGGAAACATCTGACCGCCGAGTTTGTATCTTCGGCAACTATCTTTCTGTGAACGCTTGGTCGGTCACCGCTCGCAACCAGTCAATCTCGTTGATCCGGGTCGATTTCTGTATGCATCTGGTTTTGTACACCCGCTCGTCGCGCGGATTACTTGTCCGCTGCCACGACCAGGAATCCGCCATAGTGCAGGCGGTTTGGCAGACAAACTTCGCAGGCACGCGCAATGGGTGAACCACGGGGCAAGAACAACGCCGTTTTCACCCGAACATGGTGCAGCGGACTCTCCGCAAGAGCCGAGCGAATTTCGTTGACACTATGCCAATGGGCGCCGCGATAGCCGCCCGTACCGCCATCTCTCCCCTTCTCCCGCCACAGCAGGCTGTGCCGGTTGAGCAGCCCGACCACCAGCCGCCGCCGCGTCACTCGGATCATTTCACTCAGTGCCAGCCGCCAGTCGTCGATGAAACAGAGGGCGGCGACCGAAACGACGCAGTCGAAGCCGGCATCGGCAAATGGCAAAGATCTGGCATCGCCTTCCATATATCGCTCATTGCTTGTGTTGGTTCGGGCGCGCTCCCGAGCCAATGCCAGGCGGGCGACATCGGCGTCCAGACCGGTGACATTCCAGCCATTGCTCGCGGCAAAGCGACGCGTGAACCAGCCGGTGCCGCAGCCGACATCGAGCAGGGTTTCGCCGGATTGCAGCGCAAGCATTTTTCGCAGCAGGCGTAATTCGGTTTCGCCGACCCAACGCCCGCGCGGCGTGTCGTACCAGGCGTCGTAGTCCGCCGGCGTCATGGCGAGACCAGGCGCCGCCAGGCCATGATCAGCACGGCGGCGGCTTCGGCGATTTCCTTTGCCGTACTGAAGCGGCCGAGAGACAGGCGCACGGCTCCGGCGGCGCGCGCGCCGGAAAACCCCATCGCGCCCAGCACGCCGCTGGCGGCATGTTGATCGGCATGGCAGGCGGAACCGGTTGAGGCGGCCAGGTCCGGCGTGGCGGCGAGCAATTGCCAGCCGGCGACGGCGGGGAAGGAAACATGCAGTGTGTTGGGCAGCCGTTCGCTCGCATGTCCGTTCAGCAGCAAGCCGGGAATGGCATCGGCCAGGCGGCGATGCAGATCATCGCGCAGCGCCTGGATGCGCGCGGATTCCACCTCAAGTTCCAGTCGCGCCAAACGTGCCGCCTCGCCCAGCGCGACGAGGTGCGGCACGTTCTCGGTGCCGGGGCGCAGGCCGCGTTCGTGGCTGGCGCCGAACTGGATGGATTGAATCGGCGTGCTGGCACGCACATACAGCGCGCCGACGCCTTTCGGCGCGTAGAACTTGTGCCCGGCCAGCGTCAGCAGATCACAGCCCAGTTCATTCACGTCCACCGCAATCTTGCCGACCGCCTGCGCCGCGTCGACATGCATCAGCGCGCCCGCCGCACGTGCATGGGTGGCGATTTCGGCCACCGGTTGCAGCGTGCCCACCTCGTTGTTGGCCAGCATCACGGAAACCAGGGCGACGTCGGTGCCATGGGCAATTTGTGCGGTGGCTTGTGCAACGTCGACCCGGCCGCTTGCATCCACCGGGATCGTTTCGACTCGCCAGCCCGCCCCGGCCAGATGCCGCATCGGCTGCGCCACGGCGGGATGTTCGACGGCGGAATACAACAGTCGGTCACGGCTACCGCCCTGCAATGCCCGCGCCACGCCAAGGATGGCCAGGTTGTTGGCCTCGGTGGCGCAACTGGTGAACACGATTTCGTCCGGCTGAGCGCCAATCAACGCCGCCACTTCGTCGCGCGCGTTGGCCACCGCCGCCTTCGCCCGCCGACCATAAACATGATCCGACGACGGATTGCCGAAGTGCGCACGCAGGAATGGCAGCATGGCCTCGACCACACGCGGGTCGATGGGTGTGGTGGCGTTGTAATCGAGGTAGATCGGCGTGTCGGTCATGGTTTGTCGGGAATCCAGATTTTGGTCTGTGGGCGAAGTCACGCTGCGTGCCGTTCGGGCACATGGTTGGCGAGCAGCGCGCAGCGACCGTGGTCCACCGCTGACTCCAGGTAGTGCAACCGATCATGGCCGTAAGCAATCAATACCTGCCTCAGGTCGTAGATCAATTAGTCCGCATCTTCTCGGTCTACCGACAACCAACGTCGGAGAGACCGCGCCATCACGATGACGGTTTTATAAAAGCCAGGTTTAAAACACCGGAATCAGCGCATAGCCCTTGGTCTGGTAGCCGATCAGTGAATTAAAGGTGTTGGCGACCGGGTGCGCGCCCTTGATCAGCTTGGCCGGGTCGATTTTCATCATGCGTGTGGTGATGCCACAGGCTTCCACCCGCACGCCACGCGCGGCCAACTGTTCGACACGATCCGCAAGTTCCATCGCCGTGGCGGCATGTTCCGGGGGAATCACAGCGCTGTCGCTGCTCAAAAACCTGACCGCCGGCCCACGAAACGCAACCACGATGTGCGGTTCGACGCCCTGCTGCTTCAAGCCATCAATAGTCTCGTCGACGATGCCCAGAATGGTGACGATGGCTTTGGGATTGCCGCTGGCGATGTCGAAAACGGCCTTGCCGGTCTTCACGCCTTCGAGCGCGTGCCGGTCATCCAGTTCGGCCGCGGAAGCACTGAAACCAAGGACAAGGGAAAACATCAGGACGGAAAACAGTGCGATACGTGACAGGTTCATGGTGAAACTCCTTGGTTTGAAAAACAAAATATCCCGGATTGCGCCAGGCGAAAACCCCGCCAGCATGACTGGCGAAGCAAAGTCAAAACGTGCTGTTGATGATTTAACCTTCCGCTTCAAGCATGCGGTCCAAAGGCGCTTCCAGGGCTTCCGCCAAACCCGGCAAGGTCTCCTCCAGCACACCAAGCGCCGCTAGCGCCGTGAGGATATCGGCCGGCATCAGGATCACGCCATCATCGGGCTGAATGGCGGCACCGTTCAGCCAAAGGCTGGGGTAGCCCTCAGCGTGAGCTTCCCGCTGGTTGCTGAATAGCAGATCGACTTCGGCCTTCAGGTGGCATGCAAGCGCGACAGCATAGCCGGCGTAAAGGGTACAGCGCCCACCGGGCGGTTGTTGCGATATCACTTTGATTTGCATCGTTTCTCCTTGCTTGCTGACTTGCTGGCATTCCAACAAGCGGGTGGACTCATAACAACGCTTCCCTATGAGCTACAACATCAGACCGTGACAGGCAGCGGCTTGATGAAACCGCTGAATTTCAGGAATACAAATCCATAAACGGCGCTGGCGACGGCAATGCTGGCGTACGCGAAGCCCAGCAACAGAATCGACGGGTAGTAGCTGACATGGCTGTAAACCGCCAACACCTCCAATCCAACCAGCACGCAAACCAGGCCCCACTGCGACGGGTAGAAATCCGGCTTGGGGAATTGATGGCGAAACCAATTCCTGAAGGCAACACCACACAGTGCGATCCAGAATAGCGCCAGCGAAAACAGGATGACCACCGAGGCGAAGGCGAGTGCGGTGATATCGATACTCAGCGCGCGCTCCGTGTAATCGGCGATTTTGAAGATCGAAATGGCGAACAGGCAGTTGATCGGCACCACGACGAAATGCGCCGGTTTGAGTGGCTCCGCCGGCGTATTGCCATGGGTCATCTGGGCCACGATCAAATAGATGCCCTTGATCGCGTAAATGAACAGGCCAATGCTGATGGCACATAACGTCAAGACGCTTCCTGCCAATGCGACTTGCGGGTCATTGGCGGCCATGGTTACGCCGGACCCGGCCAGTGCCACCATGCCCCAGGCGAAAACGTCGAGCAGCCAGTTGTAGTTGAAGGCGATCGGCTTGCCATCACGAAATAGCCAGGTCTTGCCCACGGCAACCGTCATGAAAAGGAGGAGCAGGAACAGCAAGGCAAAGGGGTAGATGCCAAAGCCGAGCAGCGCAGGCACGGCCTGTGCAAAATCCGGAATGAAAAAAGCCACCGGGCCGAGCACGACATTGACGCTCATGCCGAGCGCCACGACGGGCGAGAAAATGCCGACATTCATTGCCGGGTCCGCCAGGAAGGTTTGCATGTCGTCAGCGGATTTACGCCATTGCAGGAACTCCAACGACAGCTTGGCGACGAGATAAAAATGCAGCAGGGTGCTGACCAGCAGCACCGCAACCAGAAACAGCGTCGCGAGATCGTGCCAGTTGGCAATGTCGTTGATGCTGATGATCTTTCCCTGGTGCGGGAACGTGAACTGCATCAACACGAAAGGCATCAGCGCCAGGCCGCCCGACGCCAGAGCGGATTGAAATCTCAATGGAGTAAATGTCATCTTGCGCTGCCTGTAATGAATCCATCATTCAAACGACCGTGGCGCTGGCAGGCGCATTGCGCGGTCACCATCAAATCACGCTGTTGATCAGGATGTAGGTGGCCACGGCCACCAGGAACCAGGCAAAGGCTTTTTTCAGTCCTGCCTGGGAGATGCGCCCCGCCAGGCGTGTGCCGACGAAGCTGCCGATGACCGTGACGGCGGTAAACGCCCCCATCAGGGCGTAGTCGATCGGCACGCCGCCCATGTAGCCGAGAAATCCGGCATAGGACTTGGCGGCAACGATGGCCAGCGAAGTGCCCACCGCCTGCTTCATCGGTATGCCGGACAGCAGCACCAGAGCCGGCACGATCAGGAAACCGCCGCCGACGCCAACCAGACCGGTCAACACACCGACACCGATGCCGTGCATGGCGATGCGGGTCATGCAGGGGGAGAAGAAATCGTTGCAGCCGCCCAGCGCCGCCGTACCGCCGCCAACGCTGACGACTTCGTCGGCGGCCGACGCCAGCAACTTGGCCGGCTTCAGCATGCGCCAGGCGGCGGCGTACATCACCAGGGCAAACAGACCGAGCTGGATGACGATCGGCGTCAGCAGTCCCAGCCTTGCTCCGGCGAACGTGCCGACGACGCCGAAGACGCCGAACACCAGCGCCACGCGAACGTCCACATTGCCGCGTCGCCAATGGTCGATGGCGGAGAGCGTGGCGGTAACGCCGACCACGCCCAAACTCATGGCGATGGCCGATTTCGGCTCGATATGCAGCAGATACATCAGCGCCGGCAAGGCGATGATCGAACCGCCGCTACCGAACAGACCCAACACCATGCCTGTTGCCAGGCCGGCCAGAATTGCGAAGATGTCCATGACAAGCACCTGTTTGTATATTCAAACGAATGCTTGAATGATGGGTGCAACAACGGACAACGTCAACCGAATTAAACGGGGTACCTCGAACGGTGGGGGGCGATCGGTCGAAGGGGGCGCTGCCCCCCGCGACGCGGGTCAGAAACTAAGCGCCGCTATCGACCGGCCGACTTTCCGCTTTCCATTCAGGAAAACCGTCGGCAAGACGCCGCGCCTGATAACCGGCTGCGCGCAGCTTAGCCACGGCTTCATAAGCCAACATGCAATAGGGGCCGCGGCAGTAGGCGACGATTTCCTGGCCATGCGGCAGCGACTCCAGATGCTGCGGTAATTCATCCACCGGAATGTTGACCGCGCCGGGTATGTGCCCGGCCTGGTATTCCGCGGCCGGACGCACGTCGATGACCATCGTCTCGCCGCCCTTGACCCGATCAAGCAACTCGTCGCGGCCGACCGGCGTCAGCGAATCACGGGTGTCGAAATGCTCGCGCACGATGCGTTCCACCTCGGCCAGATGTTTCTCGGCGATACCGCTGATACAGCCCATCAGCGTCGGAATCTTGTCATCCGAGAGACGATAGAACACCTGCAAACCTTCCTTGCGCGAAACCGACAGGCCGGAATCACGCAGGATTTGCAGGTGGTGCGAGGTGTTGGCGACCGACATGCCGGTGGCCTGCGCCAGGGCATCGACACTCTTTTCGCCCTGCGCCAGGGTCTCCAGCAATTCCAGGCGGTTCGGGCTGGCCAAGGACTTGGCGACACGGGCGAATTGCTCGAACAGTTTTTTCTTCGGACTCATGGGTCGGGATTATCGGGCAAATATCCCGCCATCAGGCCGAAGAAATCCAAGCAGCTAAAAATTCCAATGGTATATTCAAGTCATCGCTTGATTAGTTGATTTGTGACATCATGATTACCGGCGATCCGTTGAGCAATGCATGAATTGGAGAAAAACATGTTCCACATCCTGGTCATCCTGAATGACGCCCCCTATGGCTCCGAGCGCAGCTACAACGGCCTGCGCCTGGCGGATTCCCTGGCCCGCAAGGAAGCGGTGGAAGTCCGCGTGTTTCTGATGGGTGACTCGGTGATGTGCGCCAAATCCGGCCAACTGACACCGCAGGGCTTTTACAACATCGAACGCATGTTGAAGCCGGTGTTGCGCCACGGCCAGGTCGCCGCCTGTGGCACCTGCATGGACGCGCGCGGCATGACCCCGGACATGCTGGCCGAGGGCGTGCATAAAGGCACGCTGGATGAACTCACCGACTGGACCCTGTGGTCCGACCGGCTGCTGAATTTCTGAACATCACTCAGGAGACAATTATGCGACACACTTTCGCATTTCTGCTGGCCCTGGCCTTGATCGCGCCAGCGGCAACGCTCCAGGCCCAAGCATCGTTCGACGTCCCCGGCGCGGTCGATGCCGCCGGCCGCAAGGTGCTGACTTTCGTCAACCGCGATCCGCCCGGCCAGCGCTGCAACAACAACCTGCAAGTCGCCTCGGAGATCGCCAACGTCTATCGGCTGCCGATCCAGTTGCTGCCCACCAGCCTGGTGCCCCATCTGCCCGCGCCCAGCGTGTTCTATGGCGGCCAGATGATCGCGGCGGACGGCAAGGATCACAACGGCATGAGCAGCTTTCAATTGGTGGCGGACGTGCTCGAACTGGAGGGCGTGCCCAAGCAGGCCAAGCCGGGGCTGTTGTTCAACGAGAAGGTGCGCAAGGAATACGACGACCTGCGCGGCATGATTCGTAGTGGAGGCAAGTGATGCCGCGCAACCTGTTCATCATCAACGACGCGCCCTACGGCGCCGAGCGCCCCTACAACGCGTTGCGTCTGGCCAACGCGCTGGCGCATGAACCGGAGCAGGAAATCCGGATATTTCTGATGGGCGACGCGGTATTCATCGCCAAACGCGGCCAGAAACCGCCCAACGGTTTCTACAACCTGCAAGTCATGCTCAACAAGATCATTCGCCTGGCCCCGGAGCGGGTGGATGTCTGCGGCGTGTGCATGGAGGCGCGCGGCATGAAGGTTGAAGAACTGATCCCTGGCGCCCAGCATGGCGCCATCGAGAAACTCGCCTACTGGACCAACTGGGCCGACAAGGTGCTGGTTTTTTAGTCCCGCCAGGCGGGTGTTTTATCCCGCGCCAATAACAGGAACGTCCATGAACTTCGAACACTTCATCCTCGCCAACGAGCCCGTCATCCGGCTCGGTTTCTTCTTCGGCGTGTTCGCCATCGTCGCGCTGTGGGAACTCGCCGCGCCCCGCCGCGCACTGACCGTCTCGAAAGCCCTGCGCTGGAGCAGCAATCTCGGCCTGGTGGTGCTCAACACCGTGGTGCTGCGCCTGTTGTTTCCGCTGGCGGCGGTGGGGGTCGCGGCGTTCGCCGCGGAGCACGGTTGGGGATTGCTGAATCATTTCCAGGTGCCTTGGCTGATCGCCGTGCCGCTGGCGGTGATCGCGATGGATTTCGTCATCTGGGTACAGCACATCATGGTCCACGCCATCCCCATCCTGTGGCGGCTGCATCGGGTGCATCACGCCGATCTGGATTACGACCTGACCACCGGCGCGCGTTTTCATCCACTGGAAATCATCCTGTCGATGCTGATCAAGTTCGCCACCATCACCGTGCTCGGACCGCCGGTGGTCGCCGTGGTGATCTTCGAAGTGATGCTCAACGCCACCGCCATGTTCAACCACGGCAATATCCGATTGCCGGCGGCAGTGGATCGCGTCTTGCGCTGGGTGCTGGTGACGCCGGACATGCACCGCGTGCATCACTCCATCGAGGACGATGAAACCAATTCCAACTTCGGCTTCAGCCTGACCTGGTGGGACCGGCTGTTCGGCACCTACCGCGAACAGCCGCGCGCCGGCCAGCTCGGCATGACCATCGGCATCCGCGATTTCACCGACCCGCAACAAGTCGACCGTCTGGACGGCATGCTGCTGCTGCCGTTCAAGGGCGAGGTCAGCGACTACGCGATCAATCGGCGCAACTACTCGGATCAAGCATCGCGATGAACAAAAACGTCACACGCATCCTGCTCGGCCTGATCCTGCTGCTCGCCGTGGTCACCGCCATCACCCAGCGCGACCAGTTCGACGCCGCCGCGCTGCAAGCCTGGGTCGAGGGCGCCGGCGCGGCTGGTCCGCCGCTGTTCATGCTGGTCTACGCGCTGGCCACGGTGTTGTTCCTGCCCGGTTCGGTGCTGACGCTGGCCGGCGGCGCGCTGTTCGGGCCGCTGTGGGGGACGTTGTGGAACCTGACCGGCGCCACCGTCGGCGCTGCCCTCGCATTCCTCATCGCCCGTTACCTGGGCGCCGATTGGGTGGCGCGACGCGCCGGGCCGCGCATCCAGCGCCTGGACGAGGGCGTGACGGCGGAAGGCTGGCGCTTCGTCGCCTTCACCCGTTTGGTGCCGGTGTTTCCGTTCAATCTGCTGAATTACGCGCTGGGCCTGACGCGGATTCCATTCGTCGCCTACGTGCTGGCGACCTGGCTGTTCATGCTGCCCGGCGCCTTTGCCTATACCTGGCTGGGCCATGTCGGACGCGAGGCCCTGAGCGGCGGCGAAAGCCTGATCCGCAACAGCCTGATCGCGCTGGCACTGCTCGCCGCCGTCGCCTTCCTGCCGCGTCTTGTGCGCAAGCTGCGGGAAAAACCGATGTTGCCCATCGAGTCGCTGAAACAACAACTCGATGCCGGTGCGGATGTCCTGCTGCTCGACGTGCGCCCAGCCGCCGACTTCACCGGTGAACAAGGTCATATTGCCGGTGCGCGCAGCCTGCCGCTGGAGGCGTTGCCGGCGCAGCTCGCCGAACTGGCGGATCACAAGCAACGGCCGATCCGTCTGGTCTGCCGCACCGACCGCCGTTCCGCCCAGGCCGCGCGCTTGCTCGCCGAAGCCGGTTACACCGACGTCGGCGTCATTCAGGGCGGCATGACCGCATGGCATGCCAAAGGTTGGCCAGTTGTTCGTCCGGAGATGAATTGACGGTATGCGTCTGGTCCGGATGGTCCATGGCAGCGAGCCTTGCAGCGAACTACCTTATGCGGCCCCAGCCATACCGGCGCTTTCTCTTTCATTGACATTCACAAGGAATCCACGATGTCGAAAATTCTGATTGGCCTGCTGCTTGGCATGGCACTCTTTTCCGGTTCGGCCATGGCCTCTGACGACGCGGCGGTCGCCGATGCCGTCGAGGGCTACATGGATTTCACCGAATACGGTTCCAGCCTGATCTGGCCGGAGCAGATTCCGGCCGAAGACTGGAACAACATTCTGGTCATCGACGCGCGCGACGCGGCCCAGTTCGCCAAGGAACATATCCCCGGCGCGATCAACATCGAATGGCGCAAGATTCCGGGCCGCCGCGCCGAAATCACCCAAGACAAGATGGTGCTGATCTACTGCAACAGCGGCTCGCTATCCGCGCAGGCGGTGTTCGCCATGCGGTTGCTGGGCTGGGACAACGTTAAGGTGCTGCAGGACGGCATCGAAGGCTGGAAGAGCAAGGGCGGCTTCGCAGCGAACAAGCGTGCCAGCGGGGCTGCGGGTCATTGACCAAGTCGATAGTGTTGTTCGATGCTGCCGGGTCCGAAGACGGCTTCCTCGGCGGCGTGGTGCAGGATGTGCATTGAGTTCAGATCCATACACAATTCTCGATATCTGATAGCGTAATTCGCTTTTCAAGCAAAGGCCCGTCCATGGAACTCTTGCTGATTTGTGGCGTGGCGTTGCTGGCCTCCGGCCTGACCCTGTTCTCTGGCTTCGGTCTCGGGACCATCCTGATGCCGGTGTTCGCGCTGTTCTTTCCGGTGCCGGTGGCCGTCGCCATGACCGCTATCGTGCATCTGGCCAACAACCTGTTCAAGATCGGCCTGGTCGGCCGCGACGCCAACTGGCGCATTGTTGCCCGTTTCGGCCTGCCGGCGGCATTGGCGGCCATCGCCGGCGCCGGTCTGCTGCTCCTGTTCGCCGACATGCCGGCATTCGCCCGTTATGAACTGGCCGGCCAATTGCACGAAATCACGCCGGTCAAGGCGGTCATCGGCGTGCTCATCGCCGGTTTTGCGCTGCTGGAACTCTGGCCGCGCTTCGCGAAACTGTCGATTTCGCCCACCTGGCTGCCGGTTGGCGGCCTGCTGTCCGGCTTCTTCGGCGGGCTGTCGGGCAATCAGGGGGCGTTGCGTTCGGCCTTCCTGATCAAGGCGGGGCTGTCGAAAGACGCCTACGTCGGCACCGGCGCGGCCTGCACGGTGTTGGTGGATAGCGTGCGCCTGGCGGTCTATGGCGCCGCCTTCCACACCGGCGGCTGGCAGATGCTGCGGGGCGACAGCGCCGTTCTGGTATTGGCCGCCACCCTGTCGGCGTTTCTGGGCGTCTACCTCGGCAAGCGACTGTTGAAGAAAGTCACGCTGCGCTTCATCGAACTGACGGTCGCCGGCATGATGCTGCTGATAGGCGCGGGGCTTGCCGGTGGGCTGATTTGATCTGGAGCAACGTTCGAGTCGTCAGACTTATGCCTTCCTGACCGGAATCTTGCCGATTTTCATCCGCCATTCTTTCGGGCCGCTGTCGTGCACCGAGTTGCCGCGACTATCGACGGCGACGGTGACCGGCATGTTTTCCACGTCGAATTCGTAGACCGCTTCCATGCCCAGTTCCGGGAAGGCCAGCACGCGGGCATGCTTGATCGCTTTGGCGACCAGATAAGCCGCGCCGCCGACGGCGATGCAGTAGACGCCGGCGTGCGCCTTGATCGAGGCGATGGCTTCCGGGCCGCGTTCGGATTTGCCGACCATGCCGAGCAGGCCGACCTGGTCGCCCAGCATCAGGTCGGTGTATTTGTCCATGCGCGTCGCGGTGGTCGGGCCGGCCGGGCCGACGGCTTCGTCGCGCACCGGGTCGACCGGGCCGACGTAGTAGATGAACTTGTTGTGGAAATCGACCGGCAGCGGCTGGCCGGCCCTGATCAGCTCCGCCAGTTTCTTGTGCGCGGCGTCGCGGCCGGTGAGCAGCTTGCCGGACAGCAGGAGCTGTTCGCCGGCTTGCCAGGTGGCGGTGTCGGCGGCGCTCAGCGTGTCGAGATTGACCCGGCGGGCGGCGGCCGGTCCATTTGATGCTTGGGTTTGGCTCAAATCGGGCCATTCCGAAAGGGCAGGTGGCGTGAACACCGCCGGGCCGGAGCCGTCCAGCGTGAAATGAATGTGGCGGGTGGCGGCGCAGTTGGGAATCAGCCCGACCGGCAGACTGGCGGCGTGGGTCGGGAAGTCCTTGATCTTGACGTCGAGCACGGTGGTCAGCCCGCCCAGGCCTTGCGCGCCGATGCCCAGCGCGTTGACCTTGTCGAGCAGCTCCAGACGCAGCTCCTCGATGCGATTGCTGGCGCCGCGCGCGCGCAGTTCATGGATGTCGATCGGGTCGAGAAGCGCTTCCTTGGCCATCAGCAGCGCCTTTTCCGGCGAACCGCCGATGCCTAGCCCAAGGATGCCCGGCGGGCACCAGCCGGCGCCCATTTCCGGCAACACCGAGAGCACCCAGTCGACGATCGAATCGGACGGGTTGAGCACGGTGAAATGCGCCTTGTTTTCCGAGCCGCCGCCTTTCGCCGCGACTTTGACGTCGACCGTGTCGCCTGGCACCAGATCCATGTAGATCACCGCCGGGGTGTTGTCGCGGGTGTTCTGGCGCGCGCCGGCCGGGTCGGCGAGGACCGAGGCGCGCAACGGGTTATCCGGATCAAGGTAGGCGCGGCGCACGCCTGCGTTGACCCAATCGGTGATGTTGGCTTCGCCCTCCCAGCGCACGTTCATGCCGATTTTCAGGAATACCACCGCCATGCCGGTGTCCTGGCAGATCGGCCGATGGCCTTCGGCGCACATCCGCGAGTTGATCAGGATCTGCGCCATCGCGTCGCGCGCGGCGGGCGACTGTTCCAGGTCGTGGGCGGCCTTCATCGCGCGGATGAAATCGAGCGGGTGATAGATCGAAATGAACTGGAAGGCGTCGGCGATGGACTGGATGAAATCTTCTTGGCGAATGATGGTCATGAACTTCCCCTTGGCAATGGTCCGATCTCGTCATTCCGGCGCAGGCCGGAATCCAGAAGCGTGGACAGACGCGACGGTGAACAGTATCGCGCCGCGTGAACGCATATAAAACCCAATATTAGCCGATCAAAATATTGGGTTTTTCAATACCCAAGCTTGAAATATTTGTGCAGTGCGGCAGCAATTTTCGGAATAGCGTTCTGTCCATACTAGGAACGGGCATCGACCCGGCTCCACTTTGATCGAGTGACGAGGAGTTCGACATGGTCATCGCGAGTCGCGAAGTTGGCGGCAATGCGGACTTGGGTGCTGGTTTGGGTAACTTCTGGCCCGGCATCCAGCTCTACTACCCACCGGTGAAATACGCGCCGGCGCTGGGGCTGTACGAAGACCTGGAGACCGCCGCGTCGCGGTTTCAGAAGCATGCCCGGCATTGTCATGCGCAAACCCTGCTGTTCGACCTGGAAGATGGCTGCCGCCAGAAAGCCTTGTCACGCGATCTGCTGCGCCGGGAATTGCCCGGCCTGAATCGCGACGATCTGGCGGTGGCGGTGCGCATCAACCCGTTTCGTACGCCGGAATACGAACTCGATCTGCAAATGGTCAAGGATCTGGCCGACCACATCGATGTGGTAATGCTGGCCAAAGCCGGCGAGGCTTACGGCGCGGCGGAGATCCGCGATTTGTCGGCGTGCCTGGTCGGGATGAATCCGCGCATCACCATCCAGCCGATCATCGAGCATCCCAAGTCGCTGAAGATCGCCCCGGACATCATGGCCTACCCGACGGTGCAGCATGTGGTGTTCGGCATCCACGACTTCTCCAAGGCGATGGGCATCCAGATCACGCCGCGCGGCTGGACCCAGGAGCTGTCCTACTTCCTGCACCAGATCATCTTCGAGGCGCGCATCAACGGCGTCGGCGTCATCGGCGGCGTCGAAGTGCTGATCGGCCAGGCCGGCATGCCGGAAAACTATCTGGAACCGCACGACATCCGGCGCTGGCTGGATCTGCATGGCGATGACGAGTCGCGCGTGGTCTATCGCCACGCTTGCGAAGAAGCGGCGATGGGCCTGACCGGCAAACAAGTCATCCACCCCAGCCACATCCATCTGTGCAAAGTCGCCTACACGCCGTCGCCGACCGAGGTGGCGCGCAACATCCGCGTGCTGAAAGCGGCGGTGGAAGCCGATGCGCTGCTTGGCGGCGCGATCAAGTTCGAAGGCGAAATGCTCGACCCGCCGATGTTCGGCAAGGCCCTGCAAGTGCTGTTGCGCGCGCATGCGTTGCGGGCCTTGTCGGCGGCCGACACCGATTTCGCGCTGAAGGTGCTGGCGATGTTGCCGGCGCAAGTGGTTCGTGAAAATTGGCCTTATGGGGTGATTTTGTGAAACAGCCACCGTGGGTTGCTCGTCATCCCGGCAAATGCCGGGGTCCAGAATGGATACGCGTGAAGAACTGGATACCGGCTTGCGCCGGTATGACGGTCTCCATTTTCAGTCGCGGAGCCACCGAATGAACGCCCCCGTATCCCTATCCTCGCTGGAGTCCACCATGCCCCTTCAACCCCTTCCCGCCTGGAACTGGCAGTTGCCCGAGCACTTCAACATCGGCGTGGCCTGTACCGATGCGCATCTGGGCACCGCCAATGAAAACAAGCTGGCGATGATCGTCGAGGACGATGCGCTGGGCGTGTCCACCGCGACCTACCGGCAACTGGTGCAATCCACTTCCCGGTTTGCCCAGTTGCTGCGCAATCTCGGCGTGGCGCTGGGCGAACGGGTGCTGATCCGGTTGCCCAATTCGCTGGCCTATCCCACCGCTTTTCTTGGCGCGATGAAGCGCGGCGCGATCGCGGTGCCGACTTCAACTTTGCTGACCGCCGAGGAAGTGGTGTATCTGGCGCGCGATTCCGAAGCCAGCGTGCTGGTCACCGACAAGGCGATGTGGCAAGGCCTGCGCGAAAAACTGGTCGGGTTGCCGCATTTGCGCTTCGTGTTGCTGACCGGCCCAGGCGGATTGCTGCCGGCCAGCGGCATCGAGGTGCGCGATCTGGAAAGCGAGCTGGAGGAAATCGGCAGTTGCGCGCCGCCGCACAACAGCAAGTCGCACGACCCGGCCTATCTGGTCTACACCTCCGGCACCACCGGCTACCCGAAAGGCGTGCTGCACGCGCACCGGGCGATGATCGGCCGCGAACCGGCGGCGCAATACTGGTTCGACTTCGCGGAAGACGGGCACGACCGCATCGTGCATTCCGGCAAATTCAACTGGACCTATGTGCTCGGCTCCGGCCTGATGGACCCGCTGTATCGCGGCAAGACGGTGATCGTGCATGAGGGCAAGAACGACGCCGATGGCTGGATACGCCTGATCGCCAAGCACAGCGCGACGATCTTCATCGGCGTGCCGACCATCTACCGCCAGATCATCCAGAAAACGAATTTCACCGGCGGCGACGTGCCGACCCTGCGGCATTGCATGAGCGCCGGCGAACACCTGTCGGACGAGATGCTGGGCCTGTGGAAGGACCGTTTCGGTGTGGAAATCTACGAAGCGGTGGGCATGTCGGAAGTGTCCTATTACCTGTCGGAAAACAGGTTCCGGCCGATCCGCCCCGGATCCGCCGGCTTTCCGCAACCCGGCCACGATGTGCGCCTGCTTGATCCGGAAACTCTGCGCGAGGTCGCGGCTGGCGAGGAGGGCATGATCTGCCTGCCGGCCGATGATCCCGGCCTGTTCATGCGCTACTGGAATCTGCCCGAGGAAACCGGCAAGGCGTTCAAGGAGCGCTGGTTCCTCACCGGCGATTACGCCCGTTTCGACGCGGACGGCTATATCTGGTTTCTCGGCCGGCGCGACGACATCATCAATTCCTTCGGCTACCGGGTATCGCCGCACGAGATCGAACGGGTCATGAAAACCCATCCGGCAGTCGCCGATTGCGCCGCAACTGGGGAGGAACTGGCCGTCGACAAGGTGCTGGTGGTGGCATATGTGATGCTGCATCCGGGGTCCAGCGTGACGGCCGATGAACTGGCCGCCTTCGGCCGCGAGCATCTGGCCGGCTACAAGGCGCCGAAGATCGTCTACCTGGCGGCCGATTTCCCGCGCACCAAAAACGCCAAGATCATTCGCAAGCAGTTGTCGCCGGCGTTGGCGATCGGGCGGTCGGCATGACGCCACATTCCCGCCCGCGCTTTTTCTTCGTCATACCGGCGAATGCCGGTATCCAGTCGTTACGTACGGAATCTGGATACCGGCCGGCGCCGGTATGACGGGCGCCAAGGAAATCACCATGTCCCACTACCGCCCCCGCCGTTCCATGCTCTACATCCCGGCCTGCGTGCCGCGCTTCCTGGCCAAGGGCCGCGAATTGCGCGTCGATACGCTGATCTTCGATCTGGAGGAATCGGTCCTCGTCGAACGCAAGACCGAAGCCCGGCGCAACGCGGCGGCGGCGCTGCGACAAGGCGGTTACGGCCAGCGCGAAGTGGTGGTGCGGGTCAACCGGCACGACACCGCCTGGGGATTGGACGATCTGACCGCGATCGCGCCGCTGAAGCCGGATGCCATCCTGTTTCCGCGCATCCAGAGTCGCGCCGATGTGCTCGCCGCGCTGGCGGCGCTGGATGCCGCCGGCGGCGCGCATCTGCCGATCATGGTGATGCTGGAAACGCCGCTGGCGGTGTTGCGCGCCGAGGAAATCGCCGGCAGCAGCGAGCGCATCCGCTGTCTGGTGATGGGCACCTCCGACCTGACCAACGAACTGCATGCGCGCATCACGCCGGACCGTTTGCCGCTGCTTTACAGCCTGTCGCATTGCCTGCTGGCGGCGCGGGCGCACGGTCTGCCGATTGTCGATGGCGTGTATCTGGATATGCGGGACATGCCGACCTTCGAATATGCCTGCCGCATGGCGCGCGATCTGGGTTTCGACGGCAAGACGGTAATCCACCCGTTGCAGATTCAGTATGCCAACGACGCCTTCACGCCGCAGGCGCCCAGTGTCGAACGCGCGCGCAAGATCATCGCCGCATTCGCCGAAGCCAATGCCGATGGCCGCGGCGTGACGGTCGTCGAAGGTCGTCTGGTGGAGAATCTGCATGTCGAGGCGGCGCGGCGCACCTTGATGATTCACGCCATGATCGAGAAGATGGAGACGGAAAGCCTATCCAATACCGTCACCCCGGCGCAGGCCGGGGTCCAGTAAGCCACTGGATTCCGGCATACGCCGGAATGACGCATTACAGGAATGCGATGATGAACAAAGCCAGCACCGGCAATTTCTTCGAAGACTTTCATCTCGGCCGCACCTTCGTGCACGCCACGCCGCGCACCGTCGGCGAGGGCGATATCGCGCTGTATCTGGCGCTGACCGGTACGCGCCATGTCATCGGCTGCGCCGCGCCGGTGGCGCATGCGCTGGGCTATCCGGCGCGGCCGTTGGATGAAATGCTGGTGTTCCATCTGGCGTTCGGCAAGACCGTGGCCGATATTTCCCTGAACGCCGTCGCCAATCTGGGCTATGCCGATGTGCGCTGGCTCGCGCCGGTCTACGTCGGCGACAGCCTGGCGGCGGAATCGACGGTGATCGGCCTGAAGCAGAACAGCAGCGGCGACAGCGGCGTGGTCTGGGTGCGTTCGACGGCGGTGAATCAGAACGACGAGGCGGTGCTGACCTGGATCCGCTGGGTGATGGTGAAGCAGCGCGACCGCTCGCGCCCGGCGCCGCCGGCAGTGATTCCGGAAACCAGCGCGCGGGTGAAACCCGAGCGTCTGGTGGTACCGGACTTCCTCGATTGCCGCGAATTCGAGACCGGTCTGACCGGCGGCGAATGGCGCTGGGACGATTATCAAGTGGGCGAATGCATCGACCATCCGGCCGGCATGACGCTGGACGAGTCCGACCACACCTTCGCCACCCGCCTGTACCAGAACCCGGCGCGGCTGCATTTCGACGCGCATCTGATGCGTGACTCGACCTTCGGCCAGCGCCTGGTGTATGGCGGTCACGTCATTTCCGTATGCCGCGCGCTGAGTTACGAAGGCCTGGAAAATGCCTTGCTGGTCGCCGCCATCAACGCCGGCACGCACTGCAATCCGACGTTCGCCGGCGACACGCTCTACACCCGCAGCGAGGTGCTGGAAAAATGGACACTGCCCGGGCGCGCGGATCTGGGCGCGCTGCGTCTGCGCATGCTGGGCCTGAAGAATCTAACCCCACCCGAGCTGGCCGAGGCGAAAGTCGACGGCAAATATCACCCCAATGTCGTGCTCGATCTGGATTACACCGTGTTGATGCCACGCGCAATGTAGCTGTCATTCCGGCGCAAGCCGGAATCCAGGCGCCACTGACTGGTCCCCGGCTTGCGCCAGGGTGACGTTGAAACGAGGAGACAAGATGAACCAACCCGTACACCCCAATACCGCGCTGTTCGCCGGCGAGAAACCGTTCCCGGTAATCCCCGCCTGCGAACACTTCGCCGGCAGTGAAAAACTGATCCTGAAAGCGCTGGCGCTGATGGAAAAACTCGGACCGGTGTTCAACATCACCTGCGATTGCGAAGACGGCGCGCCGGCCGGGCGTGAACGCGAGCATGCCGAAATGATCGTCCGGGTGTTGCGCGGCGAAGCCAATCAGCAGCGTCTGTGCGGCGCGCGCATTCATGACTATTCGCACCCCGCCTGGCGGCAGGATGTGGAGCAGCTGGTCGGCGGCGCCGGCGAGCGGCTGGCCTACCTCACGTTGCCGAAGAGCACCGCCTACGACCACGCCGCCGAGATGATCGATTTCATCCAGCACATGTGTTCGATGCACGGCATCGAGCGGGAGATCCCGATTCATATCCTGATCGAAACCCATGGCGCCCTGCGCGACGTGCACCGCATCGCCACGCTGCCGTGGTTGCAGGTGCTCGACTTCGGCCTGATGGACTTCGTCTCCGGCCACCACGGCGCCATTCCCGCCAGCGCCATGCGCAGCCCCGGCCAGTTCGAACATCGGCTGATCGCCCGCGCCAAGTGCGAAGTGGTGTCCGCCGCGTTGGCCAATGGCGTGATCCCGGCGCACAACGTCACGTTGGACCTGAAAAACCCGTACACCACCTATCAGGACGCGCGGCGCGCCCGCATGGAATTCGGTTTCCTGCGCCAGTGGAGCATCTACCCGACGCAGATCCAGCCCATCGTCGACGCCATGCAACCGGATTACAGCGAAGTCGAAACCGGCGCCGCCATCCTGCTTGCGGCGCAACAGGCGGATTGGGGGCCGATCCAGCACGCCGGCGAACTGCACGACCGCGCCACCTATCGCTATTACTGGGAAGTGTTGCAAAAGGCGCGGGTCACCGGCCTGGAATTGCCGCAATCAGCCGAAACCGCCTTCTTCGCAACGTGAACCTTGCCCCTTGCCAAGGCAAATTTGTTCTAGCGGTAACCCTTTGTATTGGCGTCATTCCAGCGTATACGGGTATCCAGTAAGACCTGACAGGTTTTACAAACCTGTCAGGTCTTCGTTCCAGCGGATCAACGCTCGCCGCGCTGCGTCCCGACCCGGCTCAACGCCAGATTCGCCGCCGCCGTGCGGGTTTCGACGCCCAGTTTCTCGAATACATGTTCCAGGTGCTTGTTCACCGTGCGCGGGCTGGTTTGCAGGATTTCGCCGATGTCCTTGTTGGTCTTGCCCTTGGTCACCCAGAACAGCACTTCCGCTTCGCGCAGGGTCAGGCGGAAAGCCGCGATCAGGTTGTCGATGGCGGCCTGATGGTTTTCCTCGCGCAGCACCAGCAACCATTCGCCCTCGTGGCCTAGTCCGCTGGGGTCGTGCAGGCTGGCCAGCAGGCGGCGGCCCTGGTCGCTGGCGAGCAACGGCGGCTCGCGCTTTTCGCCGGCCGCCTG
>JAGUXX010000027.1 GCA_020061585.1 Betaproteobacteria bacterium | reverse complement strand
GCGAGGCGCAGCGCCGCATCCGTGCCATCCGGCATGACCAGGCCGACCGCCACCGGGATATGCAGCGGCCCGGTTTCGACCGCCAGGCCGGCTTGCCGCAGGCGTTGTTCGTAAGCGGTGGCGGCCAGGCTCTGCGACAGGTTCAGGGTATAGCGCCGGCTGTCCGGATCCCAGGCGCCCTCGGCGCGCAGATGCGGCGTGCCGGCGCGGGCATACCAGCGCCGGAACTGGCCGAGATCGACCTGTGACGCGGCCTGCATGGCGGCGACGAAATCCTCGCAGGTGACGGCCTGTCCGTCGTGGCGCTGGAAATACAGGTCCATACCCCGGCGAAAGGCGTCGCGCCCGAGCAGGGTGTGGATCATGCGCACGACTTCGGCGCCTTTCTGGTAGACCGTGGCGGTATAGAAATTATTGATTTCCGCGTACGACGCGGGACGCACCGGATGCGCCATCGGCCCGGCATCTTCCGGGAACTGGCCGATCCGTAGTCCGCGCACTTCCTGAATCCGGCAGACCGCGCGGGAATGCACGTCGGCGCCGAACTCCTGATCGCGGAACACCGTCAGGCCTTCCTTCAGCGACAGTTGAAACCAGTCGCGGCAAGTGACGCGGTTGCCGGTCCAGTTGTGGAAATACTCGTGCGCCACGACCCGGTCGATGTTCTGGTAATCGCTGTCGGTGGCGGTGTCGGGTCGCGCCAGCACGTACTTGGTGTTGAAGATGTTGAGACCCTTGTTCTCCATCGCGCCCATGTTGAAGTCGCCCACCGCGACGATCATGTAGCGGTCGAGATCCATTTCCAGGCCGAAGCGCTGTTCATCCCAGCGCATCGACTGCTTCAGCGCCGCCATGGCCTGGCCGCATTGATCCAGCTTGCCGGGCTCGACATAGACCCCGAGCTGGACACGCCGGCCGGATGCGGTGAGATAGTGATCCTCCAGTACGTCGAGTTTGGCGGCGACCAGCGCAAACAGATAGCACGGCTTGGCGAACGGGTCTTGCCAGCGCGCCCAGTGGCGTTCGGCGGCATCCGGGCAAGGGCCGGCGGCGATCAGATTGCCGTTGCTGAGCAATTGCGGAAATTGCTGGCGATCTGCCTCAATTTCACAGGTAAAGCGCGCCATCACGTCCGGTCGATCCGGAAAGAAGGTGATGCGGCGGAAGCCCTCGGCTTCGCATTGGCTGAAATAGCCGTCACGCGACCGATACAGTCCGGACAGCCGGGTGTTGTGCTCCGGATCGATGCGCACCACGGTTTCCAGCAGGAAGGCGTCGGGCAGCGGCGCGTCGGGCGATCCGCGCAGGGTCAGCGCGTCGGCGCTCAGGCTGTAGCGCGCGGCGTCCAGCGCTGCGCCGTCGAGACGGATGTCGCGCAGCAGCAGATCCTCGCCATTCAGCAGCAGATCTCCGCCGCCGCCTTGCGGGTTGCGTTTGCAGGCCAGGCGCGCGCGAACTTCGGTGTGTCCGGCGTGGATGGCGACGCGCAGGTCGACGGTGTCGATCAGCCAGTCCGGCGGGGCGTAATCCTGGAGAAATATGGTTTGCGGTGTTTCAGTGCGCATGGCGGTTCCCGGCGGTGATTCAAAATAGGCGGATGGAGCTTACAACGCCTGCCGGGATTGGGCTAACGCCCGATGAACCTTGAACCTTGAACCTTGAACCTTGAACCTTGAAAGCCAAACGCCGCGACGAGCGCGGCGTTTCGGCGGTGGCACATTCCCGGAACGGGTCAGTTCGCGGTTTTCTCCGCGCGCCGCATTCTCAGCAGACCGAACAGACCCAGGCCCAGCAGAGCGAGACTGGAGGGTTCGGGTACGGTGCCGTTGCCGGTCGTGGTGTTGCAGCCGGGCGCGTCGGGGGTGGACGAGCAGTTGGCGGCGGTTCCGGTGAGCTTCAGAAGCTTCATATGGTCGTTGTTTTCTGTGTAGTTGGCGCCGCCAACCGGGGTATAGGCGCCGATCAGCCAGTAACTGGAACTCAGGCCGCTGCTGTTGATGTTCACCGTGCCGGTGCTGTAGCTGCCGGAGTAATGTCCCACCAGTTCCCAGCCGCTGCCCAGGTTGTCGTAAGTTGCCCCGGTAAGATCGGTCGAGGTGGTCTCGCCGCCGGTGTAGGCCCAGACGCTGATGTCCGAATCGGTGCTGACCCAACCTTTGTACACCGAGGACAGGATCACGCCGTTGGCGGCGCCGCTGAAGCTGAACAGCAGCGAATCGTAGCGGTCCTCGTTGTCCAGCGCGTGCTCGGGGTTTTGACCCTCGCCCTCGTCGCCGGAGCTCGTACCATCATAGGTTCGGTCGCGGTTGGTGACGCCGTAGCCGCTGCCCGACCATTGACCCAGATAGGCGGATTCCAGTGTGTAGTTCAGGCTGTTGGTCGAGGTGCCGACGCTGGTTTCATTGACCACGCCGGTCTGATTGGTGTTCGACCAGGCGGTGACGCTGACCGAGATGCCGTCGGCGGTCATCGTGCTGGTATTGCCGACATCGATGGAATATCCGGCGGAATTGACATGATTCGCGGCCGGGTTGCTGGTCACGCTGGTGGAATTCCATACCGTAGCCTGAGCCGAGGCGGCAAACGTCAACGCAACAGCGGCAAGCAGGGCGGTTCTACCGATCGATTTCATGGCAATTCCTCTGGACAGTAAATGCCGTATGCGGCATCTCGGTGGGTTGGTTGGCTTGACGCGGATCAAGCACAATTCATGCCATGAATGCCGAACGGGATGCGCTTTGAACCGCGCGCGATGTCGAAGAATGCTGGTCGGTGCCGACTCCACGAATGATCGTCACATCTGACGAAATTTTGACACGCGCATCGCGTGTCGCGGCGCTGGTTCAGGGCTGCAGTTGCCGCAACAGACCGCGCGCTTCATCGATTCCCTCGAATGCGACCCCCGATTTCAAGGCCTGTTGCAGTTCCCGGATCGCTTCGCTGGTTTTGCCGGTACGCTGCAAGGCGGTGGCCAGGTGGTACTGGATTTCCGGATTGCCCGGCGCGCGCAGGCGGGCATCGCGCAGATAGCGCAGGGCGCGATCGGTTTCGGATTTTTGGGTGAGTATCCAGCCCAGGGTGTCATTGGTGATCGGGTTGTCAGGGGCGAGCGCATGGGCGCGTTCAGCGTGGCGCAAGGCGGCCGGCAAATCGCCGCGTTTGAGCAGCAGCAGCGCCAGATTGTTGAGCGCCGGGGCTTGCTCGCCATGTTGCTTGATATGCCGTTCATAAGCGGCGCTGGCCTGATCCAGTTTGCCGGCGCGCATCCAGCCCTCGGCCAAGGCGAGCTGGATGGTCGCATCGTTGGGCAGTCGCCGGTTCCATTCCTCCAGCAAGGCCAGGCCGCGCGCCGGTTCGCCGGCGGACGCGTGGCTTTGAACCAGGCGCAGCACGTCACCGGCGGATTCCGACTTGCTCAGCGCGGCGCGGTAATGGCGCACCGCCTCGGCCGGTTTTCCGCCGGCGATGGCGATGTCGCCCAGCACGCGTAGCGGTTCGGCGCGGGCGGGATGTTGCGCGGCGAGTTTGCTGGCGCGGCCAGTCGCCTGATCGCGCGCGCCCTTGCGCAATTCCAGGTCGATCAGCAGCAGGTTGATGGACAGGTCATCCGGCGCAATGGATAGCGCCTTGTTCAAACTCAGCGTGGCGCCTTCCAGTTCGGCTATGCGCAACTGCAGGCGGGCGGTTTCGGCCAGGCGGCTGATATCGGCGCCGGCTTGCACACCCATATTGCGAAAAGCGACGCGGGCCAGGTCGTTTCTGCCGCTCGCCGCCTGGCTGCGGCCATACAGCGAAAGCACCTCGAAGTGGTCCGGCGCGCGGCCGCTGAGTTCCTTGGCGAGATTCAGCGCCTTGGTGGATTGGCCGGCGGCGAGATAGTAATCGCCCAAGGTCAGGCCGATATTCAGTCCGGAATCGACACTGCGCAATTTCTCCAGGCGGGTGATTGCCGCCGCCATACGATTGGAGGCCGCTTCATTGCGCGCCAGTTCGTATTGCGCCTGGCTATGCCGGGGGTTGCGTTGGATCAGTTGCGCGAAATGCCGTTGCGCCACCTCGTGACGACCGGCGGCGGTTTCCAGCTTGCCGAGGTTCAGGCGGGCGGCATCGAAATTCGGCGCCAACGCCAGCGCTTTTTCATAAGCGGCGCGGGCGCCGACGAAATCCGCCGCCGCCGCCTTGGCGACGCCGAGCAGGTTGTAGGCCTGCGGATTCGGCTGGTTGGCTTTGACCAGCGCCTCGGCGACGCCAACCGCCGCGCGCGGTTGGCCATGCTGGATGTGCAGCATGACCAGCGCGGAGCCGATGCGGCCGTCCGCCGGACGCTGCCGAAACGCCTGGGTCAAATGTTGCAGGCCGCTGTCGAAGCGGCCGACGCCCAACAGGCTGACCCCCAGCGAGGCGGTCAAATCGGGCTGTCCGCGCGTCGCGGCGCCAGCCTGTTCCAGTAGATTGGCGGCCTTGGCGGGCTGGTTGCCGGTCAGATAGGCGCTGGCCAGCAGCATCAACAAATCCGCGTCGCCGGGCGCCAGGACGATGGCTTTTTCCAGCACCGCGACGGCCGCGGCGGTTTGCTGCTCCCGGAGATAAAGCGACCCCAGCATCTTGCGCGCGCCGGGGTGATCCGGATGCAGCTTGATGTAACTTTCGAGGTATCCCTGGGCCTTGGCGGTGGAATTGATCTCGTAATTGGCCAACGCGCCGAGCATCAACAGTTGTCCGCGCCGCCGGATGGCCTCGGGCGGCAGCGAGTCGATCAGTTTGGCGGTTTCAAGCAACGCCGCCTTGGCCTCGCGGGTCTTGCCCTGGCGCCCGAGCAGCACCGACTCCAGATAGCTTGCGCGTGGATCGCCCGGACTCTTGGTCTTGAGTTGGGCCAGTTCCTTTTGCAGATCGTCGAGGCGATTCATGTCCAGCAACAAGCCGGCACGGGCGACCCGCGCGTCGGTCAGCGTCGGCGCGTGCAGCAGCGCCGTGGCATAGCCGCGCAGCGCCTTGTCGGTCGCGCCTTGCAGGTGATCGATGGAGGCCAGCAAGTTCCAGGCCTTGGCATGCTTGCGGTCCAATGTCAGCGCCTGATCGGCGAATTTCCTGGCATTCGACAACTGCTGTTGCTGCAAGCTGAACATGCCTTGCGCGACCAGGTAATCGGCGGTTGAGCCCAACCGCTCGGCCTGCGCCAGCGTGGTTTCCGCCCCGGGTTTGTCGCCCAATTCCATATAGGCGTAGGCGCGCAGCAGCAGCAGATCCTGTTGTATCGCGGCCGGCAGGCCGACCGGGTTGATGCGTTCGGCGATTGCCTGGTATTTGCCCTGGCCGAAATAGGCTTGCGCCAGTTCGGGCACGACCACGCTCCGGTCGGCGCCGAGTTTCAGGGCGTTGTCGAAGGAGATTTCCGCGGCGGCGGGATTGCCCCGTTGCAACTCGGCGCGACCCAGCAGTACATGCGCCTGCAACAGACGCGGGTCGAGTTGCAGGACATTTTTCAATTGCACCACCGCGCCGGCGTAGTCGTCCCGCTCGTAACGACTCAGCGCATCCTCGAAGAAGCGTGCCGCCTTGCCTTGATCGTCGGCATGCGCCGTGCTGACGGGCGGCAACATCGACAGCATCAGCAACAGAACCCAACCGAACCGTGTCATGCTGTCGCTCCTTGAAACGAGGCTATCCGCGTCGCATCGACTCGAAGAAGTCGTTGTTGGTCTTGGTGGCGCGGATCTTGTCGGAGAGGAATTCCATCGCCTCCATATCGTCCATCGGGTAGAGCAGTTTGCGCAGCACCCAGATCTTTTGCAGGATCGAGGCTTCGATCAGCAGTTCTTCCTTGCGGGTGCCAGAGCGGTTGACGTTGATCGCCGGGTAGACCCGCTTCTCGGCCATGCGCCGGTCGAGGTGGATTTCCATGTTGCCAGTGCCCTTGAATTCTTCAAAGATCACGTCGTCCATGCGGCTGCCGGTGTCGATCAGCGCGGTGGCGATGATGGTCAGGCTGCCGCCTTCCTCGATGTTGCGCGCGGCGCCGAAGAAACGCTTCGGTTTTTGCAGCGCGTTGGCGTCGACACCGCCGGTCAGCACCTTGCCGGAGGTCGGCTGCACGGTGTTGTAGGCGCGCGCCAGACGGGTGATGGAGTCGAGCAGGATCACCACATCCTTCTTGTGTTCGACCAGGCGCTTGGCCTTGGCGATGACCATCTCGGCGACTTGCACATGGCGCGCGGCGGGTTCGTCGAAGGTGGAAGCGACCACCTCGCCTTTGACCGTGCGCTGCATCTCGGTGACTTCTTCCGGCCGCTCGTCGATCAGCAGCACGATCAGGATGGCTTCCGGATGGTTGGCGGTGATGGCATGCGCGATGTGCTGCATCATCACCGTCTTGCCGGTCTTCGGCGGCGCCACGATCAGGCCGCGCGAGCCCTTGCCGATCGGCGAGATGATGTCGATCACCCGGCCGGTCATGTTTTCTTCCGCCTTGATGTCGCGTTCCAGCTTGAACGGTTCGTTGGGGAACAGCGGCGTCAGGTTCTCGAACAGTATTTTGTGCTTCAGGTCTTCCACCGGGCCGCCGTTGGCCTTGTCCAGCTTGGTCAGCGCGAAGTAGCGTTCGCCGTCCTTCGGTGTGCGGATCTCGCCCTCGACGGTATCGCCGGTGTGCAGATTGAAGCGGCGGATCTGTGACGGTGAGACGTAGATGTCGTCCGGATTCGACAGATACGAGGTGTCCGGCGAGCGCAGAAAGCCGAAGCCGTCGGGCAGGATTTCCAGCACGCCGTCGCCGAAAATGCTCTCGCCGGTTTTTGCCGCTTGTTTGAGCAGAGCGAAGATCAACTCTTGCTTGCGCATCCGGTTGGCGTTCTCGATGCCGTTGGCTTCGGCCAGATCGATCAGCTTGCTGACGTGGTGCTGCTTGACTTCGGAAAGATGCATAGGGGTGTGGGTGCAGGTTGGCCGTAATCGGCTGGCTGTAAACGGCTGGCCGTAAACGGCCTGGGAGGGGAGTGCTGGAGTGGGATAAGTCCGGCCCGGTGCGGCGGATATTCCTCGGTTTCAAGACCGCCGGGGAATCCGACCAACTCGTTGCGAGTGCGCCGGGCGGGACTAAGCTAACGGAAGTTAGATGTTGCTGTCAACAAAAGCGGTCAATTGAGATTTCGACAGCGCGCCGACCTTGGTGGCTTCGACGTTGCCGTTCTTGAAGATCATCAGCGTCGGAATGCCGCGTATGCCGAATTTGGGCGGTGTCGCCTGGTTTTCGTCGATGTTCAGTTTGCACACCTTGAGGCGGCCGGCGTATTCCTTGGCCACTTCATCGAGGATAGGCGAAATCATCTTGCACGGGCCGCACCAGTCGGCCCAGTAGTCGACCAGAACCGGCATGGGGGATTGCAGAACTTCCTGCTCGAAGGTGTCGTCGGTGACGTAATGGATGTGTTCGCTCATGGGGGTGTACCTCGGGGGATGGAAGTGCGGAGGGAGACGGAGTGATGCAAAAATTGTAATTTATGGCTGGCAAAAGCGCTGGGTATTGGCCGTGGTCGACTGCTTGCCGCTATGCTAGCGAAAAACTAATAGTGAGGAAAGTTATGACCTATGTTGTCGCGGAAAACTGCATCAAGTGCAAATTCACCGATTGTGTCGAAGTATGCCCGGTTGATTGCTTTCATGAGGGACCGAATTTCCTGGTCATCGATCCGGAGGAATGCATCGACTGCAATTTGTGCGTCTCCGAATGTCCAGCCGAGGCGATATTCCCGGAGGACGATGTGCCCGCCGAGCAGCACCGCTTCATCGCGCTGAACGCCGAACTGGCCAAGCTGTGGCCGGTGATCACCGAGAAGAAGGAGGCCCTGGCCGATGCCGACGCCTGGAATGGCAAGCCGAACAAGGCCGATCTGCTGGAGCGCTGATTTATTTTAAGGTTCAAGGTTCAAGGTTCAAGGTTCCGTCGTTCCCGCGAATGCGGGAACCCAGTTGAATTTATTACCTGGATCCCCGCCTGCGCGGGGGTGACGAATTTCAATGCTTGCCCAGCACCGCGGCCAGCGCCTTCAGACAATAGTCGACGTTGTGGCGGCTGGCGGACGCGCCCATCAGGCCGATGCGCCAGATCTGGCCGGCCAGCACGCCCAGGCCGGCGCCGATTTCCAGGTCGAATTCGTTCAGCAGCCGCGCGCGACAGGCGGCATCGTCGATGCCCGCCGGCAGGCGCACCGAATTGAGTTGTGGCAGACGTTCGTCGGCCGGCACCAGAAACGTCAGGCCCATGCCTTCCAGGCCGGTCTTCAGCGCTTCGTGCATGGCCCGATGTCGCGCCCAGGCGTTGTCGATGCCTTCCTCGGCGAGCATCACCAGCGCCTCGTGCAGGCCATACAGCGGGTTGATCGGCGCGGTATGGTGATAAGTGCGTTTGCCCTCGCCGCTCCAGTAGCCGAGCACCAGATTGAGATCCATGAACCAGCTTTGCACCGGCGTGCGGCGGGCGCGGACCTTGGCGATGGCGGCCTCGGAGAAAGTCACCGGCGACAGGCCGGGCGTGCAGGACAGACATTTCTGGCTGCCGGAATAGGCCGCGTCGATGCCCCAGGCGTCGATCATCACCGGCGTGCCGCCCAGCGAGGTGACGCAGTCCATGATGCTCAGCGCGCCATGCCGACGCGCGACGGCGGCCAGCGCGGCGGCATCGGACAGCGCGCCGGTGGAAGTTTCGGCATGCACGAAAGCCAGGATTTTCGCGTCCGGATGCGCGGCGAATGCCGCTTCCACCTTGGCCGGGTCGACCGCTCGGCCCCAGGCGTCGTCCACCGTCACCGGCACGCCGCCGCAGCGTTTGACGTTTTCCAGCATGCGGCCGCCGAACACGCCATTGACGCAGACGATGACCTTGTCGCCCGGTTCGACCAAATTGACGAAGCAGGTTTCCATGCCCACCGAACCGGGTCCGGATACCGGAAAGGTCAGCTTGTTTTCGGTCCGCAAGGCGTAACGCAGCAGGGACTTGGTCTGCTCCATCATGTCGCAGAACGCCGGATCGAGATGGCCGATGGTCGGCCGCGCCATGGCGTCGAGGATGCGTTGCGGCACATCCGACGGGCCGGGGCCCATCAGCGTGCGGCGCGGCGGCGTGAAGGACGAGATGGCGGGGGCGGTGACAGACATCGAACTCTCCATGTGCAAGCAAATCCGAGCATGTTAGTTGGATTTTTCGATATTCCGGAAGCCGACTTACAATCAAGTCGGTTTTCAGCACACCCACACACGGAGAAAGAGATGGACAAGATCGCGGTCATGATCGGGCTGGGCCAACTCGGGCGGGTATTCGCCGGTGGCTTGTTGAAGACCGGCCATGTGGTGGTGCCGGTGAATCGCGGCGACGACATGCAGCGTCTGGCGGCGCGCTGGATGGAACCGCAACTGGTGATGATCTCCGTCGCCGAGCCCGACCTGCATCCGGTGCTTTCCGGTTTGCCGGAGAGCTGGCGGGATAATCTCGGGCTGTTGCAGAACGAATTGCTGCCGCGCGATTGGCAGGCGCACGGCATCGACAATCCGACGGTGATTTCCGTCTGGTTCGAGAAAAAACCAGGCAAGGAAGCCCAGGCGCTGTTGCCTTCGCCGGTGTTCGGGCCGCAAGCCGAAAGTCTGGTCGCGGCCTTGGCCGCCATCGATCTGCCGGCGCGCACGCTGCCCGACGCCGAGGCCCTGCTGTGGGAACTGGTGCGCAAGAATCTGTACATCCTGACCACCAACATCGCCGGCCTGGAAACCGGCGGCGATGTCGGGGCGCTGCGCGATGATCACCCCGCGCTGCTGGCGGCGGTCGCCAACGAGGTGTTGGATGTGCAGGACTGGCTGGCGGGCAGCGCCATGCGGCGCGACAGCCTGATGTCCGGATTGCACGAAGCCATCGCCGCCGATTTGCGGCATGGCTGCGCCGGTCGCTCGGCGCCGTCGCGTTTGCAACGCGCGCTGCACCATGCCGACGTGGCGGGACTGGCGATTCCACATTTGCGCCGCATCGCCGCCGCGCATGGCATCGTTTGATATTCAGGCCGAATCAGACCGCGCCGCGCGCGGCTTTCGGTTGCGCCAGCAGGTAGATCGACGGAATCAGCAACAGCGTCACGAACATCGAGAACAGCAGGCCGAACACCATGCACACGGCCAGCGGACGCAGCATTTCCGAGCCCTCGCCGAAGCCGAACGCCAGCGGTGACATGCCGACCACGGTGGTCAGCGTGGTCATCAGGATCGGCCGCAGACGCAGACGCGCGGCTTCCAGCACGGCGGCCAGCACCTCGGCGCCGCGTTGGCGGGTGAGTTCGATGTATTCGATCAGCACGATGGCGTTGTTGACCACCACGCCGATCAGCATGATGACCCCCAGCCACACCGGCATCGAAACCGGCAGGCCGGTGATCATCAGGCCGATCACCACGCCGATCATCGCGAACGGCACACCGAGCAGGATCACCACCGGATTGCGCAGCGATTCGTATTGCACCGCCATCACCACGAACACCAGGAACAGCGCCAGGCCGGCCAGGGTCAGCACCAGTTGATTGCCGCGCTCCAGGCTTTCGAAGGCGCCGGCGTAATACAACGAATAACCTGCCGGTAACGGAAAATTCTGGAGATCGTCACGCAGCGCGAACAGCACCTCGCCGAGCGGTTGATCGCCGGTCAGGGCGGCGCTGATTTCGACGATACGACCCTGATTCTGGCGGCGAATCTCGGTTTGCGCGACCGCCAGTTCGATTTCGGCGACATCGCCCAGATGTACCGCCGGGCGTTCTGCGCTGGCGCCGAACAGCGGCAACGCGGCCAGCGCCGCCGGACTGTCGATGCGTTCTTGCGGCAGGCGCAGGCGGATGTCGTAAGCGCGGTCGCCCTCCAGATAATCGCCGATTACCAGGCCATCGAGCGCGATGCGCAACGCGGCGCCGATCTGCTCGACATCGACGCCGAGTTCGGCGGCGCGCGCGCGGTCCGGCCGCACGGAAAACTCCTGGCGTCGCCGAACTC
>JAGUXX010000329.1 GCA_020061585.1 Betaproteobacteria bacterium | reverse complement strand
TCAGCGCGTACCGGCCGGACCGGGCGCTCGGCTTGATCATTACGTTCCGGCTTGTCGCCGCGTTCCGGCTTGTCACCACGCGGACGCCGATCGCCCCGATTCTCGCGGTCGCCACGGTCGCCACGTGCATCGCGACCACGACGCGGTTCACGTTCGCGCCGCGGCTCGGCTGGCTTGACCGGCAGAGGCTTCACCTCTTCTACCGGCGGCTCGGCGCCGCCCCGCAGCCAGCCAAACAGTCGTCCGAACAAGCCCGGTTTGGCGCTGTCCGGTACCGGCGACGCCGCTTGGGCGACGGGTGCGGCGATATGCTCGGGGGCCGGCTGCGACGGCGTGATGCCCTGCACCACCGGCTGCGCCCGCTCCGGCTTGTCGGCGCCGCCGTTACGCGGCTGCATTTCCACTTCAACCGGTTTCTCGACCATCCGGTAACTGGGCGCCAGCGGCTCGGTCTGGTTGAGTTGGTCGTGGCGGAAGCGCGCCAAGTTGTAGCGCGGCACCTCGAAATGCATGTTCGGTATCAGCACGATTTCGACCCGATGCCGCGCCTCGATGGCGAGGATGTCGTGGCGTTTTTCGTTGAGCAGGAAGGTGGCGACATCGACCGGCAATTGCAGATGCACGGCGCCGGTGTTGTCCTTCATCGCCTCTTCCTGAAGCATGCGCAACAGATGCAGAGCGAACGATTCGGTGCTGCGCACATGGCCGGTGCCGGCGCAGCGCGGGCAGGTGATGTAGCTGGTTTCGCCAAGGCTGGGCTGCAGCCGCTGACGCGACAGTTCGAGCAAGCCGAAACGGGATATCTTGCCGGTCTGCACGCGGGCGCGATCATGGTGCAGCGATTCGCGCAGGCGGTCTTCAACCTCACGCTGATTCTTCTGGTTTTCCATGTCGATGAAGTCGATCACGATCAGGCCGCCCAGGTCGCGCAAGCGCAACTGGCGGGCGACTTCTTCGGCCGCTTCCAGATTGGTGTTCAGCGCGGTCTGCTCGATGTCGCTGCCCTTGGTGGCCTGCGCAGAGTTGACGTCGACCGCGACCAATGCTTCGGTATGGTCGATGACGATGGCGCCGCCTGACGGCAGCGAAACCTGGCGCGAGAAAGCGCTTTCGATCTGATGTTCGATCTGGAAACGCGAGAACAAGGGTACCGGGTCGGTGTACAGCTTGACCTTGTTGACGTTGGGCGGCATCACATGCGCCATGAACTGCCGGGCCTGCTCGTAGATCGCCGGTTCGTCGATCAGCAGTTCGCCGACATCGGGGGTGAAGTAATCACGGATGGCGCGGATCACCAGGCTGGATTCCTGATAGATCAGGAACGCGCCGGACTGTCCCTTGGCGGCGCCGTCGATGGCGGTCCACAGTTGCAACAGGTAATTCAAGTCCCATTGCAGTTCCTCGACGCTGCGGCCGATGCCGGCGGTACGGCCGATCAAACTCATGCCGGCGGGCACTTCCAGTTGCGCCAAGGCGTCGCGCAGTTCATTGCGGTCCTCGCCTTCGATGCGCCGCGACACACCGCCACCACGCGGGTTGTTCGGCATCAGCACCAGATAGCGACCGGCCAGACTGACCTGATTGGTCAGCGCCGCGCCCTTGTTGCCGCGCTCGTCCTTCTCGACCTGAACCACCAGTTCAAGGCCTTCCTTGAGCATATCCTGCATGCGACCGCGACTGAAATCGCCCTTCTCCGCGCCCGGTATGGCGGCACGGGAGATTTCCTTGAACGGCAGGAAACCATGCCGGTCGGTACCGTAATTGACGAAGCAGGCTTCGAGAGACGGTTCGACGCGCGTAACAATAGCCTTGTAGATATTGCCTTTGCGCTGTTCCTTGTTGGCGGATTCAATGTCGAGATCGACCAGTTTCTGGCCTTCGACAATGGCGACGCGGAGCTCCTCCGCTTGCGTCGCGTTGAACAACATACGTTTCATGTTTCACCCCAGCGCTTACGCGCCCCGGGGATAAACCCCGCCGAGCCGTTCCAATCATCAAGAACGAACTTCGGCGGCAATGCGATACAGGGGATCAGACGGCGTGTTTAGTGTTGTCGCTGAGCGGCTGGTGCATGGTTGAGGTTCATCGTTTTTTCCTGTCGATTCAATGCGTTCGCTGACGAAGCGGGCGCTGAACCAGACACAGATTCATCCGGGTGCGGGTCGCGCAGATAAATTGCGTTACCATCGCTGCTTTTTTCGAGCGTTGCCTTCCGCGTCCAGCCGGATTCGCTGATCTTCCTTCGTTCCGCGCTCCAGCGCTCAAACGAACTTGGCGAACAAAGTGTAACGGGGGGCTAACGGCCTTAGCCGGTGAGCGAGATAACCGGCGCTCATAGTCAGTGCGCGGGCAAGGTCTTCAACGCCCTGTGTGCACGCTTTTTGAGCATCGCGAATATACAGTAATGCAATCGACAGGCAAAGCAGCAGTCATCAAAGTCAGCATCGGTTCCGAGCAGGCCGGCCAACGGCTGGACAATTTTCTGTTCCGGATGTTGAAGGGGGTTCCGAAAAGCCGCATCTATCGGATGCTGCGCGAAGGCGAATTACGCGTCAGCGGGCGCCGCTCGAAACCCGAATACAAATTGCTGGAAGGCGACGAAATTCGCATTCCGCCGGTGCGCGTCGCCGAACCGGCCGCGACACCGGCGCATGGGCCGATCACCCATCCGCTGCTGGAGCGGGTGATCTACCGCGATGACGCGCTGTTGGTGATCGACAAACCCGCCGGTCAGGCGGTGCATGGCGGCAGCGGCGTCAGTCTGGGCATCATCGAGCAATTGCGCCAGGAATTGCCCGACGCGCGCTTTCTCGAACTGGCGCATCGTCTCGACAAGGAAACCTCCGGCATTCTGGTGCTGGCGCTGAAACGTTCGGCGTTGGTCGAGCTGCACCGCATGCTGCGCGATGGCGAGCCGAAAAAGACTTATCTGGCGCTGGCGGTGGGTGAATGGCGCGATCCAATCCGCCATATCAAGTTGTCGCTGCACAAATACCTGACTGAAGATGGCGAACGCCGGGTCGAGGTCGATGATGCCGGCCAGCGCGCCCACACGATATTCCGCAGAATCAAGGTAGCCGGCGGCTACAGCCTGCTGGAAGCCGAACTGAAGACCGGTCGCACGCACCAGATCCGGGTACATCTGGCGGCGGTGCACCATCCGATCGCCGGCGACACCAAGTACGGCGATGCGGAACTCAACCGACAGTTGAAATACCAGGGGCTGAAACGCATGTTCCTGCACTCGGCGCGGCTGGAAATTCGACACCCGCTGACCGGCGCGGAACTGAAGCTGGAAGCGCCGCTGCCGGCCGATTTGCAGGGGTTTCTGGAAAGCCTGGACTAAATCAGCGCCAACCCACGGTCCAGATCGGCCTGCAGATCACCGGGATGTTCCAGGCCGACGGCGATGCGGATCAGTCCGTCGCCGATGCCGGCGGCCTGACGTTGTTCCGGTGTCAAACGGCTGTGCGTGGTGCTGGCCGGATGGGTGATGGTGGTGCGGGTATCGCCAAGATTGGCGGTGATCGACATGATTTGGGTAGCGTCGATGACTTTCCAGGCGGCGTCCTTGCCGCCGGCCAGCTCGAACGCCACGATGCCGCCGCCAGTGGTCTGCTGACGCATGGCCAGCGCATGCTGCGGATGCGACGCCAGGCCGGGATACAGCACGCGATCGACCTTGGGATGCGCTTCCAGCCAGCTCGCCAGTTCCAGCGCATGCGCGGAATGGGCCCGCATGCGCAGACTCAGCGTCTCCAGCCCCTTCAGCAACACCCAGGCATTGAATGCCGACAGCGTCGGTCCGGCGGTGCGCAGAAAGGTGTAGACGCCCTCCATCAGCGCCTTGCCGCCGAGCACCGCGCCACCCAGCACCCTGCCCTGCCCGTCGAGATATTTGGTGGCGGAATGAATGACGATGTCGGCGCCCAGTTGCAGCGGACGTTGCAATGCCGGGGTGCAGAAGCAGTTGTCCACCGCCAGCCAGGCGTTGGACTCATGCGCGATGTCGGCCAGGGCGCGGATATCGCTGACTTCAGTGAGCGGGTTCGACGGCGATTCGACGAAAAACAGCCGCGTATTGGGCTTCACCGCCGCACGCCATTCCGCCGGATCGGTCGGCGAGACGAAGGTGGTCTCGACGCCGAAGCGGCCGAGGATGTTCTGGAACAACTGCACCGTTGAGCCGAAGATCGAACGCGAGGCGACGACATGCTCGCCGGCGCGCATCAGTCCCATCACCGTCGCCAAAATGGCCGCCATGCCGGAGGCAAAAGCGACGCAACGCTCGGCACCTTCCATCGCGGCAAGACGTTCTTCGAACATGTTGACGCTGGGATTGGTAAAACGCGCGTAGATCGGCCCCGGTTCGGCGCCGGAAAACCGCGCGGCGGCTTCCGCCGCATTGCCGAACACGAAACTGGAGGTCAGATACATCGCCTCCGAGTGTTCCTGGAACTGGCTGCGCTGGGTGCCGGCGCGCACCGCCAGCGTATCGGGATGCAAGCCTTCGAGATTCATGATGCCGTCGCCAGATTCAGGTCCAGTTGGCGTGTCGCCGGCGCCGGCGTCATCGGAATGTCGCCATTGCGTTGGCCTTCCAGACGCGCCAGATAGGCTTCGGTAACATCACCGGTGATGTAGCAGCCGTCAAAACAGGAGGCGTCGAACTCGATCAGGGCCGGATTGACCGATCTCACCGCCGCGATGAGGTCCCGCAAATCCTGATAGATCACCGCATCGGCGCCGATTTCACGCGCGATTTCCTCATCAGTGCGGCCGTTGGCCAGCAGCTCGTCACGAGTCGGCATGTCGATGCCGTAGACGTTGGGGAAGCGCACTGGCGGACTCGCCGAGGCGAAATACACCGCCGTCGCGCCGGCGTCACGCGCCATCTGGATGATTTCCCGGCTGGTGGTGCCTCGCACGATGGAGTCGTCCACCAGCAAGACATTCTTGCCCTTGAATTCCAGCGGCATGGCGTTCAGCTTCTGCCGCACCGATTTCTTGCGCGAGGCTTGGCCGGGCATGATGAAGGTGCGGCCGATGTAACGGTTCTTGATGAAGCCTTCGCGATAATCCAGCCCGAGCTTGAACGCCAGTTGCAGCGCGGAAGGCCGACTGGTGTCGGGTATCGGCACCACAACATCGATTTTCAGATGGCCGAAATCGCGTTTGATCTTTTCCGCCAGAAATTCACCCATACGCAGTCGACTTTCATAAATCGACGTGCCGTCCATCACCGAATCGGGTCGGGCGAAATAGACGAATTCGAAAATACAGGGCGTAAAGCGGCCACCCGGCGCGCACTTGCGGCTGAACAACTCGCCGCGAGCATCGACCAGCACCGCCTCGCCGGGTTCGACGTCCCGCACCACCCGATAGCCCATGGCCTCGATCGCGACGCTTTCCGAGGCGACGATCCACTCCGGGCCTTCAGGGGTATCGATACTGCCGATAATCAGCGGCCGGATGCCGTTGGGATCGCGGAAAGCCAGCAAGCCATGGCCGGCGATCATCGCCACCACGGCATAGGCGCCCTTGCAGCGGCGATGCACGCCGGCGACGGCGGCAAACACATCGTCCACCTTCAACCGATGGCCCTGCACCGCCTCCTGCAGTTCATGCGCCAGCACGTTGAGCAAGACTTCCGAATCGGAGCCGGTGTTCACATGACGCAGATCGTCCATGAACAACTCCTGCTGCAATGCCTCGGTATTGGTCAGATTGCCGTTGTGGCCGAGCACGATGCCGAACGGCGAGTTGACATAGAACGGCTGCGCTTCCGCCGGACTGGCGGCGGAGCCGGCGGTCGGATAGCGGACATGGGCGATACCGATATTGCCGACCAGATTGCGCATGTCACGCGTGCGAAACACGTCGCGCACCATGCCCAACTGCTTGTGCATGTGGAACATGCTGCCGTCCATGGTGACGATGCCGGCGGCATCCTGTCCGCGATGCTGCAACAACTGCAAGCCGTCATAGAGCAACTGATTGACGATTTGATGCGAGTAAATACCGACGATGCCACACATGTCGTATGCCCTTAGTAACGAATCAGCGCCGCCGGGGAGAACGGCGCACAGCGAAGAAAATGACCAGCCATGGGCGCAATCGGCACGATGGTGAAGGCTATCCGGCTCATCGCGGTGTATGGCCGCTCATGGACCGATCAAGACCGGGCTGAAGCCCTTGGCCTTGAGCTTGGCATGCATTTCCAACGCCCGATCGTGCTGTGTAATCGGTCCGACCCGGACTCGATACTGACCATTGGCGCTGAGCAATGAGGCGTTGAAGTCCGCCGCCAAGGCTTTTGCCAACAGCAGGCGGGCGTTCGTCTCATTGCCGAAAGCGCCCAATTGCAGGAAGTAGCCTTGGCTCGCGAAAGTGGTATCCGGCTTCAGCGGCGGTTTCGCGACTGGTTTCGGCTCCGGCTTGGCAGCCGGCTTCGTTTCGGGTTTCGACTCGGGCACGGATTTGGCCTGATCGGCCTTGGGCGCGGCCGACACGGCGCTGGTAGCGGGCTTGCCCGGCGCGGCGGAGTCGATGGCAGTTTGCGTCGGCTCCGCCGGCCGCGG
>JAGUXX010000139.1 GCA_020061585.1 Betaproteobacteria bacterium | reverse complement strand
CTACGCCCGATCTCAAACCTGTCATCGGCCAGGTGAGTGCTGACGAGCAGGCGGCCTTCAGGCAATACCAATCCAGCGAAGCCGGGCAGAAGTACCAAGCTGGCGTGGCGCTTCTGGTCAGCCAGGCAGTGCGAGATGAACATGGACCGTTGGCGCCGCTGCGGACAGCCCTGGGCATCATGGCGCCCAAGAGTCCAGATGAGGTGATGGAACGTCTCCATCATGTTGCCGCTGCCGATCCTACCGTCCGCGACCAGATCGAACACCTGGGCGGTTCACAGCAACCAACCGAACGTCAGATCAAGGGTGTGGCGGAGTTTGTCGAGGGTCGAGCGAAGGCAATCGAGGAGAAAAACTGAGCCGATGCTCAGTCGTTATCGGTTCTGATGGCCCCACAGTAGTAGCCGAATCCAGCAGCACCCATGCGGAGTCCGCATGCATCATGGCTGTCTGCATCCTCTTGTACCGACGCTTCCATTTCTTCATCACCGCTCGCCTGGGCGTGTGCGGGCAATCCACCCATTCGAGACGTGTCGAACAAGACTTTCCGCACCACCCAGGCTAACAGAATGCCGCCAACCGCCATCCAGCCCAACCAGGTGGAAAGCGCCTCGGCCTCGTCGCCGATATAGCCATAGGGCCGCAGCCCGTTGAGGACGTAGATGGTCACGACGGCAGTCCAGGCTCCCGCCACCAGGATCGGAAGCGTCCAGCGGAGGCGAAGTACCCGGCCAATTGCATTCATCAGATCAGTTTTCATGTCCATCTCCAGCTACGGCTTTGGCCGCTCGAAAATGCCTATCCACGGGTTGGTATAAGACCCATTGGGAAGCACCTGAATCAGACGCCAGCCCTGCTCGTAGAGGCGAGCTAAGGAAGCCTCCCCATGCTTGCCGCAGATTAATGTGCTGTCGGCCAGAACTGGGGGCAGATTCTTGGGTTGCCGGAGCATGTCCGTAGGCGAGAACAGACAGGCGGCAACTTCCATAGGCGCATTGTTCGCGTAGGCCGTCGGCATCAAGCCAAGGCCGGTCGTAATCATCAGGAACGCCCAATACCACTTCATTTCCATCTCCCTTTTATTTTGATGTCACTCGTTGTCGAGATTGTCGGAAGTCAGCGTATGGCTTGCAAGACCTTGCCGCTCCACAAATCATGGTTTCAATGTAGATGACCCGCCGTGCCACAGCTATTTTTGAACACAAGGCAGCTTCCACATTGGTAAAGAACCCCTGCGCCAATTAGTCCAAGCCGATGAATATCTCCTGCGGCAACGCCCTGCCAGCTTGCCGGAGCAACGGCCACAGATCGGCGATTGCCGGATGTCCGGAGCGATCCAGGCTGGGCGCGGCGGCGGGCAGTTGCGCGCGGTAACGATCTTCCAGGCCGTGCTTTTCCAGCAATTCGGCGAGGACTGAAGTTTCCGGCGCGATGATGCCCCCCAAACCAGGCAGGGTCGCGGCGATCACCAGGCCCGCCGGGTCGTAATCGACGAATGCCCACACTGGCCGGTTCAGGAGTTTCAGGAAATTCTGTGAGGCGTCGGCACGTGCTTCACCGCTACCGCCGCGCCAGAGCACCAGAGGGTTCGGGCCGGCGGCGGAGAAATCCAGTCGAACCGCATCGATGCGGTCGAAACATTCCCAGTTTTCCACCAGCAGGACCGTGTCGTGTTGGACACCGCCGGCAATTTCCTCGGCGTCTGCTTCCAGGTGACAACGTGGCGGCAGCAGGATGGATTCATGGCCGATCAGCAGGGGCTGGCCGGGCAGCGTCTTCACGGCGACGCGATCCCGCCGCGCCGGTCCACCCGCCCATTTTTCATCGCGCCCCAGCGCCAGGCTTTCCGCTCGTGTGAGGCCGTCCCAGGCATCGGGGGGCGTTTCCGGGGCGATGCCCTGAGCTTGCAGCAACGCTCGGATGCGGGCCTTGGCTGTTGCATCGAAGCAGTAGCTGGCACCCTTGGCCCAGCCGATGTGGTAATCGTCCAGAAACCCGCGCAGGGTTTTCGAGCCGGGAAAGCATTCCTCGGTCATCTGCACGACTCGCAGCAACACTTTGACCAATCGTTTATCCATATGCGCTACCCCGCCCGCCGCGCCAGCACGTCGCGCACTACGATGTTGCCGGACAGAGGATGCTCGGGCGTGGCCTCAATTCGCTCAAAGTGGATACCTTCAAGCCGGCGTCGTTCCATGGCGGTCTCGTACAGCACGCAGTGCAACCAGATATCGCCAGGCAGATCATCGAAGCCGGGTTCGGCGGATTTCCACGCCATCGCGGAGACCGTCGCGTCTGTGGCGGCAACGGCAGCCAGATAGCGGGCGAATGCCAGTTGGTAGGGCTTGGGGTTGACGGCGACGCTGGCCGATGGGGCGGCGCCATCCTCCGCCAGCACACCCAGTTTCGCTTCCCGCTTCACCGCGACCTTGGCGGCGGGCAGAGACCGGGCCAGGTCGGCCAGGGCTTCGCTGGTGGCGGAATCCGACAAGTCCGGCCGGGCTTTTAACTTCAGCGGCTTGGCGCGCAGCGCCCAGGCCGGCGGCTCGGCCATCGCGTCCACGTCCGGCGCCACATAGTCCGGGTTGCGCTTCAGGAACTGGGCGAAGGCGCGCAATCGCCGTGCCGCCGGCTCCACCTGACGCAAACGGTAAAGGTAGGACTTGAGGATGTCGGTGATGTCCAGCAGGGAAGCGCGCCATTCCGGCAACCGCCCCGCCAACTGGAAACGGAACGCCACGCCCAGAGACTCGCAGCCCGGCCGATCGCCCAGGGATTCCGCCAGATCCTCCATCTGCAAGTGGCGCAGAGCTTCGCTGATGCGTTCCGCGCGGCCGATGTAGTACTCGTTCTGGCGCTGCTTCTCCGCCAGGGTGCTGACATTGGCGAAACGGTTGTCCGCCAGCATGCGCAGATATTGCAGGGCATTGGAGATGCTGTCCGCCAAGTCGAACACGGCGGAATTGAAGTTGTCCGCATAGCTGTCCGCGTCTTCCTGGCGGCCCTCCAGGTGTGCCTTCTCGGTTTCTTCGATGAGGTAAGGCAGGCGCGCCGCCAATTCGGCAATATTGGCGCCGACGGCGGCGTACATCCGCTCCTTCTGCAACACCTCGTCCAGGTGGCGGGCCAGGGAGGAAGCCAGGCGGTAGCTGTCCTGGGTGAAGGGCACCAGGGCGCGGTTCTGCTGTAGTTCATAGATGGCGCGGGCGTTGTCGTCCGATTTGCCGACGCTGCCCCGGTGGTAGGCCTCGGCCAGCACCGCGCGCTGACGGTGCAGCACCTCCAGATATTTGATGACCAGATCAGTGGCGGCGCTCATAGCAGACTGCCGGTTTCCGGCGTCTCCTCCACGTCTTCCTGCACCGATTCATGCACCATCAGGAAATCCACCACTTCTTGCAGGTACTCCACCTTGCCGGTGACTTCATAGATTTCCCGCTCCGGGTTGGCCAGCACCAGATAGCCCTCGGCTTGCAGTTTCTTCAGCAAACGCTCCAGGGCATTACGCAAGGTGCCGTCGCTGCTGGCCTTGCCCAGATTGACCAGGGTCTGGAGTTCGTTGCGCAGACTGGGGTTCTCGTCGATGGCGGCGATCAGGCGGTGGGTCTCGATGATGCTGCCGGGGGCGAGAAACTCCTCGCGCCGCAAGGCCTGCATGACATGCACGAAGAAGCCCACCACCAGCCGCAGGTTGTGCTTGATCTCGGTATATTCCTCGCGGATGCCACGGCGCTGCTCCGCATCCAGACCGGTGAACACCACATACCAGGCGCCGCCATGCTTGGTGCTGGCGAGTCGCCGGCCCAGCCGGGCGAGGAAGGTTTCCACCTCCTTACGATTGGCTTCGTCCTGGAGAAAGCGGTAGGCATCCGGCTGGCTGATGGCGCAGACGAACTGGCCGGAAAGCAGCAGGGTCATGGCCTGTTCAAACATGGGCGTTCTCCTCCAGCAGTCGCACTTCCACCAGACGGCGTCCCTCTTCGATGCTGAAGCGATGCGGGAACAAGCGCAGCACGTCCACATCCGGGTCCGGGAAGGCGGACACCAGGGTGATGGCGTTGCGGCGCAGGATGTCCAGCAAGGCTTCGATGTTGCCGATGTCCAGATCCTTCAACTCGTCCAGCGCCCACACCACCTGCACCTGGGCATGGCGGCGGATGCGGTTGATGAAGGCGATGAAGATCACGCACAGGATCAGATAGGACAGGCCGTTGGAGGACACCCGTTCCAGATCGGCCGCCTTGCGGAACACCCGGGTCTGGCCGTTCTCCACCACCTCGCCCTGGATGCGGATGAGGTTGGACAATTCTGCGCGGATACCTTCCCGCACTTCCCAATGCGACAGCAGATTGCGCAAGGTGGCTGCGAACTCCGGCGGCGGTAGCTCGTTGCCGGCCTGTCCCAGCCAGACCCGATGCGCCTCGGCCATACCGTCGATGGCCTGCCAGTATTCCAACTGGCGGATCACCGAGACGATTTCCACCGTGACCCGCGAAATGCTCTCAAAGGACAGGCTGTCGTCCAGACTCTGTTGCAGCTCCCGGCTGAATTGCTGCACCTTGCGGTGGAAGGTTTCCATGTCCCGATGGAAGGCGACGATGGCGCCGGCGATCTGGTTCGCTTCCACTTGCAGGGTGCGGCGGTACTGGTCGTGGTCGCTGGCAAACCAGGATTTGAATGCAGCAATCCACGCCCGCTCCGAGGCATCCGGCCCAAGGGCCTGGCGGTGCGCTTCGTAGAACTGTTCCGGTGGGGTATCGCGCCGGGCGACGAAGGCGCGCTTGATTTCGCCGATGTGCTTGCGCAGGGTTTCCAGTTCTCGCGTCACCTCCTGCAACCGCTGGTTGGCTTGCTGAGCCAGAAGTTCCAGCGTCCAGGCCGGGTCAAAAACCTGGCCCAGCAGTTCCGCATCCGGTGGATAGGTGGCGACGTGAACCAGGCGTTGACGCACCGTGGCTTGTTCACGCTCCAGACGAGCGAATTCCTTGTCCAGGGCGGCCACTTCCGCCTGCACCCGTTGCCGGGCAGCCTCCCGTTCCGCCAGCAGCCTGGTCAGCGCCGCTTTCTTGTTGGCTTCGATGCGCCGCGCGACATCTGCCTCCTGGGTCCAGCCATCCTGGCGCGGCCATTCCTGTCCCAACCACAGTTGCCACTGGGCAACTTCTTCCCGCCAGTTTCTGGCCTCCTGAAGCCGGCGTTCCAGTTCGGCTATCTCCTTCTCCAGGCGGCTCAAGGCTTCCGTATCCACCCCGGCGCCGCGCAGGGCCTGTTCCTTCTCCTGCTGCATTTCGTGCAAATGCCTCTCGTGGACAGCCTTGCGTTCCGCCTGAGCCTGGTCATGGATGTCCAGTGCCTGCTTCCGTTCGGTTTCAAGTGCGGATCGATCCGCGTTGTAGCGGCGACCACGCTCGCCCTCGTCGTCGCGTAAACCCGTGTCCAATTTCAGCAACTCGCCACGCAGCGCGGCGCTTTGTTTGACCAGATCGGCGAGCATGGCCTGCGCCTGGGCAGCCGCCTCCTTGCGACTTTTTTCCACCTGCTTGCCGGCGGCCAGTTCTTCTTCTTGGGCGCTCTGGCGGTGGGTGACCAGGCGCTGGACTTCGGTTTCCTGCAAGGCCAGGGTCTGTTGCGCTGCCTCCCGCCGCAGATTGCACTTTTCCAATTCGCCAACTGCATCAGCTATGGCGGCATCGGCACTGCGCAGCCGCGCTTCCACCTCCGCCGCTTCCCGTTGCAAGCCCTGTTCATCGGCGGCCAGATGGGCATCGAGACGTTCCAGGTCGACGCCGATGCCATAGAGGCTGGGCAAGGCGTCCAGCAACTCGGGGTCCAGATCCTCCCGTACCAGCAGGTCTTCCCGCACCACCTTGGCGATGTCGAACACCCAGTCCGGCCGCTGGCTGCGCAGAAAGTAGAGCAGGCTGTCCTGCCCGGGCGTTTGTTGCAGTCGTAACGCCCGCAAGCGTTCGGCCTGCTGTTCGCGCTGGGCGCGCGCCTGCGCCAAGCGTGTCTCCTGTTCCACAAAGGCCTGACGGGCCGCATTGCGCAGCTTTTCCAAGCGACGCTGTTCGGTCTGAGCCTCCTCCAGCGCTTTCCGCGCCTGGGCGTGAACATCGCGCTTGGCCTGGTGGGCCGCAAGGCTTTCCGTCGATGCTTGGGGAGAGCCGGCTTTGACGCGCCAGCCGCCCTCCTCCGCCAGCACGCCCTGCAATCGCTGATCCACCTGATCCCGAGCCTGCTGGTGGGTTTCCCGCAGCACCGTCAGGTCTTGATCCTTGGCCTGTTCCAGATCGCGGAATCGAGGGCTGAAAGCTTGCTCCAGCCGCGTGCGTTCCTGCTGCGCCTGTTCCCGTTCCTCGTTGAAGCGTTTCCGCTGTTCCAGCATGAGGCTATCGTAGCGGACGGAGATGTCCTGCTGTTGCCCGAGCAAGACCTGCTTGCGTTGTCCGCGTTGCGCCCATTCATCCCGCAGACAGGCCTCGTCCGCCACTCGCTTCGCCTTGTTGGGCAAATCGCGTCGGGCATAGTCCTGAGCCTGTTTTTGCAGCGCAGACAGACGCTGTTCCCGGTCTTCCGCCTCTCGCCTGGCAGCATCCCGCTCGCCTTCAAGAACTTCGACCTGACGCCGAATGGCTGCCGCGGCTTCGTCGGCTTCCCGTGTCTGCCGCTCGCGCATTGCGCGGTTTTGCCGGCCAGCCTCCTCCAGGTGGTCAAGCAGGCGGCGCAGACGGGCATGCAGTCGACCCAGTTCCGCCTCGCTGGCCAGCAAACGCATTTCCGCCGCCAGCACCTCGTCCATACGCGGAGCTTCCTGCATCACCTCACGGTAGGCTTCGTAATGCTCCGGCCAGGACTCGATCTTCTTGCGTTCCGTTGACAGCGCGATCTGGCCGGGGCCGTCGGCGATGCAGGACACCACCATGCGCTGCAAATCCTCGAAGTTCGTCTTGCGCAGGAACATGCCGCTGACGATCTTTTCCATATGAGTCAGGTGATGGCCGCCGCCGACAAAGGCGAAATCCGCCGCCAGGCTGCGCTGGCGCTGCCGGTCTCGACCCGTGCCGGTCTTGCCCTGGATGATGGCGCGGTACTCCGCCACCGAGGAGATGGATTCACTACAGATCAGGTTCAACCGTCTGAGGTGGGCGTAGATGTCCCGCGAAGAAATGATGTTGCGGCCATCCGGCTGCAGGAAAAATTCCGGCTTGTAGGCCGAGCGGACGAAGCGGTAGCGAATTTCTTCGCCGCTCTCACTGGCGTGCATCACCATCAGACAGACGACATCTCGCCGACGGTACTCGAACAGGATGTAAGAAGTCAGGCGCGGCAGGTAATAGCCGGCAAAATTGAGCCGGTTGGTCTCGGTGCCGACGATGCGATTCGGGTTCTCGCCGAAGAACACCGGCAGGAGTTGCAGCAGGGAAGTCTTGCCTCGTCCATTGCGACCGGTCAGCACGGCTCCGCCCTCCAGTGGGAAGATCACCACCCGGGCGGGACTGAAGGAGTCGATGAGAATCAGGCGCTGAAGCTGGAAGTCCATGAGGGGGTCCGATTTGGAGTGCTTCGAAAGAGAGAGGCAACGAACCGACACGCAGTAGTCCAGAAGCTGCAAGCACCTTTCCCGACGCGGTCAATACGGAACAGACTCTCCAAAGTCATCGTAATTACCGTGTCATCAATCGGCATCGCATAGCTTCTTCGAACGCCTCACGTAGAAAAGCTGTCAGCGGTCTCGGCTCATAACACTCATGCTCACGAACTACATCTTCGTGATCTCCATCGCTGAGATGCCGGCAATAGTGGAGCCATGCATACAGCTTTGGGGTGGTTTCAACAATCAAGCCAAGCTTTTGTGAAGCAAAATTCCGAGCCTTTTTCTCGTCTGTCATGAAGGCGATGCTGCGGATTCGATAGGCTGTTGCGATGCAAGACATTTCCCCGCTGCCAAGCCCTTTCGGCAAGCTTGTGGCCGGGGCCGTGGGCTTCGAACAGGCGGAAGTTGGCAAGCAGCGCCAGCCAGAGGTCGTGGTGGCGTTTGTCGGCGAGGTGGCGCTTTTCCGAGAGCCGGCGCAGGCGGTCCAGGCTGTAGTAACGGCGATAGATGTCGCGTTGCACATTGGTGGCCGAGGGCGGGAAGACGAGGTCGCGCTCTTCGATGACCAGCAGGAACAGCAGCCGGTAGATGAGGCGAAGCAGATGCTGATAGTAGGTGTCCGGTGGCAGGCGGCCTTCCGCGATGGACAGCCGCAGGGTGTCATTGGCTGGGTGGGCGAGAAAGCCGTTGGCAAAATCGCGGATAGCCTGTTCCACCGCCTTGCTGAGACCCTCGCGGATGCGGGCGCCGGAGTCGAGGGAATCCTGGTGGTAGCGCTCGATCAGGCTTTCCGCCGCCGCCTCATTGCTGGCCGGCAGCCGGGTGACGTGCAGCAGCCGGTAGAGCACCGCGAAATCGGCGAACAGGCCGTCGGTGAAGATGCGATCGAGGTCGAATTCCAGGTAGCTCAGTTTGATCAGCCGGGAGCTGTCGCGCAGCAGGCGCAGGATGCGGCCGTTGGTGACCAGGCCGTACAGCTCGTCGTGCAGATTGAGGTATTCCTGCACCAGGGCATGGGCGGACATGCGCGGCGCCCCGATGTGCGTGCGCTCCGGCTTACGGTCCAGCCCGGCGGGTTCGCGGGTGCCGATGATGTGGATGGGTGTGTGGCCCCGGTTGGTGACTCGGTGGGAGATGGGGTATGTCTTGCCGTTGAGTTCGACGCCCTTGGCTTGGTATTCGAGCTGGTAACCGAGCAGGCCGAGCAAGGGGGTGACCCAGAGGTTGCGGGTTTCGGTAGTGGCCGGTGCTTCCGGTTTGAGCGTGTCGAGCTTGCGCTGGAAGATGCGCCAGTAGTCCTGGGCATCGGCCCAGGCGCGAGCGATCTCGTCCTTGACCTTGGCCGAGCCTTCCAGGCCGAAGTCGGCAGGGCGCTGGCCGGGTGCGTCGTCGAGGCGTTCGAGGATGTCCGGCGAGAGGATGGCACCTTCGATGCGGATGCTGGGGTAGTTCATGCGCCGGCTCCCTCTATCGCCGCAAGCTGAGCCTTGCCCTTGTCCGTGGTGCGATAGCGCTGCTTGCTACTGGTGGGCTTGTCCGGAACGGTCATCTCCAGCAGGCCTTCGGCGAGCAACGGTTTGAGGACTTGGTCCCGGAACTTGGTGCGGTCGGCGCGCCCGGCAATGGCCATCAGCTCGACGATT
>JAGUXX010000020.1 GCA_020061585.1 Betaproteobacteria bacterium | reverse complement strand
CCAGCACCCATTGATCCGGGGAATTGGGTCATTGAAGAACTCGCCTCGGGGCGAGTGGGCCGGTTGTTGTCATTCTGCTACTGGCTTTCACGGTAACGTGATGTTTACGCCAACCGGTGTAAATCCCGGCGACTTCGAGGTAAATTCAATCGAAAAAACAGGGAGATCCGGCAACATGCCAGATTGTCAGACATCCGCACCACTTTCGGCCCCCGTGAAGTTGCTGGATCAGGTTCGTGACCGCATTCGCCGCCTTGGGTACGCGAAACGCACCGAGCTGTCTTATGTTCACTGGATTAAACGGTACATCATTTTCCATGGCAAGCACCATCCAAGGGATATGGGCAAGCCGGAAGTCGAGGCTTTTCTGACCGCTTTGGCTGTGCAACGCAATGTCGCCGCTTTCACCCAGAATCTGGCCTTGTCGGCGATTCTCTTTTTTATCGGGAGGTGTTGAACATTCCCCTGCCCTGGCTGAATGATGTCGTGCGGGCGAAGAAGCCGGCTAGGCTTCCAACTGTGCTGTCCAGAAGCGAGGTGCAATCCGTTCTGGCCAAGACCGATGGGATGACGGGTTTGATGCTGCGCCTGCTTTACGGTACGGGCATGCGCTTGATGGAATGCGTTCGGTTACGCGTCAAGGATGTGGAATTTTCGCTGAATCAGATCAATGTTCGCGATGGCAAGGGCGGCAAGGATAGGGTGACGATGTTGCCGCAAACCCTGATTGAGCCATTGCGCCTGCAATTGGCTCAGGTGAAGGCCTTGCACGATGCCGATCTGGCCGCCGGCATGGGTGCCGTGTGGTTGCCGGATGCCTTGGCGGTGAAGTATCCGAACGCATCGAAAGTGGGCGCGGGGTGGTGAGTCCGCTGGATCGGTGAGCGGGCTGGGGGTTTTGGCGGATGTTCGTCGAACAAGGCTTTCAGTCGCATCCTGGTCAGATCAAGCCCCCACAAAAAAAACTTGCGTATGTTCGAATATGTGCGATTATGTTTACATATCGCACTACATCGAACATGCGACACTGCAAGGACGGAGACGCAACACCATGGCTGATTATCTTGCCGACCATAGACTGGAATTGATCATGTCGGAACTGTCGGCGCGCGGCGAGTGCCGTACGCGGCAACTGGCGGAGAAATTTCAGCTTTCCGAAATGACCGTGCGCCGCGATCTGGCGGAGCTGGAGGCGCGCGGTCTGCTGCGCCGGGTGCATGGCGGCGCGGTGATGTTGAATCGCGATGTGGAATACGCGCAGCGGCTGGAACTCGGGCATCTGGAAAAGCAATTGGTTGGGCGCGCCGCGACGCGACTGCTGAAGAGCGGCCAGACCATCTATCTGGATGCCGGCACCACATCGCTGGAAATGGCGCGCGCCATTGCTCAGGGTCTGCCGCAGGTGACGCATCTGCACATTGCCACGCATGGCATCAGCATTGCCACCGAATTGGCCGGGCGCACGCCGTATCAACTGCAGTTGATCGGCGGCGAGGTGTATCAGAACGCGTTGAGCACGGTCGGCCCGGTGGCGCTGGCGCGGATCGGTGAGCTGAATTTCGATCTGTTTTTCATGGGAGCCGGCGGGGTGGATGCCGACGCCGGCTGGACCAATTCGAATCATGTCGAAGCCGTCGTCAAACGCGCGGTGATCGCGCGCAGCAAGAGCGTGGTGACGATCTGCGACAGCGCCAAGTGGGGCCAGGCGTCGTTCGCGCCGATTGTGCCGTTCGGCGAAGTCACGCGCTGGATCGTCGATCGCGGTCTGGCGCGCGAAGGGATTGAGGCGGCGCGCGCCGCCGGCATCACCTTGACCTGGGCGGAGGGCCCGCCATGAAGCCATAACCGCAAACCGTTAATGCGGCCAGATGCTGATTGAACCGGCTCCCTCTCCCGCGCTGCCGCGCACCCCTCCCCCGCTTGCGGGGGAGGGGCTGGGGGAGAGGGGAAGTTCAAGCACTTGCGGGCCGTTTCAATAACCCATTGATTCAAAAGGTTCCAGGCTCGCCACGCGGCGTGCAAGGCCCTGCTTACGCCCGAAATACCGATCTGGAGGAGTACCCAACATGATCAAACTGACCCCCGCCACCGTCCGCCTCGCCGCCCAGGCGCGCGACAAGACCGAAGCCATCCGCATTGCCGGCAGTCTGCTGGTGGATAGCGGCAACATGCAGTCCGGCTATATCGACAGCATGTTGCTGCGCGAGAAGGTGGCCAACACCTATCTCGGCAACGGCATCGCCATTCCGCACGGCCTGCCCAAGGATCGCGACCTGATCGCGCATACCGGCATTTCGGTGACCCAGTTTCCCGAGGGCGTGAGCTGGAATCAGGGCGAGACGGTCTATCTGGTAGTGGCCATCGCCGCCCGTTCCGATGAGCACATCGAGCTGCTCGCCAATCTGACCGATGTGCTGGACGACCCGGCAACGGTGCAACGACTGGCGCGCACCGTGCGGGTTGAGGACATCATCGAGCGGCTGACTCAGGCGCGTGGCGAGACCGTGCCGGCGGTGGCGCAGGCTGAAGCCGATTTCGATCTGTGGGTCGATGTCGCGCTGTCCGGCGCCGCCGGCCTGCATGCCCGTCCCGCCACCGCCTTCGTCGAACTGGCCAAGCAGTTCCAGGCCGAGATTCGCGTCCGCCATATTGGCAAGGTCGCCAACGGCAAGAGCCTGGTTTCTCTGCTGAAACTGGGCGCCGACGGCCACGCCAGCCTGCGCATCATGGCGCGCGGCGCCGATGCCGAAGCCGCGCTGGCGGCGCTGGCGGCGGCGGTGCGTGAAGGGCTGGAAGACGAGGAAGAAGCAGCCGGTTCGGCGGGCGCCGGTTCCAATTTGAAGTTGCAGGCGCGCGCCATCGCCGGCATTGCCGCCGCGCCCGGTCTGGCCATCGGCCCGTTGCGCCACTTCCGTCGCGAGAAGATCGTCGTCGCCGTCACCGCCAACGATGTGCAGGCCGAAACCACCCGCATGCAACAGGCGATTGCCGCCGCCAAACTACAGTTGCGCCAACTGCACGATGAAGTCAAAGCGCGCAGTGGTACTGCCAGCGCGGCGATCTTCCGGGCGCATGAGGAATTCCTCGACGACCCGGATCTGGTCGACGCCGCGCAACACCTGATCGACGCCGGCCACAGCGCCGGCTGGGCCTGGCGGCAAAGCGTCGATGACCGGGCGAAGGAAGTCGGCGCGCTGGACGACGCCCGCTTGAAGGAACGCGCCGCCGATTTGCGCGACGTCGGTCGCCGCGTGTTGCGCCTGCTGGCCGACACGCTGGAAGAAGAACCGGAAAGCTTTGAGCAGCCGGTGATTCTGATCGCCGAAGACCTGTCGCCGTCCGACACCGCCCGTCTCGACCCGACGCGCATCATCGGCCTGTGCACCGCCGCTGGCGGACCGACCTCGCATACCGCGATCATCGCCCGCTCGCTCGGCATTCCGGCCATCGTCGGCGCCGGCCCGGCGTTGCTCAATCTGGCCGACGACACGTCATGCGTGCTCGATGGCGATGCCGGCAATCTGTATCTGGAACCCGACGCGGCCGATCTGGCGCAAGCACAGCAGGCGCACCAGGCCTGGCAGGCGGCGCGTGAAGCGGAACGGCTGGCCTGCTATCAGCCGGCGATCACCACCGACGGCCAGCGCATCGAAGTGGTGGCCAACATCGGCAACGCGCTGGAAGCGGAGCAGGCGGTGAATGCCGGCGCCGAGGGCATCGGCCTGCTGCGCAGCGAATTCCTGTTCCTGCAACGCGCCGAGCCGCCCAGCGAGGACGAGCAGTTCGCCGCCTACAGCGCGATGACCCGGGCGCTGAACGGCCTGCCGCTGATCATCCGCACGCTGGACATCGGCGGCGACAAGGAAGTGCCGTATCTTTCCATGCCGGCGGAAGCCAACCCGTTCCTCGGCGTGCGCGGCATCCGTCTGTGCTTCGCGCGGCCCGATCTGTTCAACACCCAGTTGCGCGCGATCTACCGCGCGGCTGTAACTGGCCCGGTGAAGATCATGTTCCCGATGATCGCCACCGTCGAAGAACTGCTGACCGCGCGCGACATGGCCGAAGCGGTGCGCGTGGAACTGAACGCGCCGAAAGTCGAGATCGGCATCATGATCGAAGTGCCGTCGGCCGTTCTGATGGCGGCGGAACTGGCGCAACACGCCGATTTCTTCTCGGTCGGCACCAACGATCTGACCCAGTACACGCTGGCGATGGACCGTTTGCATCCCAGTCTGGCACGTCAGGCCGACGCGTTGCACCCGGCGGTGCTGCGCATGATCGACCTGACCGTGCGGGCGGCGAAGGCGGCCGGGCGCTGGGTCGGCGTCTGCGGCGGCATGGCCGGCGATCCTAAGGGTGCGGCGATTCTCGCCGGTCTCGGGGTGGCCGAACTGTCGATGAGCATACCCAGCGTCGCGGCGATCAAGGCGCGTTTGCGCAAGCAGTCCATGGCCGACATGCGGGCGCTGGCGCAACGCGCGCTGGCGTGCAGGAACGCCGCCGAAGTGCGGGCGCTGTCTATTTCCCTCTCCCCAACCCCTCTCCCGCCTGCGGGAGAGGGGCTTTAACGGAGGACGCGCCATGAACACCAACGTCGTCACCCTCACCCTCAACCCCGCCATCGACCAAAGCGTGGCGGTGCCCGGTTTTGCCGCCGGCACGGTCAACCGCGTGCTGTGGGAGCAATCCGACCCCGGCGGCAAGGGCGTCAATGTCGCTTCCTTCCTCGCCGACCTGGGCCATGCCGCCAGCGGCACGGTCACCGTCACCGGCCTGCTGGGAAGCGACAACGTCGGCGAGTTCGAGCAGTTGTTCAACAGCAAGGGCATCGCCGACGCGTTCGTGCGCATCCCCGGCAAGACGCGGGTCAACGTCAAGATCATCGACGAAACCACACAGGCCATCACCGATCTCAACTTTCCCGGTTGCGCCGCCAATGCTGCGGATTTGACCAAGCTGGAACGCCGCATCGACAGCCTGCTGCCTGAGCATGACTGGTTCGTGCTGTCCGGTAGCACGCCGGCCGGGGTGGCGGACGACTACTACGCGCGGCTGATTCAACGTCTGAACGCCGCCGGCAAGCGCGTGCTGCTGGACAGCAGCGGCGAGGCCATGCGGCTAGGCATTTCCGCCACACCCTGGGCGATCAAACCCAACCTCGTCGAACTGGAAGAACTGGTCGGCACGCCGCTGCCGGACACGCCAGCCGTCATCGCCGCCGCGCGCGCGCTGCTCGCCGCGCATCCCGACATCGACGGTATTTTCGCCGCCAGCGACATGCTCGCGCTGGGGGTGCTTCAGGGGATCAAGGATATGGGGCGCAGCGTTCCCGGCGACGTCGCGCTGATCGGCTTCGACGGCATCCGCGCCGGCACGCTCGCCGACCCTGCGCTCACCACGATCGAGCCCGATCTCGACGCCGCGGGCGAGGCGCTCGTCGCCATGGCGCTGGAGGATGATGCTCACGCCCGCGACGGCACCCGCATCCCCGTCCGCCTCGCGGTGCGCGGCACCGCCTGAGCGCGATCGTTCGGGCGGGATCGTCATCCCGAATAACAAAGCTTCGGGACCGCGGCGTTTGTGTCCTTGTCCGGGAAAATTTCGGGCGCCGCCCGCGGACGAATGGCCGGGTTCGCGTGCATCATCCACCGCCACCCCCTTGCAATTCCTGCCTTCCGGCGTAAGGCGGCGCGGACATAAACCCGCGCGTGCGACTCCGCTTGCCCCGCTCTCCTGGCTTGGGCGGCCGGCCGTCATTCCCCGCCGCGCCAACATGGGGACTGCTGACCTATGACCACCACCGGCCACGACACGCTGGGAACCCGCTCGACGCTGAGCGTCGGCGGCAAGAGCTACGCTTATTATTCGCTCGAAAAGGCGGCAGCAAAGCTGGGCGACGTTTCGCGCCTGCCATTCAGCATGAAGGTGCTGCTCGAAAATCTGCTGCGCTTCGAGGACGGCGGCTTCACCGTCTCGACCGATGACGTCCAGGCGCTCGTCGACTGGCAGAAGGATCCCCATTCGAACCGCGAAATCCAGTATCGCCCGGCGCGCGTGCTGCTGCAGGATTTCACCGGCGTTCCCTGCGTCGTTGACCTTGCCGCGATGCGCGATGCGATTGCCAAGCTCGGCGGCGACACGACCAAGATCAACCCGCTCGTCCCCGTCCACCTCGTCATTGACCACTCGGTCAAGGTCGACGAATTCGGCACGCCCAAGGCGTTCGAGCAGAATGTCGAGATCGAATATTATCGCAACGGCGAACGCTATGACTTCCTGAAATGGGGGTCGAAGTCGCTGTCGAACTTCAAAGCGGTGCCTCCGGGCACCGGCATCTGCCACCAGGTCAACCTCGAACATATCGCGCAGGCGGTGTGGTCGAGCGATGATGCCGACGGCACCACCGTCGCCTATCCCGACACCTGCGTCGGCACCGACAGCCACACGACGATGATCAACGGCCTCGGCGTCCTCGGCTGGGGTGTCGGCGGGATTGAAGCGGAAGCGGCCAT
>JAGUXX010000074.1 GCA_020061585.1 Betaproteobacteria bacterium | reverse complement strand
TGCCGCCGGTCGATCCGGCGCGCATCGAACTGTTTGCCGACGCCAGCCTGGCCGGCTGCGAGCGGGCCTTGCTGAGCGCCGAAGGCGGCGCCTTGTTCGATGAACTCCGCGGCGGAATACGTCCGTTCAATCTGTCATTGGCAACCGGTTTCGATGATCTCTTCATTGATCATCTGCGCTTGCGCCCGATGCATTAGCCGCTGTTCGGGTGGCGGGGATTTCAGCTTGGGTTCTATAACTTAAGTAATAAAATTCATATACTCGGCGACGCCAGGCCCGGAGGCAAGTTTCTGGTCAGTCCGAATGGAGCGCGACATGCTCGACAGCATCATCAAGGCCTACAACGAAGCGGTTTTCGAGACCGACAAGGACGCCGCTTTCGCGGTGGTGAACGACGCGCTGGCGCAGGGCGTGTCGGCGGAGGACATGGTGTTCAAGGTGGTGATTCCCGCCGTCGAGGTGATGATGTCGCGCATCACCCAGGATCCGGACGCCAATCTGGCGCAGCACTTCATGACCGCGCAGATCGCCGCCGAGGTCACCGAGAAGATGTTGCCGATGTTCCGCAGTCCGCCGGAAATCATCGGCCGGGCGGTGATCGGCACCGCCAGCGGCGACCTGCATTCGCTCGGCAAGCGCATCGTCATGGGCTGTCTGAAATCGATGATGGTGGACGTGATCGACTTGGGCGTGAACGTGCCGGCCGAGCGTTTCGTCGATGAAGCCGTGCGGCTGGACGCGCGGGTCATCGCCATCTCCGCGATGATGGTGCACACCGCCACCGGCGAGCAGGGCTGTCGCAAGGTGCGCCAGTTGCTGCGTGAACGCGGCCTGGAAGATCGGATTCGTCTGGTGGTCGGCGGCGCGCCATACCGCTTCGATCCCGAGCTGTACAAGAGCGTCGGCGCCGATGCCTGGGCATCCGACGGCATCAGCGCCGGCAAGGTGATCGTCGATCTGATGAAACAGGTGCGGCCATCATGACGCCGCTCGAAATCCTCACCGCCGCCGTCACCGGCCAGCCGGCGCCGCGCCTGCCGATCTTCTGCAATCTGCTCGACCAGGGCGCGCGCGAACTGGGCCTGTCGCAAAAGGACTATTACGCGCGCGGCGAACACGTCGCCGAGGGCCAGTTGCGCATGCGCGCCCGTTACGGCTACGACCAGGTCTGGAGCCTGTTCTATGTCGGCAAGGAAGCGGAATTGCTCGGTTGCAACGACATTCTGTTCGCCGACAACGGCACGCCCAACGTGGCGGACTTCGTCATCAAGGACTGGGACGACATCGCCAGACTGGAAGTCTCGGACGACATCACCGCGCATCCGGCCTGGGACGAAATCGCCACCTGTCTGAACATATTGCGCGACGAGGTCGGCGCGACCCATCCGCTGTGCGCCTATGTCACCGCCGCCAACACCCTGCCGGTGCTGCTGATGGGCATGGAAAAGTGGCTGGAACTGCTGCTTGGCGGTCCGGCCGATCTGCGCGACGAACTGCTGCGCAAATGTTCCGATCTCACCCGCCAGCAACTCGCCGCCTATCGCGCCGCCGGCGCCAACGTGCTGGTCTATTCGACGCCGTTCGGCAGCACGCCCTTCGTCGGTCACAAACGCTTCCAGACTTTCAGCATGCCCTGGATGCGGCGCGATCTGGACGGCGTGGACCGCGCCGGCCTGGTCTATTACTGCGGCATGACCGATTTCAACGACGTCATTGCGCAGGTCATGGGCGAGCTGGGCATCATGGTCCACTACCTCGGACCCAGCGCCGACATTGCCCAGGCCAAATCGATCATCGGCGACCAGGGTCTGACCTGCGGCGTCATCGACGACATCAAGCTGATCCACTGGACGCCCGAGGAAACCCGCGCCGAGGTGCGCCGCATCTGCGCAGCCGGCAAGGCGGGCGGGCATTTCCTGTTCGGCACCGGGGTGATGCCGATGGACATTCCGGAAGCCAATATCCAGGCCATGCTCGACGCCGCCTTCGAATACGGACGCTATCCATGAAATCCGTCATTCCCCCGGTGGTCAGCGAACGTCCTTTGTCCATGGTCGGCTGCGGCATCTTGCGCAAGGAAATCGACATGCTGATCCGCAAGAATGCCTGGAACATTGAAGCGCATTATCTTGATTCCGCGCTGCACAATTATTTCGGCAGACTCGCCAATCAGCTCGACACGGCGCTGGACCTTGAAGACCAGAAGGGCCACGACAGCATCGTGTTCTACGGCAGTTGCCACCCGTTGATGGAGCGTCTGCTGGAGCGGCACCACACGGTGCGCACCCAGGGCCAGAACTGCATCGTCATGTTGCTCGGCTATGAACGCTTCATGGCGGAACTGGAGCGGGGCGCCTATTTCCTGCTGGAGGACTGGGCGCTGACCTGGGAGCCCATGCTCAGCGAAGCCTTCGGCAAGAATCTGACGGTGATCCGCGAGATCTTCCACAGCAGCCACAAGTCGATCATCGCCATCCGCACCCCTTGTTCCGGCGATTTCACCGCCGCCGCCGAAGCCGCCGCGCGCTTCGTCGATCTGCCGCTGACCTGGATGGATGCCGATTTGAGTCATCTGGAACGGGTGCTTGCCGACGCCATTGCCGAAAAGCGGGAACGCCCATGAGCGCGGCTTTTCCGGAACAGCCGGAGGAGATGTCCAGCCAGAACGCGGAAATCGAGCGTCTGAATACCCGCGTCACCAAGCTGATCGAGGAGAAGTCGTACTTCCAGTTGCTGCTGCAACTGATGGAGCAACTCAATCCCTTGATCGGCCTGGACGACATGATCAAGACATTGCTCCATCACATCGTCGAGAGCATAGGCGGCACCAACATCCGGTTCTGGTACTGGCTGGAAGACGAATTGCACTACGTCGACTTTAACGGCGAAAACAAGGTTCTGCCCACCTACGACGACCCGATGGCGCGCGAAGCCGCCGAGCGCCAAGTGTTTGTACAGCAACGCGGCGACACGGAAGCGGCGCTGCTGATGCACGGCATGCTGCGCGGCTCCTGGACCTGGGCATTTCCGCTGCTGGTCGGCAAGGAACTGATCGGCGTCATCAAGCTGGAAAACCTGCACATCCACGGCGCCGCGCTGGGCAAATATCTGCCCCTCTTCTTCAGCCATGCCGCGCTGATCCTCCACAACGAAATTCGCAACACCGCGCAACACCGCGCCGAAGCCGCGCTGCGCAGCGCCACCGAACGTCTGCAAGTCGCCACCGAGGCCGGCATCATCGGCGTCTGGGATTGGGACGTGGAGCATGACGATCTTTACTGGGACGCTTCCATGGACCGCCTCTACGGCAAGCGCGAGGGGGAGTTCGGCGGCGCCTACCAGGCCTGGATCAGCGCTCTGCATCCCGACGACAAGCCGTATGTCGACGACGAGATCCACGCCGCCCTGCGCGGCGAGCGCGAATACGCGCCCGAGTTTCGCGTGATCTGGCCAGACGGCTCGATCCATCACCTCAAGGCCGCGTCACGCACGATCCGCGACGCGACCGGCAAGCCCCTGCGCATGGTCGGCATCAACTACGACATCACCGAAACCAAGCAGGCCGAAGCGGACCGCTTGGCACACCTGTATTTCCTGGAAAGCCTGGATCGGGTCAATCGCGCCATCCAGGGCGCCGACGATCTGCAAATCATGCTGGGCGAGGTGCTGGAGGAAGTGCTGGACATCTTCGCCTGCGACCGAGTGGGTCTGGTCGTTCCTTGCGATCCCGAGGCCGAATCCTGGCGGGTGATGGTGCAACGCGCTCGCCCAGGCTATACCGCCGGGGGTATCGGAACTACCTATCCCATGCTTCCCGAGCGCCAGCAAGGCATGGCCCGGCTGCTGGCTTCCCAAACCCCGTTGCGCTTCGGTCCTCTGGGCGACTTTCCGGTAACGCAAACCAGCGCAAGAATGTTTCACATCCAGTCCATGATGACCCAGGCCATCAGGCCCAAGGTGGGCCAACCCTGGGAATTCGGCATCCATCAGTGCGACCGGGCGCGGGTCTGGAGCGACGAGGAACTGCGCCTGTTCCAGGAAATCGGCCGCCGTCTGGGCGACGCCATCACCAGCCTGCTGATCCAGCGGGAGCAGCGCGAGAGCGAACGGCGTCTGAAGGAGGCCGAGCGCATCGCTCATGTCGGTTACTGGGATCGCGATCTGGTGAACAACACCATTCGCCTGTCCGACGAGTCCTACCGCATCTTCGGCCTGTCGCCGGAGGATCGCTTCGAGGACCTGGAACAGTGGCACTCGCGCTGGTTGACGCTGCTCCACCCGGAGGACCGGGAGAGCGTTGCGCGGGCCCTGCAGATTGCCCTTGCCGGCGGCCCGCACTACGACGTGGAATACCGGGTGGTGCGTCCCGACGGCGAGATCAGGGTGGTTCATGCCCAGGCCGATATTCCGCTCGACGAGAGCGGTCGTCCGCGCCGGATCCTGGGCACCATGCAGGACATCACCGAGCGCAAGCAGGTCGAACAGGAACTGATGCGCCACCGGCTTCATCTGGAGGAACTGGTGGAGACCCGCACCCGGGAACTGGCCTTGGCACGCGATACCGCCGAGTCGGCCAACCGAATGAAGTCGGTGTTCCTGGCCAACATGAGCCACGAACTGCGCACCCCGCTCAACGCCATCCTCGGCTTCGCCCAGATCATGGAACGTGACGCCCGCATCCCGGCCGACCGGCGCGCCAATCTGGGCACCATCAACCGCAGCGGCAAGCAATTGCTGGCGCTGATCAACGACGTGCTGGAAATTTCCCGCATCGAAGCCGGCCGACTGGGCTTGCAGCCGGCGGTCTGCGAGCTGCGCGAGCTGCTTGCCAGCCTGACCGAAGTGGTGGAATTCCGCGCTCGCGGCAAGGGCCTGAGCATGACGATCTCGCCAGAACTGCCGCGCCATGTCGTGGTCGATGCCGGAAAACTGCGCCAGATTCTGCTCAACCTGTTGACCAACGCGGTCAAATACACCGAGCGAGGCGGCATCGAACTGGCCGCCAAGGCCGAGATCGTCGGCGACCGGGCGACGCTGCAATTCAGCGTGCGCGATACCGGCGTCGGTATCGCCGAAGAGGATCTGCAACGTATCTTCCAGCCCTTCTACCAGACCGCCTACGGCGTCCGCCTGGGCGAGGGCACCGGCCTCGGTCTGGCCATCTGCCATGAATATGCCCTGCTGATGGGCGGCGGACTCGGCGTCGAAAGCGAATTGCGCCGCGGTACCTGCTTTCAACTGAGCCTGCCGGTGCAATTGACGGATGCGCCGCAATCCGTCGCGCCGGAGCATGGTCGCGTGCTCGGGCTGGCGCCCGAACAGCCGCCGTGTCGCGTGCTGGTGGCGGAAGACGATCCCGACAGCCGCGAATTGCTGGTGGAAATACTGCAACGCGCCGGATTCCAGGTGCGCGCCGCGGTCAACGGCGCCGAGGCGGTGAGCGCTTTTCAGGCCTGGTCGCCGCATTTCATCTGGATGGACATGCGCATGCCGGTACTGGACGGCTACGCCGCCACCCGGCAAATCCGCGCCCTGCCCGGCGGTGACGCGGTTCGCATCGTGGCGCTGACCGCCAGCGCTTTCCGCGAGGATCATGCCGACATCCTGGCGGCGGGCTGCGACAACGTGATCTCCAAGCCCCTGGTGGAGGCGCGACTGTTCGAGCAGATGGCCCATCTGCTTGGCCTGAGCTATCGTTATGAAGAAAGTCGCGAGAAAGACCGGGCGGAGAGTGAAACGACACCCCGCGCCAGACTGTCGGCGGAGCTGTCGGCGGAACTGCGCGATGCGGCATGCTTGCTGGATATTGAAGTAACCAACCAACTCATCGCCCGGATCAGAGAAAGCCAACCCGAGTTGGCCGAACGCTTGCAGCAGTGGTCGGATGAATTCCGCTTCGACCGGATCGTCGCGTTGTGTGAACATCAATGAGCATGCAATGACGTATTCAACCCGCTTCAGGGAAGCAGAAAATGCAAGGTGCCAGGCCTGAATTTCGTATGCGCGCGGTGGTGATGACGGTATTGACTAGCATCGGCTCGATGCAGCATCCGTCCGCCGCATGGGCGGCGGACTTGCCGGCGCAAGACGTGGCTGATATGGACATCGCGGAACTGGTGCGGGTGCGCGTCTCGCCGTTCGACGTGTCCACCCGGCTCGACAGCGGCTACCGCGCCTCGAATTCGGTGTCGGCGTCGCGCTTCGACGCGCCGATCCGCGACCTGCCGTATGCCATCCAGGCATTCACCGAGTCGTTCATCGATGACCAGAAGCCGAACAACCTGTTCGACATCGCGCGTTACTCGCCCGGCGTCACCTACCGCGGCAACGACTTCAACGAGGGCAATGCCAACCTGGCGATTCGCGGCTTCGCCGTCGGCTTCGCGCCGGGAACCCCGCAGGTCCTGCGCGACGGTTTCCACGGCCCGTCGATCTTCGATTTCACCAATATTTCACGCGTCGAGGTGGTCAAGGGGCCCGCTTCGTTTCTCTACGGCCAGGTCGCGCCCGGCGGCATCGTCAACGTCATCACCAAGAGCCCGCAACCGGAGTTCGCCGCCGGCGCCGAAGCCCGCTACGGTTCCCACGACCAGTATCGTTTCGACGCCGATGTGACCGGACCGGCGTCGAACACGCTGTTCTACCGGCTGGCGGCTTCCTATGACCAGGACATGCGCTACTGGGAACCCTATGACGCCCATTCCCGCAATATCGCACCCTCCCTGCTCTGGCAGCCCAACGACCGGGTCAGCGTTTCGCTCAAATACGAGAATTTCCACAAAATGGAAACGCCGCAGTTGATGCAGAAGCCGGGCTACGGCCCGCAGGTCGGCGTGTTGCCCAGCGTCTCCGACCCCAATCTCTCCGGCGTCGACGTGCCCGGTTTGGCGGATACCTGGAACAGCATGTCCTACGCGGACTTCCGGCGCAGCGACAGCGACAACCTTAGCGCATGGCTAGACTTCAAGGCCAACGAGCACTGGAACCTGCGCACCGGGTTTTCACATCTGAATTACGAAATCGACGCGTTGTTCTCCGGCAACCTGGGCATGGCGAACAACACCACCTTGTTGCAGGGGCGCCGCTTCAGGCGCCAGATCTACACCAATCAGGATGACAGTTTCGAGGCGCGGGCGGTCGGACAATATGCCTTCGACGACACCAGTCTGCGCTTGCTCCTGGGCATGCAGCACAGCAACCGCAGGTTCGACAATTGGGCCGCTCAGGCGCCCAACGATCCGGCGCTCGGTGGCAATCCGACCGAATCGCCGCTGCCGCTGTGGGATCTTGCGGACCCCACCACCTGGAACCGGATCGTCACCATTCCGCTAGACGCGCTCACCGCCAACCCGACCGATCGGACCACCCGCTATCAGGACCAGTCCGTGTACGGCGGCGCCACCCTGGGCGTGCTGGGCGACCGCCTGCTGCTGCTGGCCGGCTGGCGCAAGACCTCGACCGACAGTCAGACCACCAACCATCTGACTGGCGTGGACGCCGCCAAGATCACTGAGAGCGCGGTCACGCCGCAATATGGCGTGCTGTACAAGCTGACGCCCGAGGTTTCGGCATTCGCCTCCTACGCCGAGTCCTTCGTTCCCGGCACCAACTCGCTCAACAACCCCGACGGCACGACTTCCACGCCGAAGCCGACCGAGGGCGAGGGGTTCGACATCGGCATCAAAGCCGACCTGTTTGACGGCCGTGTCTCCGGCACGCTGACCTTGTTCGACATCCGCAACCGCAACATCGTCAACGATATTGCCGTCACCGACGCGTTCGGCGCCGTGAATATCTACAACGTGCAGAGCGGCGAACAGCGCTCTCGCGGCATCGAGCTGGATAGCACGGCCACGTTGAGCGACAACTGGCAGCTCTATTTCTCGTACAGCTACATGCGGGCGCGCATCACCGAGTTCAGCGGCAATGACGCCGCCATCCTGGCACAGGATCCGAACACGCTGAATGCCGTCGACCAGTCGTATTACAAAACGGTGGCGAGATTTCACGACGCCCCCCTACAGATGAGCGCGCCGCATCTGGCCAACCTGTGGTCGCGCTACAACTTCACCCAGGACAGGTTGCGCGGCCTGCATGTCGCCGGCGGCTTCAACCACGTGCGCGACCAGACGCTGCTGTCCGACAGCCCCAAATCGTCCCGCCAGACCTATACGCTGCTCAACGCATCGGTCGGCTACACCTGGCAATCGAACGGCCAGCCCCTGAGCCTGGAACTCACCGGCAAGAACCTGCTCGACGCGCGCTACCGGCCGTCGCAAAGCACGCGCAGTCGCCCGCGCGAATTTCTCCTCACGCTCAGCACCCGGTTCTGAACCGCGATGAATGACTCCGCGATCCGAAACTGCCCACAAAGCGCGCGGCGTCTGCTGGGAGCCTGTGGCGCCATGCTGTCTGTCCTGTTGCTCTATTTGCCGGCTTCTCGCGCCATCGGCCAGGATCCGGCGAAAACCCATCCGACGCGGGTCGAAGCGGCTTTTCTGCGGAATTTTGCCCACTACATCACCTGGCCGACGCATGCCTTTCCCGACGCGCGGGCGGCCTGGCGCATCTGCATTCTGGGCAACGATCCGTTTGGCGAGATTCTGGATAACACCCTCAAGGGAAGAACCGAGCAAGGACGCGAATTTGAAGTGTTTCGCGCGAATAGCCTGGCTGAGCTACCGGCATGCCAGATCGTCTATGTCGTCGGCAATGCCAGCGAAAAGCGCCGTGCCGAGCTCGCCGAGTTGCGCAAGCGGCCGATTCTGACGGTGGGTTCGGCGCCCGACTTCCTGCGTGAAGGCGGCATCATCCAGTTCCGGGTAACCGATCATGTGCAATTCAGCGTCAACCTCGATCAAGCCCACTCTGCTTCGCTGAAGATCCAGACCAGGATGCTGGAGGTTGCCCAGGAAATCATGGAAAACGGGGTTGTGCGGAGGCGAAGATGAGCCTGTTTCAACGCAACAGCCTGCGCGGCAAGCTGGCGATCGCGCTCTGGGGCGCCGCGCTGTTGGCATTTGTCGTGGTTGGCGCCGGCTTGTTGCTGTTCCAGAGCCTGACCCTGGAACAACGCGCCCGACAGATCATGCAACCCTACGCGCAACTGGTCTCGGTCGGCGCCGACGCGGCCGTGGCCTTCGCGGAACCGTCCCGCGCCCAGGAAATCCTGGATACCCTGGGCGCCAATCCGCAAATCCTGCGGGCGGACATCTTCCTGGAAGACGGGCGGCTACTGGCCAGCTTCAGCCGCGCGCCGCGGGCTCAGCCGCGCGCCCCGTCGAGCCGACCGGATGGCGTCTACCTCAGCGACGACTCGGCGGAACTGCTGCAGGCCCTGCCGCATGATGCACGCCTGCGCCTGAGCATGGGGATGGACCCGCTCAATGCGCAAACGCGCCAAGCCCAGTGGATTCTTGGCCTTGGCGTGCTCGTCCTGTTGACGGTCACCTTGGCCCAATTGGCGGTGCTGCGGCGGACCATCGTGCATCCCATCGCCGCCCTGACCGAAACCGCCGAGCGGGTGCGTGTCCGGGCGGACTACCAGCACCGCGTCCCGTCGGCCGGCGCCGACGAAGTCGCCCGTCTCGGCCAGCGCTTCAACGACATGCTCGGCGTCATTCAGGCGCGCGAGGACGAGTTGCGTCGACTCACTTTCATGCAACGCACGATACTGGACAACGCGGCCTACGGCATCATCTCCAGCGACCCCGACGGGCTGGTCACCAGCTTCAATCACGCCGCCGAGCGCTTGCTGGGATACACGGCGGAGGAGGTCACCGGAAAAGTCACTCCGGTGTTCTGGCACGATGCGCGGGAGATCGACCAACGCGCGAGTGAATTGTCGGCGGAATTGGGAGCAACGATTCCGCCGGATTTCGAGGTGTTCGCGGCCCGCCCGCGGCGCAACCTGCCCGAGGAACACGAGTGGACCTTCATCCGCAAGGACGGGGCGCGGGTGCCGGTGCTGTTGTCCATCAGTGCCTTGCGCGGGGAGCAAGGGCAGATCACCGGATTCGTCGGGTTGACCTATGACCTGACCGAGCGCAAGCAGGCCGCATCGGAACTGGATCGCTACCGGCATCACCTGGAAGAGTTGGTCGAAACCCGCACCCGGGAACTGGCTCAGGCGCGCGACGCGGCCGAGTCGGCGAACCGGATGAAGTCCGCCTTCCTGGCCAACATGAGCCATGAATTGCGCACGCCGCTCAACGCCATTCTCGGCTTCGCCCAGATCCTGGAACGCGATGACCGCATCCCGGCCGACCGGCGCGGCAATCTCGCCACCATCAATCGCAGCGGCAAGCAATTGCTGGCACTGATCAACGACGTGCTGGAAATTTCCCGCATCGAGGCCGGCCGATTGAAACTCCAGGCGGCCACCTGCGAACTGCACGACCTGCTCACCGGCCTGGCGGAAGTGATGGAGTTCCGGGCCCGTGACAAGGGCCTTTACCTGCGCATGACCCTGTCGCCCGATCTGCCGCGCCACATCGAAGTCGACGCCGGCAAGCTGCGCCAGATCCTGTCGAACCTGCTGACCAACGCGGTGAAATATACGGAAAGCGGCGGCATCGAGCTATCCGCCGACGCCGAGATCGCCGGTGAGCGAGCAACCCTGAATTTCAGCGTACGCGATACCGGCGTGGGGATTCCCGGCGCGGATTTGCTGCGGATTTTCCAACCCTTCTATCAGACCGACTACGGCGTCCGTCTGGGCGATGGCACCGGTCTCGGCCTGACCATCTGCAACGAGTACGCCGCGTTGATGGGCGGCCAACTCAGCGTCGAAAGCGAGCTGCATCGCGGCAGTTGCTTCCGCTTGCGCTTGCCGGTGCGGCTGGCGCGCGCGCCGCAATCCGCCGCGCCGGCGCACGGTCGCGTGCTCGGCCTGGCGCCGGAACAGCCGCCGTGTCGCGTGCTGGTGGCGGAAGACGATCCCGATAGCCGGGAACTGTTGTGCGAGATTCTGAACCACGCCGGTTTTCAGGTGAAGGCGGTGGCTAACGGCGAAGAAGCGGTGGTCGCGTTCCAGGATTGGTTGCCGCATTTCATCTGGATGGACATGCGTATGCCGGTGCTCGACGGCTACGCCGCCACCCGGCGTATCCGCGCGCTGCCAGGCGGTGACGCGGTCCGCATCGCCGCGCTGACCGCCAGCGCCTTCCGCGAGAATCACGCCGAGATCATCGCCGCGGGATGCGATCGCGTGTTGTCCAAACCCCTGGATGAAGCGCAACTGTTCGACGAGATGGCGCATCTTCTCGGGCTGCGCTATCGCTATGAAGCGGCAATCGACACTGGCGAAGACGCCGATGTGGCCGCGCCGCGGTTGCTGCCGCCGGCCGCCCAGATGCAAGCGCTGCGCGATGCGGCGAGCCTGCTCGACGTCGAAACGACCAATCAACTGATCGCCCAGATACGCGGCAGCGCTCCCGCATTGGCCGATCGATTACAGCAATTGTCGGATGATTACCTGTTTGATCGCATCGTCGCGTTGTGTGAACCGTCGTGAGAACGCCATGACCACTACCCGTGCCAGCACCATCCTGATTGTTGATGACAACCCCGGCAACCTGCAGGTGCTGAGCAGCATGCTGCAACAGGCGGGACACAAAGTGCGACCGGCGCTGAGCGGGGAGATTGCGCTACGCAGCATCGAAGCCAGCCCGCCGGACCTGATCCTGCTCGACATCCGCATGCCCGGATTGGACGGTTACCAGACCTGCGAGCGCCTGAAGGCCGATCCGCGCTGCCGCGACATTCCCGTCATCTTCATCAGCGCGCTCACCGACACCGACGACAAACTGGCCGCCTTCCAGGCCGGCGGCGTCGATTACGTGACCAAGCCGTTCCAGACCGAGGAAGTGCTGGCGCGGGTCAAAGCCCACTTGCAGTTGCATCTGCTGCAGCAAAGCTTGGAAGGCCTGGTGGAAGATCGAACCGGTGAACTGCGCTCCGCCGTCGCCGCCCTGGAGGCAAGCCGTCGGCAATATCGCTGCATGTTGGGCCAGACCATCCATGCCATGGCGTTGACCATCGAGAAACGCGACCCTTACACCGCCGGACACCAGTTGCGGGTATCGCAAGTGGCCACCACCATCGCCGGCAAACTGGGGTGGGCGGCGGAGCGGCAGGAAGGCCTGCGCTTGGGCGCGATGATTCACGATATCGGCAAGATCTATCTGCCGGCGGAAATTCTCAGCCGCCCTGGCCGGCTCAGCAATACCGAATTTGAGCTGATCAAGACCCATTCCGAAGTAGGCCGCGCCATCGTCAGTGAAGTCGACTTCCCGTGGCCGGTGGCGGAGATGATACACCAGCATCACGAACGCCTCGACGGCAGCGGCTATCCGCGCGGCTTGATGGACGACGCCATCATCCTGGAAGCACGCATCCTGGCGGTCGCCGATGTGGTGGAAGCGATGGCCGCGCATCGACCGTACCGACCGGCGCTCGGCATCGACGTGGCGCTGGCCGAAATCCGCGCCGGCGCCGGCAAACTGTACGACGCGGACATCGTCGAGGCTTGTCTGGCGCTGTTCGAGATCGACGGTTATCAGTTACCGGCCGTTGCTTCCGGATAGCCGCGGTTTGTGTCGCGGTTCGCTGTCGTCCACCAAGGCATTGGCCGGCAGATGTCAGCGCGGGGCGTCCAGCGCTGGCGCAGCCTTGCCCGCGTGGGCGGCGAGCAGTTCCACGCGTTCCAGTCGTTGCGCAAAGGCGTGCCGGGCGCGGGTCACCACCGCCTCATCCGGACAGCTCAACAGCGGATCGGCCGGCGGGCGCCGGGGGAGGCTCAGACAGGCCTGGCGGATGCCGGCCTGGGCGAGGAAATCCGCCACCGCTTCGACGCCCGTCGCGTCGTCGTTGACGCCCGCCACCAGCATGGTCTCACTGACCAGCGTGCCGCGGTAGTCGGCGGCGAACAGACGGATGCCGTCGAGTATGGCGGCCAGCTTCAGGCTGGGATGCGGCCGATTCAGGGCGCGCCAGGTGGCGCTGTCGACGCTGTCCACTTTCAGACTGACCCAGTCGGCTCGGGCCAGTTCGCCGCGGACATCCTCATGCCAGATCAGGGTGGCATTGGAGATGACCGCGATGGGCAAGCCGAGCGGGCGCAGGCCGTCGATCAGTTGGCCGAGGTGGATGTCCAGCGTCGGCTCGCCGTCCGGCGCCAAGGTCAGGTAATCCACCGCCTCGCCGCGTGCGCGCAACAGCCTCAGCCGCTCGGCCACCGCCCGGCAGAGGACTTCCGGCGCATGAAACGCGTGGCGGACGATTTCCGGCTGCGGCGTCGGCCCGACCTGGCAATAGCGGCAGGAATAGCCGCAATGCTTGGTCGGGATGTGGATGATGCCCAGGCTGCGGCCGAGACGCCGCGAGGGGACGGGACCGAAGACGGTCTCCATGTCCGACATGATCAACTCCTCGAATCTGGTCGGCATGCCGACAGCGGCCGATCAATCAAGGATCAGTGCCCTTCGACGCAGATCTCGCGCCTGAACACGGCTTTCGCGGTGCGCGCCAGCAACACCGCGATGACCAGGTTCAGCACGCCCAGCAGCGCGGCGGCCAGCCAGGCGTAGAACACCAGTCCGGTTTCCCTGGCCATGAGCAGGCTGGCAATGGTGATCGCGGCGATCGGGAAGGAATACGCCCACCACGACAGGAAGAACTTCAACCGGGCGAAATAAGAGGCCTGCGCGGCGAGCAGCAGCGTGAACGCCAGGGCGATGAAATACAGCACGCGGCCGAAGGCGTCGACGTCGCCGACCAGATTGAACCAGGCGATGAAACCCACCGCCGGCGGCGCGATGAAGATGAACAGCGTCGGCATGAAACGCTCGGGCAGGCTGGCGTGGAAGATCAGGCGATAGAAGATGATGGCGGTCAGAATCGGCCAGAAGAACAGCCCGAGGCTGAAGAAGAACCAGGAAATTTCCGCCGAGGCATGCTGTACGCCCACCACCGGCACCAGGATGTTGCCCACCACCGGGATGAACCAGGCCGGGTTGAGATGGGCGATTTCGTATTTGGTGTGATGTATCCAGGATGACAGCACGTACAGCGTGATAACCAGATGCAGCACGCTGCCCGCCACCCACAGCCAGAACGAAATGCCTGGCGCGGCGTGCAGGCCGGCGATGGACAGCAGCAGCAGGCTGATCGAGAAGCTGGGGACGAAGGCCAGTTTGACCGGGTGCTTGAATTCACCCAGCACTTCTTGCGGATACTTGATGAACTTGGCGGTGTAGAGCCCGGTCAGCAGCACGAACAGCGCGGCGGTAATGCCGAGCAGCACGGGGCTGACCGCAAACGGCAGCGCGAAGACCTGTTCTGCTCGGCCCCAGGCGATGGTCAGGCCGGAAAGCCCCATGATCAGCGCGAACCAGGCGATGGGGAAGTTCTTCAGGCGAGCGGGTTCGCTACTCTTTTCTGGTGTCGTGCTCATGTCAGCTCCTTTCCTTGATATTGCGGACCAGCATGCGGTGCGACCACACGCCGGCAAACGGGATCAGTGATGCGGCAAACACGCCGGCGCCCTTGGCCGCCGGCAGATGGCCGCGACTCAGCACCCAGGCCAGGGTGGCGGTCGCCAGCAGAAACAAGGCGCCATGCGCCATGCCGACCACGCGCACGGCCTCGGGCAGTCCGGCGTAATACTTGAGCGGCATGGCGATGCCGACCAGCGCGACCAGTGACGCGCCCTCGACCAGGGCCAGGACGCTGAGATAACGTAGCGATTGCGGAATTTTCATCCTAGATTCCTCTGTTGAACGCGTTCGAGTGTGGGTCTGCCGGGTTGTCTGGCAAGGCGCGACGACGCGCGTGGTCGTTCCCCGCAAGGAGGAGCAACGAGGCCAGGCGGCCCGGCCGGCCCGCAATCGGACGCGTAGCGGGGTAACCCAATTGGTGAGCGTGATCGAAGGCACTAACGCTTGCATTCATAGGACATCTCAGAGGCTAAGGAGCGGTCAACAGAGGAATCTAGGTTCATGTGGCTGTCCAGGTGGATTAGTGACCGAAGCGAAACAAGGCAATGGTGGCAATGCCCGCCAACAGCAACACCACCTGGGTCACGCTGGACTTCAGGGTGGTGTGGCGATGCAGGCTGGGCACCAGATCAGAGATGGCGATATAGATGAAACTGGCGGCGGAAATTGCCAGCACATAGGGAATCGCCTGACGCAAGTCGGCCAGCCAGTACCAGCCGAGAATGACGCCGGGCAGCGTGGTCAGCGACGAAATCAGGTTGTAGATGAAGGCCCGCGTCTTGCTCAGGCCGCTGTGCAGCAGGATGGCGAAATCGCCCAGCTCCTGTGGAATCTCGTGCGCGATGACGGCCAGCGCGGTGGCGATGCCGAGTGCCGGGGAAGTGAGGAAAGCGGCGGCGATGACGACGCCGTCGACGAAATTGTGAAAGGCGTCGCCGACCAGGATCAACGTCCCGCCCTGCTGGCTGTGCGCCGCGCAATCCTGATCATGGCAATGGCGCCAGATGACCAGTTTCTCCAGAATGAAAAAGCCCACCAGACCCGCCAGCACCGTGCCGGAGATGGCCAGCGGCGACGCCATTTCGAGGCCTTTCGGGATCATGCCGAGAAAGGCCGCGCCCAGCAGCGTGCCGGTGGCGTAGGACAGCAGACAGGGTAGCAGTCGCTGCCGCATGGCATCCGGAAACGCCAGCAGCAGCGCCGCGCCGGCCATCGCGCCGACGCTGCCCAGCAGGCTGAAGAACAGAGCCAGGGTCATGCGCGCTTACTCGCCGGGCACGCCCTGCCAAAGCATGTCGAAGCCCAGTTCGAAGGTGTCGCTGCACATCTCGGCCAGGGCGCTGAATTTGTCATTGAAGGTTTTGTCGGCATGCGACTTTTCGTGCTGCTCGAACGAAGCCCAATAGGTGACGATGGCGACATCGTAGTCGGGCACTTTCAGCGAACTGACCGAGCCTTCCTGGCTGATGAAGCCGGCGTAGGCAAAAACCTGTCCGGCGATGAAACCACCCGCCTGGTTGCCGTAGGTTTCCTTGACCACATGGCACATCTCGCCGAGCGCCAGTTCGATGTCATTGGCGGTGACGCCGGGCTTGAGCTTGACCGCGTTGAACAGCATTTTGCTGCCGAAGGGGATGGTGATGGGGTTGAACATGGTGTCTCCTGGGATGCGGCATCCGCCACTTTCGGGGCGGGGTGGCGGTTTGGCGTCAGCGATGTTTCAGGCGATCAACGACGCTTGAACAGGCTGACAAAGTTGTCGTTCAAGTCAGCCTGGAAGGCGGTCATGGCGACGTTCTGTTTGGCGCCCTTGAAGCTGAGCCGATTGATCAGGCCTTTTTTCTGGTCAAGGTTGACCATCAGGCCATAAATATTGTTCTTCTTGACCAGATAGGAGGCCACTGCGTCATCTTCGATAGCGGCTTTTTCCAGCCACTTTTTTGCGGCGACCGGCAGGTGGAGAAAGATCGCGCCTGGGTAATCAATTTTCGCCAGCTCAAGCAGCGTGTTGTGGACTGATGCGTAGTTGTCGGCATCGCTGACTTGACCGCCGAACAGCAGGGCAATCGCTTCTTTGTCCTTCAGGTTGGCAACGGCGCTGATTGCGTCATCCGGCTTGCTGTAGGCGACGATGTCCAGACGACGCGTCGGTTGTTCACCGGCTTTGGACAAGGCCAGGCCCACGTCCTTGTTGTTGGCGATGTATGACCCGGCCAGGGAGCCGGCCAGAGACACGCAGATGGTGCTGTCGTTGACGGCGATGCCCAGCGTCTTGGCTTTGATCACCTTGCTCAGGGCGTTGCCCTCAAGCTGGCCGGCATAGGCGCGCACGATGAATTGCTCGCCCAAGCTCAGCGGCGCCGGGGCGTCGATCGTGGCATAGGCGGTCAGCGGCATGGCAAGCAAAGCCGCGACGGTCAGACGGATGAAACGACGGGGAAAGTGCATGGGTTTTCCTTGATTGCGGAGTTTTCGATAAAAGAACGCCCAGCCGAAGCTGGGGGTAAGGGATGTTTCCGGGGGACTTACAGCGATTTCTTGCAGAAGTACCAGTCGACGCACTCGTGGCCTTCACTCATGCGCGCCTCGGCGGCATCGACATCCTGCGGTGGCGGCACGATGACCTTGTCGCCCGGCTGCCAGCCTTCCGGGGTGGCGACCTTGTTGGCGTCGGAGGTCTGCATGGCGGCGACCAGTCGCACGAACTCGGCAATCGAACGGCCGTTGCTCATCGGGTAATACACCATGGCGCGCAGCACGCCGTTGGGGTCGATGATGAAGGTGGCGCGCACCGCCGAGGTGTCGGAAGCGCCCGGCATGATCATGCCGTAGTCCTTGGCCACCTTCATCGACAGGTCCTCGATGATCGGGAACGGGATGTCGACCCCGAACTTCTCTTTGATGTTGCGTACCCAGGCGACGTGGGCGAAGTAGCTGTCGATCGACAGGCCGATCAATTCGCAATTCAGTTCCTGGAACGCCGGGTAGTACTTGGCGAAGGCCATGAACTCGGTGGTGCATACCGGCGTGAAGTCGGCCGGGTGGGAGAACAGCACCAGCCACTTGCCTTTGTAGTCGGAGAGCTTCTTGACGCCATGCGTGGTCTTGGCTTCGAAATCCGGCGCGGCTTCGTTGAGGCGGGGCATGACGGGAGCGGTATTCATTTCGGACATGATGTTTCCTTTCGTATCGGTTGGGGGGGTGTCCGCAAACCTGTATTAGCGTTTGCTGATGGAGTGCATTCTCCGGATACCCTTAACTTCTGTGAAATGGATTGTTTATAAACAGTCGATCGATTAGATAGATCGAAACCGATGCTGATCACAGTCAATACGCCAAGCGAATCACGCTGCCGGCTCCGGCGGGCGGGACATCGATCGCCGCCGCCTTGAATTTGGGCGGGCCGGAGGGGCTGTAATCGTTGCTCAGGCCATAGCCTTCCTTGGGGAACATGCCGAAGCGCAGATCGAGTTTGTCGTTGGCGTTTTCGTCGTGATAGGCAATCACCGCGTAACGCCCAGGCGGCAGATCGCGGAATATGCCGTTGACCGAACCGGTTGTGGCCGGCAAGGCCAGCACTTGGCGTGCCTGATCCTCCTTGCGGAAGCCTTCCTCACGCTCGAACAGCATCAGTTTGACCTGGCCTTTGCCGCCGCGTATCGACTCCACCGTGACTTGCAGATCGGCGGCAGCGGCCTGAGCCGTCAAAAGGCCGAGGAAAACCAGGCTGATCAAGCGTGATTTCATGATTTGCGCAGGCCCTTGACCCAGGCTTCCATGGCGTCGTTGGCCGGTTTCATCGGCGCTTCCAGGAAGCTGACAACGAATTTGTCGCCCATATCGGCGACGCCGATGGAGCGCGGCCGCACCGCCAGCACTTGCGGGTTGGGCAACGCAAAGCCAAAGCAGAAGATCACGTCGAGCGCGCCGACGATGTCCGCCGCGATCTCGCCGCCGATGCCCTTGGTGTGCGCATAGTGGTCGAACACGCCAATGAACACGACCTTGTCCTTCTCGGCGATGCGCGCCTTGAGATAGGCCGCCACATCTTCGACGGTCTTGCAGTCGGTCTCGTCCTTGCCGATCTCGGCGACGAACACGGGGTACTTTTCTTGCAGCAGGGTTTGTTTCATGGGCTTTCCTTGACGATGGTTGAGTGAGAGGGTGTTGTCAGAACGGACGCTTCAATTCCACAACAGTGGTCTGAGCGGGGTGATGGTGGCGACCATGACCATGACCATGACCATGACCATGACCATGATCATGATCCTGTCCATGCGCATGATCTTCCGGCGCGGCGGCGGGCAGCGTGCCATCCAGCCAGCCCGCCACGGCGCGTTCCAGATCGGTTTCCGAAGTGGCGACGCCGAGGATGCCTTTTCGCTGCAGGCGTTGCTGCAAGCCCTGGCCCATGCCGCCGCAGATCAATACATCGACTCCGTCCAGTGGGTGCGGCTGATCGTGATTGCTTTCGTGAAAACTTTGCTCGATCGGCAATTCCAGCAGTTCCCGCGTCGTGACTGATTTGCCGGCAATCTGATAGATCCAGAATTTGCGACATTTGCCGGCATGACCGGTTACGCTCTTGCGATTCTGACTGGTAACGGCAATCTTCATGATCTGACTCCAGGTTGTCCTTGATGCCTGTGCTTATGCAAGCAACGGGCCAGATTGATAATGTTTTTTAAGCTGTTGAATATAAATATTATTGTCGATTATTTTGGGTGGTCCGTAGTTTGGCCGCATCCCCTTCTTGACATGAATGGCAGGAGTGCAAGTCATTTTTGACATGGGTCCAGGCCCGTCCGGCGGAGGCGTCGAGCAAGACGCTCAAGCGGATTTCAGGATTCGCGGTTGCCTTGGCGCGGCCAGCGGGGTAGTTTTGCCGGCGTTCATACCCCGGCAGTCCACGGCACCATGAAGCAGCATATCGAGATCGGCAGTCTGGCCCTCGAAGAACTGGGCCGCCTGCGCCAGGAGGTGGCGCATCTGCGCGCCATGTCGGCGCGTCAGTCGGCGACCGAGGCGCGGCTGGCGCGACTGGCCAATTTTCCCGAGCGCAACCCGGACATTCTGGTGGAAACCGATCTCCACGGTCAGGTCACCTACCTGAACCCGGTGGCCCAGGCCCGATTTCCCGATCTTTTGCGGGATGGTTTCGGACACCCCGTATTGATGGGACTGGCCGAACTGATTGCCGCCATGCGCGCGGAACACCTATCCTATATCGCCGACGAGCTCTGCCTGGGCGACGCCTCGTTCGAGCGGCAGATTTGCCATGCCCGGGAAGCGGACAGCGAACGCATCCGCGTCTACGTTCACGACATCACCCGCCGCAAACGGGCGGAAAAAGCCATCCAGACCTTGGCCCGGCAGGTCGTGTATGGCCAGGAAGAAGAACGCCGGCGCCTGTCCCGGGAACTCCATGACGAGGCAGGTCAAGCGCTCACCGCTCTGAAGCTCGGGCTGGAGCTGCTGCGCACGGACATCCCCGCCGACGCCGAACCGCTGCGCCGAAATCTGGCGCAAGCCATCGCCCTCACCGAAACCACCATGGACCGGGTGCGCCACCTGGCCCACGGCCTGCGCCCCCCCGCCCTGGATACCCTGGGCCTGGATCTGACCCTGGGAGCCTATTGCCGCGACTTCGCCCAACGCTCTCGGCTGGCGATCGACTATATCGGCAGCGCCGTTTTCGGGCTGTCCGACGCCATGAACATTTGCTTGTACCGGGTGCTACAGGAAGCCCTGACCAATGTGGTCAAGCATGCCCGGGCCAGCCGGGTCCGGGTGGAACTGGGCTTCCAGGGTGAGGCGGTGCAATTGGACGTCGAGGACAACGGCTGCGGCATGCACCTGGCCGCCGCCGAGCAGCATCCCGGCGGTATCGGCATGCTGGGCATGCGTGAGCGCCTGGAACTGCTGGACGGGCGACTGGAACTGGTGTCCGCGCCCGACCAGGGCATGCGCCTGCGGGCCATCTTGCCGCTGCGGGTGGCGGCATGATCCGGGTGGTCATCGCCGACGACCATCATCTGGTCCGGGAGGGCATCCGCGCCCTGCTGGAACGGGCCGGCGACATCGACGTGGTGGGCGAGGCCGTTAACGGCCTGGAAGCCGTGGAACTGGTGCGCGGTCTGGCTCCGGACGTGCTGCTGATGGACATCGCCATGCCTCGCTTGAATGGCATCCAGGCGGCGGAGCAGTTGCGCGACACCAGCGCCGCTACCCACATCGTCATCCTTTCCATGCATTCCGACGAAATTCTGGTACGCCAGGCCCTGCAACATGGGGTGAAGGGCTTTCTGCCCAAGGGCTCGGTGTCCGACGAACTGCTGTTCGCCATCCGCGCCGCCAGCCGCGGCGCCGTCTATCTCAGCCCCAGCATATCCACCAGCCTGCTGGCCCACCCCGGCCAGGATGGCGAGTCCAAGCCGCGCGGCGCGCCGGGCCCGCTGACCGCCCGGGAACTTGAATTGCTGCGTCTGATCGGCAAGGGCCTCACCAACGCCCAGATGGCCCTGGAGCTGGGCATCAGCATCAAGACGGTGGAACGCCACCGGACCAACCTGATGCAGAAACTCAATGCCCACAACCTGGTGGAACTGATCCGCATCGCCCTTATGCAGGGCCTCATTCCCCTGGATGCCGACAACCCGGATACCTGAAACCCGACATAGGCGCGAGGGTTTACCCGCTAGCACAATGTCCGTTCCAGCGGATTGATCCAGGTCAATTCCGATCGCAAAGTGACTCCCGGCATGATCGCTGTGGTAGCCGAAACAACGCGGCGGGGAAGCATACGCTGGCACGACTGTTGTCGCGGGGCGTGAAGTCAGCCTACCCAGCAGGCTACCTCCGGCGATCTCCATTTCTTCGTTTCAAGGGAGTCCGCCATGTTTCTCGAAAGCAAGATATTCCGCATCTGGCTGCTGATCGCGGCATCCACCTGGGTCGTGCTGTTCTCGTTGTTCAACAATCTCGACTTCCTCATAGACCACTGGTACTACCCCGCCACCATGGTGGTAGGTGCCTTCGTCGCCGGTTCCACGCCAGAGGGCGGCGGCGCCGTGGCCTTCCCGGTGCTCAACATCTTCCTCAACATCGACCGGGTGCTGGCGCGGGACTTCAGCCTCATGATCCAGAGCATCGGCATGACCAGCGCCAGCATCTTCATCCTCACCAACAAGCAGACCGACGTGCGGGCCTTCAAGCCCCTGCTGTGGTGGGTTCCGGTGGCTTTCACCGGCTTCGTCATCGGCATGCATCTGCTCCAGGGCATCCAGGTGTACATCATCCAGGCCCTGTTCCTGGCCCTCATCGCCAGCTTCACCGTGACCTACTACTTCAGCACCCATCGTGGCACGCGCGATCAATACCAGCCCAGGACCTGGCGCGACGTGGCCTTCACCATGGGCATCCTGTTGACCGGAGGGCTGTTCACCAGCCTGTTCGGCACCGGTATCGACATCATGATCTACACCTTGCTGGTGACTCACTTCACCATGAAGGAAAAACTCTCCACCGAGATGAGCGTGATGATGATGGCCGCCCTGAGCATCCTGGGCTATGCCTACCGAGGCCTGTACGAAGGCGCCCTGACCCAGTACCAGGTGCAGACCTGGCTGTGCGCCTTCCCGGTGGTGATGATCATGGCCCCCCTGGGCGCTTACGTGCTCAAGCGGATCAACAAGGAGTGGATGCTGCGCGGCGTGCTGGTGTTGAACCTGGCGCAACTGGCCTACTTCAATATCTTCAAGCCCAGTCTGGAGAAGACCATGTGGTCGCTGGGGTTCACCATCCTGCTGACCGCCATCTTCTACTTCGGCATGGCCGAACTGGTGAAACGCCGCCAACGGGCCCAGGAAACCGCTGCTGCCCTGGCCTGATTTCCGCTCTTTCACTGTTGTCATCGGGCGGTCTGACCTGGGGGGAGGGTAAACCCTCACCCCCAGGGCGGTTGTCACCCCATTGAGGCAAATCCGCCAACAAGGCACATTACCGTGGCAATTCAATAACGCCCATGCCACCTTCGAGTGTCGCGGGAAACCATGCCCACTCAGACAAGAAAGCGGACCGAACCATGCCTCACGCCATGAACACTTCGGAAATATTTCTGATCGCCATGCTGATCATTTTTACCGTGCCCTACCTGATCTGGCGGGTGGGCGGCACCGAGTACTACGCTCCCCTGGTGGTGGTGCAGATCATCACCGGCATCCTGCTCGGCCCAGGTGTACTGGGCGCCGGTTTCCCCGAATATTACGATTTCGTCTTCAACCCGCAGGTCATCCAGTCTCTGAACGGCATCGCCTGGTGGGCGGTGATGATGTTCGTATTCGTCGCCGGCATCGAACTGGACCTGAAGCAGGCCTGGAAGCACAAGGGCGAGACCGGCATCACCGCCGGCCTGGCCCTGGGCTCGCCGTTGCTGCTCGGCTGTGTCGCCGCCGTGTTCATGCTGGCCTGGCAGCCTGGCTGGATCGGGACCAAGGGCAATGACTGGCAGTTCATCGTCGGCATCGGCATGTCCTGCGCCGTCACCGCCCTGCCCATCCTGGTGCTGTTCATGGAGAAACTGGAAATTCTTCGCCAGCCCATCGGCCAGCGCATCCTGCGCTACGCCAGCATGGACGATATCGCCATCTGGGGCGTGCTGGCTCTGATCCTGCTGGACTGGGAACGCATCGGCCGCCAGGGGAGCTTCCTGATCGGCTTTATCGTCATCGGCTTCCTGTTCCGCAAGATCATGTGGAAGCTGAAGGACAACGACCGCTGGTATGTCGGCCTGATCTGGTTGGCCGCCGTGGGCTTCGCCGCAGACTGGGCCGGATTGCACTTCATGGTGGGCGCCTTCCTGGCCGGCGCCGTCATGGACAGTTCCTGGTTCAACCAGCAGAAGCTGGACGCCTTCCGCCACAACATCCTGCTGGCGGTGATGCCGGTGTTCTTCCTCAGCACGGGTCTGCGCACCAACTGGACGATGGGCGGCGAAGCGGTGTTCGTGGCCGCCGCCATCCTGCTGGCGGCGTCGGTGGTGGGCAAGGTGGCCGGCCTGCATCTGGCCGGCAAGATCCTCAAGTGGGGTCCGGGTGAAGCCTCCATCATCGGCTGGCTGCTGCAAACCAAGGCTTTGATCATGATCATTTTCGCCAACGTGCTGCTGGACAAGGAGATCATCACCAGCGAGACCTTCACCGCACTGCTGCTGATGGCCGTGGTCAGCACCATGTTGACCATCCCCGTGGTGACGCCGAAGTTGCGGCAGGTGAAGGAACTGATCTTCAAGAGCGCCTGAGGCCTTTCCGGGCGGCAACAAAAAACGCGCCATCAGGCGCGTTTTTTGTCAGTCCAGCTAGTGTGGTACCGCCGACTACATCCCAGGCAGCATGCCCTTCATGCCGCGCATCATCTTGGCCAGGCCGCCCTTGCCCATCGACTTCATCATCTTCTGCGCCTGTTCGAACTGCGCCAGCAAGCGGTTCACGTCCTGCACCTGAACCCCCGATCCGGCGGCGATGCGGCGTTTGCGGCTGGCTTTCAGCAGTTCCGGCTTACGCCGTTCCAGCGGCGTCATCGAGTTGATGATGCCTTCGATGCGGCGCATCTGGTTTTCGCCCTGGGCCAGTTCGCCGGCGCCGATCTTGCCGGCGCCGGGCAACTTGTCGACCAGCGACGACAGGCCGCCCAGTTTCTTCATCTGCTGCATCTGCGATTTGAAGTCTTCCAGATCGAAGCCCTTGCCGCTCTTCAGCTTCTGTACCGCTTTCAGCGCTTCGTCCTTGTCCACCGAACGCTGCGCTTCTTCCAGCAGCGACAGCACGTCACCCATGCCGAGCACGCGGCTGGCCATGCGTTCCGGATGGAACACCTCGATGCCGCCGAGTTTCTCGCCGACGCCGACCAGTTTGATCGGCTTGCCGGTGATCTGGCGCACCGACAGCGCCGCGCCGCCGCGCGCATCGCCATCGAGTTTGGTCAGAATCACGCCGGTCAGCGGCAGCGCGTCGTTGAACGCCTTGGCGGTATTGACCGCGTCCTGGCCCTGCATGGCGTCGACCACGAACAAGGTTTCGATGGGTTTCAGCAGTGCGTGCAGATCCTTGATTTCATCCATCATCGCCGTATCCACATGTAGGCGACCGGCGGTATCGACGATCAGCACGTCGAACAAGTGTTTGCGCGCGTGATCGAGCGCGGCGCGGGCGATGTCGGCCGGCTTCTGGTCGGCGGAGGAGGGGAAGAAGTCGGCTTCGGCCTGCGCCGCCACCAGCCGCAATTGCTCGATCGCGGCGGGGCGATAAACGTCGCAACTGACCACCAGAATCCGCTTCTTGCCGGCTTCGCGGATCACCCGCACCAGTTTGCCGGTTGATGTGGTCTTGCCGGCGCCCTGCAAGCCGGCCATCAGGAATACCGCCGGCGGCTGGGTGGCGAACGACAGCGGCGCCGCCTGCTCGCCCATCAGCGCGGTGAGTTCCTTGTGCACGATGCCGATCAGCACTTGCCCCGGCGTCAAGCTGGTCATGACTTCCTGGCCGAGCGCGCGCTCCTTCACCTTGGCGATGAAATCGCGCACCACCGGCAGCGCCACGTCGGCCTCCAGCAGGGCCACCCTGACTTCGCGCAGGGCATCCTGAATATTGGCTTCGGTCAGGCGGCCCTGGCCGCGCAGGTTTTTGACAACGCGGGAAAGTCGGTCGGTGAGATTGTCGAACATGGTGGGTTGGGCAAGGAGCGATGGGATAAACTCGCCCAGTCTAACAAATCAATGCTTGCAGACCATGCTGGAAAACCTGCTGTTCATTTTGTGCACGCTCGCATACCTGGGCCTCGCCGCCTGGTTCTGGCCCGGTCGGCCCGGGTGTTGCCGCACCGATTGGCTGCCGCGTGTGCTGCCGGTCTTGCCATTGCTGGTGCATCTTTATTTGCTCAATCAAGGCGTGTTCGGTGGTGAAGGCGTGCGCATCGGTTTCGCCACCTCGCTGTCCGCGGTCGCCGCATTGACCGTGATGACCTACGCCGCCGCCGCCTGGCGTTACCATCTGGGCGGCGTGCAGGGCTTTGTGCTGGCGTTTGCCGGGGTGGCGGTGGGCATCGAGGCGATTGCTCCGATTCCACAGGCGGCCGCGCACAGCGCCTTGCCGATGTTCAAGCTGCATCTTGCGATGGCGTTCGCGGCTTACAGCCTGTTCACCATCGCCGCCTTGCATGCCGGCCTGATTGCGCTGGCGCAAAAGCATCTGCACAAAGCCGTGCCGCCGACGCTGGTTTCCGGTCTGCCGCCGTTGCTGACGCTGGAAAAGTTGTTGTTCCGCATGATCCAGGTCGGCTTTCTGCTGCTGACCCTGACTCTGCTGACCGGGGTGGTGTTTTCCGAGGAAATCTTCGGCACGCCGGTGACGCTGAATCATAAAACCGTGTTCGGCATCGCTTCCTGGCTGATTTTCGGCGCGTTGTTGCTGGGCCGGCGCATCTACGGTTGGCGCGGCCGCACCGCGATCTACTGGACGCTGACCGGTTTTGTGAGCCTGATGCTGGCCTATGTCGGATTCAAGTTCGTGCTGGAAGTGTTGCTGGGACGTTGAAACGCCAACTTCGAGCCGCAATCAACGCGCGATTTTTCCTTCCAGTTCTTCCCAGCGCGCCAGCAGATTGAACAATTCTTCTTCCAACTCGGCGCCGCGATCGTTCAGTTTCGCGGCTTCGGTGTGGTTGGCGTAGATCGCCGGATCGGCGAGCTGAGCGGCCAGCGTCGCCTGCTCCGCCTCCAGCGCCGCGATCCGATCCGGAAGCGCATCCAGTTCCTTCTGTTCCTTGTAGGACAGTCCGGACTTGCGGGGTTTGGCGACGCCGGGCGCGGCGCTGGTCTTGCTCGCCGGCTTGGCCGCCGATCTATCCGCCGCGGCGGATTCGGCGACGATGCGCTCCCGCCAGGACAGCCAATCTGAGTAGCCGCCGGGCAGTTCCAACAGCACGCCATCACCGGCAAAGGCGATGGATTGCGTCGCGACGTTGTCGAGGAAAGCGCGATCATGCGACACCAGAATCACCGTGCCGGCATAGTCCTGCAACAGTTGTTCGAGCAATTCCAGGGTATCGATGTCGAGATCGTTGGTCGGCTCGTCGAGTACCAGGATATTCGCCGGCCGGGCGAACAGCCGCGCCAGCAGCAGCCGATTGCGCTCGCCGCCGGACAGCGACGAAACCTTGGCGCGGGCGCGGTCGGCGGGGAACAGAAACTCCTCCAGATAGCCGATGATGTGCTTGCGCTGGCCGCCGATTTCGACGTAATCGGAACCCGGCGCGATGGTCTCGATCAGCGTTTTGTCATCGTCCAACTGATTGCGGAACTGGTCGAAATACGCCACCTCCTGGCGCGTGCCGCGTTTGATGCGACCGCTGTCCGGTTCGATCTCGCCGAGGATCAGCTTGATCAGCGTGGTCTTGCCGGCGCCGTTGGGGCCGATCAGGCCGAGCTTGTCGCCGCGCAGCATGCGGGTGCTGAAATCGCGGATCAGCAGTTTGCCGCCATAGCCATGGCTGACATGGTCGAACTCGGCGATCAACTGGCCTGAACGCCCGCCGGCATCCAGCGCGAAGCCGACCTGGCCCAGTCGTTCGCGCCGCGCGGCGCGTTCGCGACGCAATGCTTCCAGGCGCAATACGCGGCCTTCGTTACGCGTGCGGCGCGCTTCGACGCCCTTGCGGATCCAGACTTCTTCCTGCTTCCAGAACTTGTCGAACTTGCGGTTCTGCGCGGCTTCGACTTCCAGTTGCTCGGCTTTTCTGAGCTGGTAGGCCGAGAAGTTGCCCTGATACTGGCGCAACTGGCCGCGATCCAGTTCGATGATGCGGTTCGCCACGCGGTCCAGAAACGCCCGGTCGTGAGTGATGAACAACAACGCGCCGACAAACTCGGCCAACTGGTTTTCCAGCCATTCGATGGCGTTGAAATCGAGATGGTTGGTAGGCTCGTCGAGCAACAGCAATTCGGGCTCCGAAGCCAGCGCGCGGGCCAGCGCGACGCGCTTCTGGTTGCCGCCGGAAAGTGTCTCGACCCGCGCCTCGGCCGGCAGCTCGAAGCGGGCGATGACTTCCTCCACCCGGCTGTTAAGCCGCCACACGTCATGCACTTCCAGTTCGTGCGACAGGCGCGACAGTTCGGCCATGGCGGACGCTTCGCCACTGGCGGCCTGATGCGCCGCCGCGTGATAGGCGCTGAGCAGGCCATGCGCCGGTCCGGCGCCGGCGGCTACCGCTTCGAATACCGTGTGTCCGGGGGTGAACGTCGGTTCTTGCGCAACAAACGCCAGGCGCAGGTCGGGCATCCGCCAGACCACGCCATCGTCGGCGGGTATTTCGCCGGCGACCAGCTTCAATAAACTGGATTTGCCCGCGCCATTGCGGCCGATCAGGCCGATGCGTTCGGACTTGTCGATGACCAGCGAGGCGCCATCGAGCAGCGGCCAGTGGCCGAAGGCGAGAGAAACATTGTCTAACGTGAGATAAGGCATGCGGAACCGGCAATAACGGAATCAGACCAGCAGGAAAAACACGCGGGCGGTCTGGCCGCCCGCGCGCGTGGTGTCGCGGCTCACAAGGAACCGTGCTGATGGCCGGCGTGGGTGTGTTCGAACTTGCTCTGACACGCCACACAACGAATCGCGGCGGGGTTGGCGGCAAGCCGGGCCAAGGGGATCTTGGCTTCGCAGTCCCGGCACAAACCGAAATCTTCGTCGTCCAGCCGCAAGCGGGCCGTTTCCAGCGCTTGCAAGGTGCGTAGCTCGTGCTCCAGCCGCGCCGCGGACAGATCGCCGAGCGTCACCGCCAGGGCTTCGTCGGCACTATCGCCAGAAGCGCGGCCGAGCACCTCGGCAAACTGGGTCTGGCCGCTTTCTTCCAGCGCGGCTTGCATCGCCTTGATCAATTTGCCGCGTTGTTCTTCCAGAGCGGCACGGACCACGGCGCGTTCTTGTTGGGTCAAATGGCTCATGACAGCACTTTCTTGTGGGTTGCGGGGGATGCTTTGATTATTGGCCCCGGAACAGGTCGCCACAAGCTGAATCTTTTCAGCAAGCCGATTCGGATCGCTCAACGATGAACACGGCAAGCCATGAAGATGCGCAAAATGGGCGAGGCTGATGACCACGGAGATACACCGATCAGCGCGCGAACAGCACATCCAGCAGGCCCGGAAAAATCAACCGCCACGGGAATTTCAGCGAGCCGCACTTCCGCCTGGGTTAAAATGCGCGCCGTTTGATCCAGCGCGTGCGATTGCTTCGACATCGTACCCTCAGTCAGGCATGCCCCCGTAGCTCAGTGGATAGAGCATCCCCCTCCTAAGGGGAGGGTCACCCGTTCGATTCGGGTCGGGGGCACCAAATAAAACAAAGTGTTACAATAATATTGCTTTCTGCTTCTCCTTGGATTTCGTGCCGTGTAGCCACCATGTAGCCAAATCCGGGCAATGTCGGTTCATGTAAGCGGATGTGAGCGTCGCTCTTCACTCGCTGGCTGTCGATACGCCAAACCGGCAAAGCGCAGGTTTGGCCCGCGCGCGAATGGTTACGCTGTAACCATCTCGCCAAGGAAAACCCGATACGCATCGCCTTCCAGGGTGGCGGTTACACGTTGCTGTTCTTCCATCGCCAGGCGTTCAATCAGCGCGGCTTGAGTGATGCCGTAATGACGCGCCAAGCGTTCAATGCTTCGTTTCGCATGCAGGCTGATAACAGCTTGAAGCCGCTCGCCCTCGCCTTCCTTGATTTTCCGTTGCCGGTAGCTGGCTTGCTTCTGTGCGTTGGTCATCGCCATTGTGCGCCCCTTCGTTGGTTACACTGTAACCGGATGATAGAGCAAGATCAGTTACAGCGTAACCGGGATGGCCTTCATTCCGCGCCGCAAGCATTCAGCCAATTTGGCTGATTTAAACAAAATCAGCGGCGCGGGAAGCGCGAACTCGACGCCTGGCATGGCATACGCGCCTGTCTTGCGGATGGATGGCAGGACTTCTTCAAAAACCCACGCCTCGAATCTTTCAGCGCCGGGAAGTTCGCTCTTGATGGTAAGTCGAAAAACGTCCGGCTCTGAGAGAACGCGCAATTCCTGCATTCCACCAGGAGTTTGAAGGGGGTGGCGTTTTACCACCCCCTTGCAATGCTGCTTCATTGCGTTGGTGTGGTCTGCATAGCCAAGCGCATCGCAGATGTCCTTGTCAACAAACAGCGGCTCTCCGTTGTCGTCAGTAACGACGCGAACAGAGTGCTTCTCGAACTGAAACGGAATGATGTTTGACATGACTTGCCTCTTCGCCCGCAATGGAAGATGTCGCGGCAAGCCATTGATTCAATAACCAACCCAATTTTGGGGCGGTTGATTCCGAAGATTCACCGTCTGACCATTGTTGGAGAGACAGTCCCTTGCCAAGTCGCTGATTCCAAAGCAAGCTCAAAATTGAGTTTTGCATTCGACCATCTCCCTGCCGAACTTACCGATGCCCATAATTCGGGTATCGCTTCGGTCAACGCCCCAAAAAAGAGTGGGCGGTTAATCAACTTCCTCTTGTTCAGTGCTTGACCCAAGCAGCCTTTCGCGCCGGCCGATTAGGAAGGCTTCACGCTCGGCCGCTTCCGCCAATGCCTTTTCGTAGATCGCATCCAGAACTTCCTTGGGCGGGAATACGTTCAGGTTCACGTCTGACTTGACTTCAACTTTGTCACGCCATAACTCAGGCTGGCGATTGAACAGCCATAACCGCGCGGCCCCAGTGTCCGGAGGATAGTGTTTCGTCAGTTCGGTGACGGTTATCTCACCCTGGAAGTTGCTGATATGCACATCCGGATGCGAGTAGCCCTTGGCTCGCTTGTACAGGCTCAGTGCGATCTCGCCATCCGCTATCAGCTTGGAATCGCTTATGGCGCATCGAAATTCATCATGCGCAGCCATCCACCGGTCGAACGTTGCCGGACCAACTCCGAAGAAGTCGGCCATCTCATCGTTCGTCAATCCAAGCAACGCCAGCCGGCGCGCTTGCTCGATATACTCGACGCGGTAAAGGGTAGGCCGGCCTGGTGTGCGCGCGTCTTGGTCGGCTTCAGCGTCATCGGCAAGTTTGGATTTGGTCGCTTTCACAAGCTTGGATTCAGGCTGTTTGCCGACCTTCGCAGCAAGCTTTGACCAACCTTCGGCCTTGGCGCGTTGTCGTACAGCTTCGTCGCTCACAGGCAACGCCATGTCGGCAACCAGCCAGGGGAAACCTTTACGTTCGTCGCCCTCCCATCGAGCACGAACCTCGTTCCATTGTTCAGGACTTAGCTTTGCTTTTGCGGCCATGTTATTCCTTTGAATTGGGTGCCGGGACGAAGTCGACGCCATGCAAGCGCTGGTTTTATTTCCCTGTCGGGTGTTTTAGTCCAACCATATCTTCGGCCCGGCATTGATTTATGCAGCGAGCGCTTCAGGCGCTACCGCCAGTGTTGTTCCGTCGAGCAATTCGGTCTTGTAGAACGGTCCAGACGCGATGAATTCATCAAGCTTCACAGCTTCGGCTTTCAAGGCATCGATTTCGGCTTGCCATCCGGCGATTGCTTCCGGGGTGTAAACAAACTTGATCGCCGCGAGGTTTTCAACAGACAGCCCAGCATCGCGGTAACGCTTCATTTCAACCTGGCGCTGCGCACTGCTTGAACGTACTCGCGCGTCGAGTTTTTCAACAAGTTTGGCGATTTCGAAACGCCGGTTCGTTGCCGCCTGGCGACGCGGCGCGGATTCGTCCATGACAACTTTGCGCTCCGTTTCGTAGGCTTCATGAAGCGCATCAAACTCCGCGCCCTCGGCCTGTAGCTTTTCGAGCAGGTCGGTAAGGAATGCGCCGGGGTCAGGCGCTTGCGCGGCGCGATTCATGATCGCAATCTGCCCAAGTTGGGCGAAGTTCTTGACGCGCTGCCGTGCGCAAAGGCCAGCCAGCTTTTTCAGCTCAGGATGCGCTCCGATCATCGTGCGGAGAGTTTTCTTGTGGATGTTGGTGGTCATGATGGTTGTTCCTTTTCGGTTGATTGAATGTTTGGGAAGATGCTGTCTTTCATTGCATGATTGGCTCGATTCCCTCCCCGAGTGAGTACGCCAGTCCGGTCCGGTGCAACTGGATCTCGGCAAGCCGTTCAAGCAGGCCCTCGCGCCATCCCATAAGCTCAAGCGCAACAGCGTCAACGCACAGCCGGCCCTCCATGTTCACCGCGCTTGCCGCTGACAATAGGTGGTCGATGGGTTGTTGTATCGCTGCCAGTTTCTGGCTCAGTGCGTGAACCTCGATTGCCAAGTTTTTTATGGATTCAACGGACAGAATCTCCGAAAGATCGTCGTTTTCCGCTGCGTCAATGTTTGATGTGAATGTCATTTGTGTCTCGCAAGTAGGGCCAACAATTGTTCAGGCGACATGCCGAATTCCTTCGCCAAAGTAGCTGCTGCACGTTCGCGGGTTTCAGCGTCAGACGACGCCATCTTTCGTGCGCGATGGCTTGTTCTTTTCGCTTTTGGTGCCTGCTTTGCGGCTTCGGCAAGCGCGGCGATAACTCGTGGGGATGCCTGCTGTTTTGCTGCCATTGCGCGCGCATCTGCTTGGCTTTGCTGAATCCGTACCGTGTTGTCTGCCGACAGCAAAGCCTTGTTCATTGCGCGCTCAAGGAAGCCAAGAACAGGCATTGATGAATTAATTTCAGCCATCGTGCGCAAGACATGCTTGCAGGCCACGCCATGCAGTCCAGGATTATTTATTTTGGGGTAGCCTAATTCATCTCGACCGGAATTGAATCCGCCTGCCGTAGCCAAGTATCTGAAGAAGAACCTATGTCTTTTGCAATCGCACTCGAATGCCAGATAGCCACGCCGTAGCGCGTTCGCGGCCTGTTTTGGGGTGACAGCCTTCTTCGGTTTGTCGCCAGTCGTAGGTGTGGCGGAAAGTGCGCGCGATTGCTCGTCATAACCGAAGAATCGGACCAAGACATTGTGTCGAGTAACTTCAGAGTTTGGCCCGGCATTCGTCTGAAACCTGACATCAAGACTCTTGCGGCCCGATGCGCTCGTAACCATTGCAGTAACTGGAATTGAAACGCGTATCTCGGCGTCAGCGCGTGACAGGTCAGATGAGCCGGTTGTCGGGTTCCTGATCGGTTGCGACGATGCCAGCGAAAGCACCTGTTTGGCCGTGATACCGGCGCTTGCAAACCGCGCCTGGTGCTTCTTGATGTTCGCCCGAAAGGTTGCGAGGTCGGTCGCAGTAATCAAGCGATGCTGGCCGCCCAAGGTAGTCATCAACGCGCGGTGTGCGTCGTATTCGCCTTGTGCATCCTGCTTGCCGAAAATGATCGAGTTCGGCGCTTTCTCCGCCGCCTTGCGTTGCGCGGCATCTTCGGCCAAACGGGCTTTCGCTTCTGCAACGTGGCCCTTGGTTTTAAGCCAATCGAGGTTCGGTTTCTTGATCATCCGACCGCCCCCACTTCTGTGCAAAACCGTTTTAGTAGGGCGCGCCCTTCAGCACCACGTCGAACAAGTGTTTCAGTGAGCCGAACAACAGTTGCGCCACCGCGTATGTCGTCAAACTCGGGGTTTCGTGTGCGCAGACTTGCAATCGCGGCTGCGTTTTCATCTGCTACAACCGCCATGGCTTCGATGAGCCCGGCGAACTTTTCAAGTTGCCTATCCAGGCGCGCAAACTTGGCAAGTTGATCGCGCCAGTTCTGCTCAAATCGTTTGAACAACCATGCGCCGGCCGCGCGTCTTTGAGCCGTTGCAAAGTCGGTCTCGAATGCTTCGGTTGCGCCGTACAAGAAGTCGATGGAAACCTCGTAGACGCCTGCCGCTGCGACGATTTCGGGGTGACTCGGCACGCGCCCGATAGGGCTTTCAATTCGCTCAAGTGCGCGAACAGCCATGCCAAGTTTGTTTGCCGCATCGGATGCGCTGAAGCCGCACAAATCGCGTGCCGCACGAAACCGCTGGCCGATCAAACGGCGCAATTCGTTGGCCCGCGCGCGCCGCTCTTCATCGCTGATTCTGGGTAGTGGAATGTCGACGACAACAACGTCGTCGTCGGCATCATCTGGCTCAGCCTCAAGCGTATCTGGCTGGGCATCGTCGTCGTCATTCCAATCTTCGCCTTCAGCGTCGAGCTGTGCCGGCTGCTTGACGTTCACGAAGTCGCTCGTATCGATGGCAGCGATTGCCGCCGTCAGCGCGGCTTGCCGGAATGGCAGCTGCATGCTCATTTTGACCGCTTCCATCCGCGTTTTTGGCGACGGTTCGCGCGGCTTGGCTTGCTGTACGGTTCGGTCATGCCGTCACCTGACGCGCTGCGACAAGCTGAATAACCAACGCTTTGATTTCGTCGTCTGTCTGCCCTTCGCTGCGCGCTGCGACAACGGCCGCGATCTCGCTTGATGGATAGACCACGGTACGCGCGCCCAGACGGATGCCAGGCGGCAGCAATCCGCGCTGACGCCAGTCATACCAAGCCGAATGGCTGATCCCAAGTTTCTGGATTGCCGTTTTTGCTCGTTCGAAGCTGTTGCCAATCGTGCCCATTTCTCGCTCCGGTTTGTCCTGTTGGATATTCATGGAGCAACTTTAAGGGGCTGCAACAGTGCGGTTCCGTCCGGTTTTCCGCACTTTCAAGCCGGCTGAATGCTGCTTGCTGATTTGTGCCAGTCCGGTCATAGATCGACGCCTATCAGCGGTGCATTCGGGGCCGGCAGGTAGCTCTGACTGCCCTGGTCATACCAAAGGCCGGCCGTCCCTTCCCAGTCGCCGTGACGCTGCTTGACGACGCTCAGAAACGCATCCGGTTCGTCGGCAAACTTCGCGTCACGGTCGGTTTCCTTTTTCTTGTTCCTCGAAACGATCAACAGGTTGTCCACCTGGTCGGCAATCTCGCTGCTTCCCTTCAGGTCGAACTTGTCCAGGCGGTCGGTTTCCTTTTCGCCTTTGCGAGCGTGCGCAACAAGGTGGATGTGCATCCCGGTTTCGAGCGCCACGCCGCAAAGGCCATCGACAAAGGCTTTTTGCTTGCCGTAGTCATCCGGTGCCATGCCGCATTTCATAAGTGAGTCGACAACAACGTGGTCAGCCTTCAGCTTCGTGTGGCAGTAGCGCAGTACCGCCAACATCTTGTCCGGCTTGACCATTCCCAGGTGGTCGTATATCCACAAACGTCCATCGGTCCACTGGTGAAATTTGTTGATGTAACCGGGCGCAGGGTTATCGCCGCAAGAAGCCTGCCGAACCATGCGCATCATCGTTTTTGTCGGCGTCATCTCCATCGAACACACTACGACGCGCTTGCCGGTGGCGATGGTCTGCAACATGACTTGCGACAGCAGCATCGACTTGCCATGCCCGTTGATGCCGAACCACACGGATACCTCGCTCTTTCGCATCCTGTAGCCATCAACCTTGGACCACGGCAACGCATCGCCTTGATGAACGTCAGGATTTGCAAAGCGGTCTTGCACATCGGCCAGCCACGAGGATGCGGCCTTGACCTTGTGCCACTCTTCGCGGTGTTCGAATTCTCCGAAATTAACGTCGTCAGGTATCAGTTCCACAGCACTTCCTCCAGTTCGTTGCCGGGCCATTGCAAGGCGAAGGCTTTGGGTTCCACGTCAGCGATCTGGTGAGCCACATCAACAGCCCACAGTCCGGTATCAGGCATCAGGAACAACACATTCAGTCCGTAGACCGGCGAGAAGTCGTAGTCCGCAAAGCCGGAGATCAGTAACGGGAACGCTTCGCCCGATTCGCGCAGGGCTTCCGCAATGCTTCTCTCATCAGTCACCACGATTCGACATGCGGGTTTCATCCGCTTGTCCCGGATGGCCTTCAGTTCGGCGAATCCGCCAGGCCGGGTTTTGCGTTGAAAGCTATTGCGGTAAAGCGTCACCGCTTGCACGGCGTCAACGACGGTTGGCTCTCGCGGAATGCCGGTGACGCGGTTCAAGAAGCTTTCAAATCCAGTCATGTTTTGCCTCGCTTCCTGCCACGACGTCCGCGCCAGATTTGAGGGCATAAAGCCCCTGCCAGCCATTTGCTATTGCTTGCTCGACCACGGCGGCTTGGTTCGTACCGAATGTGGCCATTTTTTTCTGTGCTGGTTGAACCGATATTGGGCGGATAGGTTTTTTTATCTGCTTTTTGTACTCGGTCCAACGTTCCCAGGCAGTCAAATCCAGACCGTCAGGAAGGGATGAAATCGCATCAATTACCGTGGTCGGGTTATTGGTAGATTCATTGGTAGATTCAGTGTCGGGTTTTCCCGACTGGTGGTGGTCGGGTTTTCCCGACTGGTCCCGTCCTGTTTTCCCTACTGGTCCTGTTTTCCCTACTGGTCCTGTTTTCCCTACTGGTTTTGCCGACTGGTTATCGTCTGCGTGCCGATTCAGAACGCCAATTAGCCGGTAATGGTTGCCCTTGCCGGCCGCTCGATTTACAGACAGCAGACCGAGTTGCTCAAGCTGGCAAACGGCCTGCATGATCGTTTCACGGTCCAAGCCGGTGTCACCGACAAGGCGGGCGATTGATGGGAAGCACTCATGCCCCTCGCCAGCCCGATCAGCAAGGGACAACAGCAGCAGTTTGTGCGATGGCCGGAGAGTTTGCTGCCACGCCCACCGCGTCGCGTCCAGGCTCATCGACGTGGGTCTCCCTTGGCCCGCAAACCAGCAATGAGGTTGCGCAATATCAGACGTTCGGCATCTTTACGCCGCTCAGGCGGTAAGAATGGCAGCGACGCCGCGATAAAATCAGCGGTCTCGAAACCCGGCGATTTGTGGTTGGCCGCGATGGCATCTACTACTTGTTTGGTGGTCACACTGCCACCTCACCAGCGGCCAGGCGCTCGATTTGGTCGGCCGGCCAGAGCAAAAAACGGTTGGCGCTTTTTATGGGTCTGGCCCCGAGATAGTGCCCATCTCGACAAAGCGCGGCGCGCAAGGTTTGGGGCTTGATTTTTAGGCGGGCGGCGGCTTCCTCGGTGCTCAGGCGGTGCGCTTGAGTGGTGCTGGTGGCGGTATGTGTTTGCATCTGGCTTCACCTTTTGAATGCTGCGACATGCAGCGGTGTTGCCAGTGTTTCCGGGCCACCCAGGGGGCACGCAAAGGGTGCAAGGGTGCTTTTTCAGTGCCCCCTTTTTGGTGCCCCCTTTATTTGCTCATGTATTTTTCTTTCTCAGCGAGGCGGATTCGGTCTTGCCTGTTGGCTTCACGCCATGCGGCGCGAAAGCCGCTTTCCGATTTTCCAAATACCTTCCAAGCAATGCAATGCGCCTTGATTGCGGCGCGGCCCCCGGTCGGGATTTCAAGCGGGTTCAGATAGCCAATGTCACGCGCGGCATTTTCAATGGCCTGAATCTGGCTTTCACGCTTGCCAGTATCGCGGCAATCCTTGCGGGGTGTCGGCTTGCCAATTTCGGGCGTTTCGGCCCGGCTGGCGGCACTCCCCGTCGCTAACTGTACCGGCAGATCCCATCCCTTGGCGTCGGCAAAAGCCACAAAAACGGCAACCTTGATTCGATGTTCGAGGTCGGTATTTCCCTTGACCGCGATAGGCACGTCGCCGCCATTGATTTCTAGGTTTTCGACAAGCGTCTTATACCGATTCAGCATTTCCGCGAACTTTTCGGCGACAGCGCCAGTAGCGTATTTTGCATAGGTTTCTGCCCACTCGACGCTCCCGCATAGGTGTGTTGGATTGATGCCCAGCGATAGCGGCAATATCGTTTTCAGCGCCAATGCGGGTGCGCCGAATTCGCCCCATTTCACTTCGAAAAACGAGGCGTCAAGCTCCAGCGCGGCGGCGATCTTGGCATTGGCTTCGTATTTTCTTCCATCGTTTAATCCCACCCTAAATAGGGTTGTCCAAGGGTCGGTCATGCAATTCCTTTCGCGTAATCTGGGGTGAAGCGGGGGGAACGCCCCCCTTGCTGGCGGCGCGGATGCTGGGGCACTGGTTATCAGCCAATGCCGCGCCAGGCATTCCAAGCCGATTTTCCACACTCCACTTCGATGGCTTCGCAACGGGCCCAATGACTCACCGTTGATGCGGCAATTTTCCGACCATATTCAGAAAGCCGGTGAAACGCTTCCAGCAGCGCGGCATCCTCGGGCGATAGGGCCGGGCTTGTCTTGGCCCGTTTGGCTGGCTTTCTATCCGTGCTGGCGGGTGTTTCGAACGTGGTACCAGGGAACCGAATGATGTTGTTCGGGTTGGTGATGCTATCTTCTGTTTTAGCCATGGTGTAACTCCATTCCAGTTGCATTGCGGTTAGGGGCGCTCGGGTGTTGCTTCACTCTTGCGCCCCGCTTTTGCCTGAAACCGTCAGGCGGCGGTGTTGATCTTAACCAGCCGTAAGCCGGCGTTCTCGGCTTGGTGTCGCTCATACCCATCCCGCCATTCTTCCGGGTGTCCGTCTATCCAATAGGCTGGCGGCTTGAATAGCACGGCCTCCTTTTCGCTTCTCTCATCGTGATAAAGCAGGATTTCGGCCATGGGTACATCGGCGGCAAGTACAAGTGGATTATTGTTCCTGTCGGCAAAGCGCATCGCGAACCAGCAAGCAACATCCCTATCAATGGTCCATGAATAGCCTTTTGCGCTTTCCTTTTCGCTCAGATAGGACGTTCCCCGCCAAACCCTCACCACTTCCGGCATGTCATTGGGAAGTGGGAATGCTGCATATCGAAACATGGCGCGAAGGGTGCGGCGGTTGCCAGCGGCGGCGATAGCTTCGCGGTGGTCATGGTCCCAAACATTCGACAGCATGGCGCGATAGGCGGGAACAGGGGCCTTGCAGCGCCAGAAAGCGACAGCCAATAAGCCGCGCTTGGCGTTACCCGCTGCCCAGACAAGGCTGGATGCGGCTTCCACATCGCCATCCAGAGCGGGGGCAAGGTGCGGCAAGGCCCAAGGTTCAAGCAGGCGTGACAGCTTATCCTCGATAATCAGGCGAAGTAGTCCGTTGCTCATGCCTTCCCCCCATTCACCAGCCTTAAGCCGGCCTGTTCTTCATTAGGCTGTTCGATGCCGGCCTGTTCCAGCATCCAAGCCTCAATCTTCGTGTGCCACATGCGCAGTAGGTCGAGCGGACGGCGGCGGTAATGCTTTTCGGCAATGGCGCTCGGCTTGTGCCCCATGATTTGAGCCACAACGCCCACGGGTGCCTCAGTCCATTCCGCCAGGGTGCCGAATGAGCGGCGTAGACCGTGCAGTGAGACATGAGGTAGGCCAGCGGCATCAAGTGCGTTGACATGCTGCTTTCGCGGTTCCTGAAGTCTGCCATTGGCGGCGGTCGGGCTACTGAATACCCAAGGCAAGGGCTTGCCGTCCTTGTCCTTGCGGCGTGGCAGGGCGGCGAGTAATGAAGCGACATAGGGCGTCAGTGGAATGACGCGCTGGCCTTCCACCTTGTCATGAATCGTCATGCTGTTCCATGCGAAGTCGAGGCCATCCCAGGTCAGGCCGGCCAGTTCCTCGCGGCGCGCACCAGTCAGCAACAGGGTTTGCAGATAGGCGGCAATCACGTTGTTCTGAATCCGGCGAACGGCGGCGAACCATGAGGAAAGCTGTTCCTTCTGTAGCACGTCATCCTTCGGTTTCACCTTGGGAACCATCTCCCGCACTACCTTGGATGCACAGGCATCGGCGTTCGCTGCCGCCTTGTAGTCGTCATGTTCGGCGCACCAGCCAATGAAGGTCCGGAAGATACGGAAAGCCTGTTCCGCTTGCGATGGGCCGCGCTCGATTGCATCGGACAGCCAGGTCTTGACCGTGTTGCTGTCAATGTCGGCAAGGCGCATCGGCAGCAATGAGCGAAGCGGGCCGGGTCTGGTGGTTTCAGCTTCGCCAGGGTGACGCCCACTTTTCCGCTTCACCCCGCCTTCTTGGGCAAGCGTCAGGTGATTTTGCAAATGACGGGCGCTCCACCGTGATTTACGGGCCTCGATATAGGCGTCCCATGCTTCCGAGACCGTTACATCTTGGCGGCGCTCATCTTCCTTCTTGGCTTCGGCGGCGGCGATGCGCTCGCGCTTCTGTTCGCGGGGGTCGGTGCCTTGGTTGGTCAGAGTTTGCAGGCGGTTGGCTTCTTGGCGCGCATCGTCCAGGTTCCAGGCTCGCACATCGCCTATCGTGGTGCGGATAGTCTGGCGGTTCAGCTTGGCCTCGAAGATGAAGCTCTTGGCGGTGGCGGTCGCACGAACAGCAAGACGCGGGGCCAGGGTATCCCAGAAGAATGCTTGTTTCGTATCGGGTGGACAGGTGAAGAGGCGGATGCGCTCAGGGGTCAGACGTTCGCGTTTCATGGCGCCCTCGCTTGGCTACAAGTTGATTCGGTGTAGCCACAGTGTAGCCAATTTTGAGCAATTCGCCTCAATTTAAATCAATGCGGATTTACACGAAATAAGCCACTAAGCCTTGATATTGCTGGGTTCTTGCGGGTTTTCGGCGTTGATTGAAATTGATGGAAAACCGTAAAACTCGCCTACTCCTAAGGGGAGGGTCACACGTTCGATTCGTGTCGGGGGCACCAATAATCAATTGGTTAGCGCATGCTTGAAGGTGCCCACAGTTTTCTGCGCCACCCCTGTGCTACCTGTATTGCCTGATTCAATGAGAGCTTGGCGGCCTTGGATTTGCTTGCCCGTTGCGTGAGCATCGAATCTGATTTATCCCCCGCCGTTCCGCAGCCAATGATCCACCAGCAAGGCCGCGAACAGCAGGCCGAGGTAGCGGATCGACCAGGCAAAGGTTTGCCGCGCCAGGGGCGCGCCGCCGTGCCGGTATAGCCGCCAGGCGTGAGCCAGGAAGAGGGTGTTGAGCAGCAGCGCGGCGACGCCGTAGAACAGGCCGCTCATGCCGGTTGCCAGCGGCAGGGCGGTGGTGGCGGCGAGCAGCACGGTATAGAACAGGATGTGCAGCCGGGTGTAGTCCTCGCCGTGCGTCACCGGCAGCATGGGCAGGCCGACGCGGGCGTATTCTTCCTTGCGATACAGCGCCAGCGACCAGAAATGCGGAGGTGTCCAGACGAAGATGATGAGGAACAGCAGCAGGGCTTCATGGCCGATCTGTCCGGTCATCGCCACCCAGCCCAGCAGCGGCGGCATCGCCCCGGAGGCGCCGCCGATGACGATGTTCTGCGGCGTCGCCGGTTTCAGCAGCAGGGTGTAGACCAGCGCGTAGCCGATGAAGGTGGCGGCGGTCAGCCCGGCGGTGAGCGGGTTGATGTAGTGGTAGAGCAGGAACAAGCCCAGGCCGGCCAGGCCGCCGGCCAGCAGCAGGGCTTCCAGCACGGTGATGCCGCCGCGCGGCAACGGTCGGGCGCGGGTGCGCGCCATTTCGCCGTCGATGCGCCGTTCCAGCAGGCAGTTGCAGGCCGCCGCGCCCGCCGTCGCCAGGGCGATGCCGAGGCTGGCGATCAGGAATCGGCCCAGTTCCGGCAGTCCCGGCGTCGCCAGCGCCATGCCGATCATGGCGGTGAATACCACCAGACTCGCCACTTTCGGTTTGCACAGGCTCAGATAGGCGTTGCCGCGCTCTTTCAGGGCGGCGCCTTGCCAGGCGATAGCGGTCATCTCGCGCTCCTCAATCCTTGAATCCTCTGTTGAACGCGGCCGAGTGTGGGCCTGCCGGGTTGTTTGGCAAGGCGCGAGGAGGCGCATGGTCACTCCCTGCAACGACGAGCAACGCAGCCAGACGGCCCGGCAGGCCCGCAATCGGACGCGTAGCGGGCTCACCCAATTGGTGAACGTGATCGAAGGCGCTAACGTATGTATTCATGGGACATCTCAAAGGCTAAGGAGCGGTCGACAGAGGATTCAAGGATAATCTGACATTCACCCGGATCAGGCTTGCCAGCAACAGCGCCGCGCCCAGGTTGTGCGCCACCGCCACGGCCAGCGGCAGGCTGGCCAGGACGTTGATGATGCCGAGACTGGCCTGGATCAGCAGCAGGCCGAGCAGGATGCCGCCCAGCGCAATATAGCCCGGCATCAAGATCAGACGCACGCTCAGGACGGCTACCGCCAGGGTGACCAGCACCGCGCCCAGACGGTGCGCCCAGTGCATGGCGATACGCGCTTCGGCATTGGCCACCGCGTTCGGATCGTGATCGAGGCGAAAGGCGTTGGCCCAGTCCGCCGCCGGCCACCAGGCGCCGCCGCAGGTCGGAAAGTCGCCGCAGGCCAGCGCCGCATGGTGGCTGCTGACCCAG
>JAGUXX010000043.1 GCA_020061585.1 Betaproteobacteria bacterium | reverse complement strand
GACCAGTTGTCAAGCTTGGACCAGAATTGATAGTCGAGCTGGATTTGATCCTTCATTGATATCTCCCTGCTGCATTCGTTGGGCAGCTTCATATCCCTGAAATTTTGATTTAACGCTTCCGCGGAATCCTCGCTTTCCGCTGATGCAAACACCCCACCAAGGTTTTGATTGTTTCCATCACCATCTTGCGATCTTGAAGCGTCAAGGGCGCGATCATGGCCTCGATGCAGATCCCTTCAGGAGATTTAGCCGGCAGTTTTTCAGCCAACAGGTCCGACGCAGTGCAATGCATGACCTTGGCCAGATTCTCGAGTGTGACCAATGAAGGGAGTGTGGTTCCAGTTTCGTAGCGCGAGACGGTGGAAATTTCCACCTCGATCAGTTCGGCAAGCCCTTCTTGCTTGAGCGCAGCGCGCGAGCGAAAGGCCGCGATATTCCGACCGAGTCGAAGCGCCAGATCCGAGTGAAATTTTTTGACCATGTCTGCGGGCGACCAAAAACGCATACATGGTCAAAGACTCGTGCGGTTTTTGTAATGCTGTAAAAACGCATGTTGATACACCGCAGATAAGATCAAAAACGGGTTCCATGGCGCCCTGCTGATCGCTCGTCACATAGGTGACGCGATGATCTAACGGCTGGAGGCTGAGGATGGATCAAGCCGTTTGCGGCACCAAAGGTCTGATTACGTGACCACCGCGAAGCAGCTTTGATCAACGCTAGTTGATGCGACGACGGAGTGGAAGTGGGTTGCCGACGGTACTCGGATGAAGGGGGCTGAGTAAGGATGCGCATTCAGCACCATCACGTCGGATTGGAACACGTCTCAGAGCACCGTCAACCAAGCTTCGGATCGCAATAGACGGTTCGAAAATAAAAATATCCCCATTCATGAAGGCTGGGAATATCTCTTCAAAACGTAACCCCGGCGTAACCCCAGCCAAAAAACAAAAAGGCCCGCATCGCTGCGGGCCCTTGCTGTGTCTGGCTCCCCGACCTGGACTCGAACCAGGGACACACGGATTAACAGTCCGTTGCTCTACCAACTGAGCTATCGGGGAATTGAGAGCCCGCTATGTTACGGATGGCGCGAGTTCCGGTCAATATCCAACGTGCGTTTTTGCCGTTTTTTTCCGGATCAAGCCAGCGCCTGAGCGATACGTTCGATGGCTTTTTTCAGATTGTCCATCGACGTGGCGAAGGAGATACGGATACAACCTTCGCTGCCGAACGCCGAACCGGGCACCAGGGCAACGCCGAATTCCAGCAAGCGTTCGGTCAACGCCATATCGTTGGCGACAGGCAGTTTGCCTTCGGCATGCAACTTGGCGATGGCCTGACTGAGATCGGGGAAGGCGTAGAAAGCCCCGCCGCTGTCGACGCAACTGACGCCGGGAATGGCATTCAGCGCATCGATGACGTAGCGATGGCGTTCACGGAACGCCGCCAGCATCGGAGCTATGCAGGACTGGTCGCCGTTGAGCGCAATTTCCGCGGCGACCTGCGAAATCGAGGTCGGGTTGGAGGTGCTTTGCGACTGGATGTTTTCCATCGCCGCGATGATTTCCTTCGGGCCGGCGGCATAGCCGATGCGCCAGCCGGTCATCGCGTAGGCCTTGGAGACGCCATTGAGCACCATGGTCTGGCCGTACAGATCGGGACAGGCGTTGAGGATGTTGCTGAACTGACCATCGGTCATCAGGATGTGTTCGTACATGTCGTCGCTGACGATCAGCACATTCGGGTGACGGCGCAGCACGACGCCCAGCGCGGCCAGTTCGTCCTTGCTGTAGACCGCGCCGCTGGGATTGGACGGGCTGTTGATGACCAGCATTTTGGTCTTCGGCGTGATCGCCGCTTGCAGTTGCGCCGGCGTGATCTTGAAGCCTTGTTCGATGCCGGCATCGACGATGACCGGCACGCCGTCGGCCAGGATCACCATGTCCGGGTACGACACCCAGAACGGCGCCGGGATGATGACCTCGTCGCCCGGATTGATGAACGCCTGCGCCAGATTGTAGAAACTCTGCTTGCCGCCGCAGGACACCAGAATCTGGTTGGCCTGGTATTCAAGGCCGTTCTCGCGTTTGAACTTGTCGATCACCGCTTTCTTCAGGCTGGGTGTGCCGCCGACCGCGGTGTACTTGGTAAAGCCGGCGTTGATCGCGGCAATGCCGGCGGCCTTGATATGCTGCGGCGTATCGAAATCGGGTTCTCCGACGCCTAGACCGATGATGTCCTTGCCTTCGGCTTTGAGCTTCGCCGCCTGTGCCGATACGGCCAGGGTGGGCGACGGTTTGATGTTCTGGACGCGACGGGAAAGTTCCAAGGTGAGCACCTGTGATGAAACGCGAATGAGCAGGACGAAATGTTAGGATTGAGCGCTTTTTTTAGCGCGCGGATTTTAACTTGGCAGTCACATTTCCCAATAGCCCTTTTGCACTGCATCAACCGTTTCCGCCGGCGGGCGATCAACCCGTGGCGATCGAACAACTGGTGGCTGGCATCGAACAGGGCATGCAGTTCCAGACCCTGCTCGGCGTCACCGGTTCGGGCAAGACCTTCACCATGGCCAACGTCATCGCCCGGATGGGTCGGCCGGCGTTCGTGATGGCGCCGAACAAGACGCTGGCGGCACAGTTGTATTCGGAATTCCGCGAGTTCTTCCCGGACAACGCGGTCGAATATTTCGTCTCCTACTACGACTATTACCAGCCCGAGGCCTATGTGCCGTCGCGCGATCTGTTCATCGAAAAAGACTCCAGCATCAACGAGCACATCGAGCAGATGCGTTTGTCCGCCACCAAGGCGCTGCTGGAACGCGAGGACTGCGTCATCGTCGCCACCGTCTCGGCGATTTACGGCATCGGTGATCCGGTCGATTACCACGGCATGATCCTGCATCTGCGCCAGGGCGAGCGGATCGACCAGCGCGCGGTGATCCGCCGCCTGACCGAAATGCAGTACCAGCGCAATGACATGGAGTTCAAGCGCGGCGTGTTCCGGGTCAAGGGCGACATCATCGACATTTTCCCGGCGGAACACGCCGAGACGGCGGTGCGCGTCTCGCTGTTCGACGACGAGGTGGAGAGCATCAGCCTGTTCGACCCGCTCACCGGCCAGGTGGTGCACAAGGCGGCGCGCTTCACGGTTTATCCATCCAGCCATTACGTGACGCCACGCGACGTGGTGCTGACGGCGGTGGACAAGATCAAGCTGGAACTGGCCGACCGGCTGGAATACTTCCAGACCCACAACAAGCTGGTGGAAGCGCAGCGCATCGAGCAACGCACGCGTTTCGACCTGGAACTGCTGGCCGAACTCGGCTTCTGCAAGGGCATCGAAAACTACTCGCGACATCTGTCCGGACGCAATCCGGGCGATCCGCCGCCGACGCTGATCGACTATCTGCCGCCCAACGCGCTGATGTTCATCGATGAATCGCACGTCACCGTGCCGCAGGTCGGCGGCATGTACAAGGGCGACCGCGCGCGCAAGGAAAACCTGGTCGATTACGGCTTCCGCCTGCCCAGCGCGCTGGACAACCGGCCGCTGCGCTTCGACGAGTTCGAGGCCATCCTGCGCCAGACCGTGTTCGTCTCGGCCACCCCCGGCCCGTATGAAAAGCTGCACGAACAGCAAGTGGTGGAACAGGTCGCGCGCCCCACCGGCCTGATCGACCCGGTGATCGAAATCCGCCCGGTCGACACCCAGGTCGACGATCTGATGTCGGCGATCAACCAGCGCACCGCGCGCGGCGAGCGGGTGATGGTCACCACGCTGACCAAACGCATGTCGGAACAGCTCACCGAATATCTCCAGGAACACGGCGTCAAGGTGCGCTACCTGCATTCGGACATCGAAACGGTGGAGCGGGTCGAGATCATCCGCGACCTGCGTCTGGGCGTGTTCGATGTGCTGATCGGCATCAACCTGCTGCGCGAAGGTCTGGATATTCCCGAGGTGTCGCTGGTCGCCATCCTCGATGCCGACAAGGAAGGTTTCCTGCGTTCCGAGCGTTCGCTGATCCAGACCATGGGCCGCGCCGCGCGCCACCTGAACGGCACCGCGATTCTCTACGCCGACCGCGTCACCGACTCGATGCGCCGCGCCATCGACGAAATCGAACGCCGCCGCAACAAGCAGATCGCCTTCAACCTGACCAACGGCATCACCCCGAAAGGCGTGGTGAAACGCATCAAGGACATCATCGACGGCATCTACAATCCGGACGCCGCCAACCAGGAATTGAAGGCCGCGCAGTCACGCGCCAAGTACGAGGTGATGAGCGAGAAGGACCTGGCGAAGGAAATCAAGCGTCTGGAAAAGGACATGCTGGCCGCCGCGAAGAACCTGGAGTTCGAAACCGCCGCCGAACTGCGCGACCGCCTGCATCTCTTGAAAAAACAGTTATTTGGAGTCGAGGAACACGATGAGTAAGGTCAAGGTTTTATTCGTATGCATGGGCAATATCTGTCGTTCACCGACAGCGGAAGGGGTATTTCGCGACAAGGTCAAAAGCGCTGGTTTGAGCAACCAGATAGAGATCGATTCCGCCGGCACGCATGACTATCACGTCGGCAAACCGCCGGATGCGCGGGCTCAGGAGGCGGCACGCAAACGTGGTTACGATCTTTCCGGACTACGCGGACGCCAGGTTTGCGGCAGCGATTTCGAAACCTATGACTACGTCCTGGCGATGGACAAGGACAATCTGGGATTGCTGCAACAGCGTTGCCCGGCGCACTTGCAACACAAAGTCCGCCGACTGCTGTCGTTCAGCAAGCGCTACCCCAATCTCGACGTGCCGGACCCCTATTACGGTGGGCGCTCCGGCTTCGAGACGGTCCTGGAAATGGTCGAAAACGCGGCCGATGGTTTGCTTGAAGAGATCAAGCGAAACGGCAAGAACGCCCTTTGAAACGAAACAAGCCGGCGCATGCGCCGGCTTTGTTCGGACAAATCACTCAGTCAGGCCGCTGGGCTTTGCTCATTGGCAACTGACTTGGTTTCCACCAGAACCAGCGGTTCATTGGTGACCGGCAGATCCGTCTTGGGCCGCGCGCGACGCCGCGGGTTGGAGGGCGGCCCCCACTCGCCCGGTGCGTCACCGACCGGTGAACTGGCGGGTTCCAGGGCAGCGACAGTTTCCGAACGGGTTTCCACCAGCACCAGCGCTTCGGCGGCGGTCTGCTCGACACTTCGACCACCACGCCCGCCACGACCGCGACGTCGACGCGGCTCGGCGGCTTGTTCAGCCGTTTCCTCAAGCACCTCGGTCGGCGCCGAAGTCTCGACCAATTGCAAGCCGGCGGCGGACAAATCGGCGGCCAGCGGCTGACCGGGCGCGGGCGCTACGGCTGGCGCGCTAGTCATTTCGACTGCGGCCTCGGCTTGCACAACTTGCCGAGGTGGAGCGGCTTCGGAGGTTTCGGATTTAGCCGGGGCGCTTTCCAGTCGAATCACCAACGGCTCGACACTGTTGTCGACGCCAGTTTTCGGCGCGCTGTCCGAAGCTTGCGGCGGCTGGCCTTCAGCCTCGGCAACGATGTCGCTGACTGTCTGCTCGGCGACGTTAGCCGCCGCATCCGGACGTGATTCACCACGCCGGCCACGACCACCGCGCCGACCTCGGCGACGGCTATCACGTTCATCGCCGCCATTTTCGGCGGATATTTCCGAACCGATCTGACCACCCTCAATCGGCGCGACCAAAGCCGGGCTGGACTCCACCTCCGCTGCCGGCGGACGCTCGCGCCGCGGACGGTCGCCGCGTTCCGGTCGCTCGCCGCGTTCCAGACGGTCGCCGCGTTCCG
>JAGUXX010000300.1 GCA_020061585.1 Betaproteobacteria bacterium | reverse complement strand
GCCGCCGCTGGCCGCCCCCGCCGCCGCCGCGCCTTCCAGCGGCGACACCCATAGCGCGAAGCTGCTCATGAACTCGGGCCGCAGGCTGATCCCCAGGTCGCCCCAGGTGTTCGGGCTGATGGTATCGCCGCGGCGGACCACCAGCGAACCCAGCACGCTGTCGGCATACTTGGCGATGGCGCCCTGGGGGCCGAATATCTGGGCGATCTCGGCCGGCGAGGCCTCGATGTTGCCGCTCGGGGCAAACGGGTATTTCACCGCCAGGGTGCGGTTGAACTGCTCGTGGACCTGCGCTTGCCAGGTCTTGTTGAGTTCCTGTTCGGACGGCTTGATGATGGCCGCGTAGGTCTGCAACAGAGGGCGCAGCAGCAGGGGGCGCAACATGGCGCGTTGGTCGTCGGGCATGCCGGTGAGCATTTGCTCGTCGACAAAGCGCAATGCGTCCGCCAGTTCCGAGTCGCTGCCGCTGATCGTCGCGCGCATCAGCTTGACGGCGCCGGGGCCGGGGTCGCCCTGATTGTTCACCAGGTTGAGGCGAGTGCGGATCTTGGACAACTGGCCGAGATAAAGCGTCGAAAGCTGCTCGGACGATCCGTCGCGCGGGATCACCAGCCGGGCGAGGCCGGAAAACGCCTTGCTGATAGGACCCAGAACCGTTTCGCTGGCTTGGGCGTTGACGTTGACGTCGATCTGCACCCGGCTAGGGGTCATGCGCAGGATGGAGCGCTTGAACCAATCGATGAAACCGGCCTTGGCCCTGGCCAGCCCGGCACTGGCCAGGGTGGGGTTGTCCCAGGAGGTCTGCTCGAAGATGGTCTTGAGCAGGATGCCGATCGGCGAGGCCTGGGGATCGCCGATGCGGTTCATGGCCGCGACCGCTTCGGGGAAGCTGCCGAAGGCGGTGACGGAAATGCCCAGGGTGAACTGTCGCCACGCCTCGGCATAGTCCTTCTTGTACATGGCAATCAGCGATTTCTGGATCTGTTCCGGGCTGCCCTCCAGGGTCAGGTCGTCCTTGATGGAGGACTTGAGCACCCAATCGGCGGCGTTCTGTTGGCTGGTGGATGCTTCCTCGATTGCCTTCTTGACGTAATCGCGCCAGGCGTCGGCGGTGTACGCGCCCGAGATGATGTGGCTGCCGGATACCACCCGTGCATTGTCCGGGCCGACGATGTTGGCCACGGTCATCGGCGGGAAACGGGTCGCGGCGCGCGCCTTGATGTCGGCGTAGACCCGTTCGGCGGCGGGCATGCCGCGCACCACCCGGCGGAGGTTGTCGCGGGTCTGGTCGACGATGGCGAGGTTGTTTTGCAGCGTCGGCCAATCCGGAGCCTGAGCGTGCGCCAGGTAGAAGGTCAGGATGCGCTCGGCGGTGCCGATCATCTGCTCGCGGCTCATGCCGCCGCGGTTCGCTTCCAGCCAGCCACGCCAGAAGCGCGTGATCTGGTCGGACAAGTGGCTGACCTCGATGTGTTCGTGGTTGGCCAGCATCAGATAGGTCTTGAGCGCGTTATAGGCGTCCTCGACTTCAGTGGGGGCGGCATTCGCGTACGGGGCGCCGGCCCCCCCCGGTCGGCATCGCGGGCGCCGCATCGGTGGCCTCGACGGCTTGGGACTTGAGCTGACCGGCATGGGCGTTGACCTCGGACAGGAAGGCCTCGATGTTGGCCTGCACCGGCTTGAGCATGATGTCCTGAACACCGGCAAAGTATTCCCGGCGCAACTTGTCCGCCAGAATGTCGCCTTGGTACAGGCCGAGTCCGAGGGCGAAGGGATGGTCCGCGTTGAAGCGCTCGATCTGGTTGAGGCGGTCCTGGAGTATCTCCAGCGCCCGCAGCCGGGATTGCAGGTCGAGCTTGCCCTCCTGGAGCTGAACGGCCTGTTCCAGGTCGCGTTGGACGTTGGCGGTCAGCGCGCTGTTGTTGAACAGCGACCAGCTCCAGCCGCCCAGGGCCAGGCCGAGCAGGCACAGCGACCCCAGCATGGCGGCCTGGCGCAGGCGCGTCTTGGTCTTGCTGGCGTATTGGCGCACCAGATTGCGGTCGGTGAAGATGACCTTGGAAAAGATGTCCTTGAGAAAGAAGCCATGGTTGGTGGCCGTGCGCACCCGAACCAGTCCGCTCCCGGTGAGTGAGAATTTCTTCGCGATCCGTTCATCCGAGAGCGGCTGCGTTTCGCCGTTCTGCAGCGCCGAGGTGATGTAGAAGCCGCGGAAGATGGGCTTGAACTGGAACGGGTTTTCCTCGAACAGGGTGGCCAGGAAGACGCGCAATGTCGGCTTGACGGCGGCGAACTCGGAAGGAAAAGTCAGCAGGCTGGGCGGCATTCTGTCACCCTGGGCGCGCGACATCTGGGCCACGCTCAGAGCCCGGACGCCCTCGTACAACTCGTCGAATCGGGCGTTGAATTCGGCGATGGCGTCCACCTGTCCGAGCGGATCGTAGGGCAGGGTCGAGCCCCATACCCGGTCCCGTTCGTTCCAGTCGAGATCCTGGAAGAATTCGTGGAAGCCCGGGATCAGGTCGGCCTTGGTGAACAGCACATAAACCGGGGCGAAGACCTCCAGATTTTCGGTCAGTTCCTGGACGCGCTGGCGCAGGTTCTTGGCCAGGGTGATGGCGAAGTTGGGCGAGTTGCCGATCAGTTCGCCGATGCTGACGGTGACCACGACGCCGTTGATCGGCGCGCGCGAGCGGTGCTTTTTCAACAGGCCAAGGAAGCCCAGCCATTCCGCGCGGTCTTCCTCGTGTACCGAATAACGCCCGGCGGTATCCAGCAGGATGCCCTCGGTGGTGAAAAACCAGTCGCAGTTGCGGGTGCCGCCTATCCCTTTGATGATGTTGCCGCCGCCGTCGTCGAAGGGGAAGGTCAAGCCGGAGTTGACGATGGCCGTGCTCTTGCCGGCGGCTGGGTTGCCGATGGTGATGTACCAGGGCAGTTCGTACAGCGCCGCGGCCCCCGACATCTGACCGATTTTGGAACCCTTGATGGTCTTTACCGCCGCCTGCATCCGGGTCTGCAAGGCGGCGATCTCGGCCTTCGCCTCGTTGCCGGCCGCAGGCTTGGCCGTCGCGCCCTGCTGTTCGAGGATCGAACCGAGCGATTCGGCGGACTTCCGCGTCTGGCGGCGGCGCACCAGCCAGACCGCCAGCCAGGCCAGCAGGACCACGATGCTGGCGAGGGCGGCCCAGAGCATCGCGACCTTGAGCGTCTTGGCCCCCAGGAAAAGCAAGGCCACCACGGCGCCGACGCCGATTATCGAGAGAAAGCGGGAATCGCTGAGCAGGGATCTGATTCGGGACATGGGTTCGCTATCGGTTCGGGTTCAACTGACGACCGCGCCGTCGACTGGTGAAGGGACAGGGGCGACCATCAAGGCGGCCCGTGCGCTGGGATGCTGGTTGCTGACGCAGATGACCGGACCAGCTTCGGCCGCCGCCTTGCCGGCCGCGCAAGCCAGGGTCAGCAGGCCGCCGAGTGGCGACAACGTGCCGCAGGCGCTGCCGAGACGCGGGCAGGACGTCATCGGATCGAGTTCCTCGAACTGTTCACCGGCGGCGCGCAGCAGTTCGCCAACCCGGCTTTCCCGGTGATCGCAATCGGCAACGATGGCCTTGATGGCTGCGGGCGCCAGGCCGTGGACGGTCAGCAGGCCACTGGCCAGTTGTTCGATCAGGGCGCCATTGATGCGCCCGCCGGCATCCGCCGGCTTGTCGCGGACGGCGCTGCCGATGCGACTGATCCGCAGCCGCCGCTCGACCGGCGCGCCGCAGCCGGCGGCGAACAGCAGACCTACGCCACACTCGCCGGGGATCTGTCCACCCTGGCGGTCGGCGCCGAACAGGCGGCTGCGCGCCGTCCAGGCCTGGATGGTCTTGTCGCCGATGGCCGAGTGCGCGCCGAATACCAGATTCAGCTCACCCTCCGCGGGTGTCCGGCCGGCGGCCTGGATCAGTTCATCGATTTGCATGAGGGCATCGACATCGTCGACCACTTGGCGCAGCGCGACCTCGACGTGGGCCTTGCCCAGATCGTGCAGATACTCGGCGCGCAGCCAGGCCTGCAAAGCTGGCAGATGGCCGGCCTCCCAATCGGCGGGGATCAGCCAGAACAGGCGCAGGCGCGCCGGCGGCCCGGCCCGGTCCAGCAACGTCCCGGCCTCGGCGAGCAAGGCGGGCAAGGTGGCATCGATCAAAGCGAGGGCGCGCAACTGCTCGTCATGTTTGAAGCAGCCCGGCAAGGTGCCGGCGGCTGCCGCCAGCTTGTCGCCGAACGCCTCCAGATCCAGGCTACCGACTCGCGCGGTGAAGACCGGAAACCCGTCGTCGTCGCGCAAGTCGGCATCCAGTTCCGGCCGACGGCCGGCGGCGACGGCATCGAGGATGTCCTCGACGCTGGCGCCGGGGGCCGCCGCGACCGCCATTCCGATCAGGTCCATCGTGTAGCCGCGCTCCTCGGCGGCCAGCCTGGCGGAGTGGGCGAACGGATCGCTGTCGGCCGGCGCGGCGGGTTCCGCGGCCGGCGCCCTGAGCTGTTCGATGAAGCCATGCAGCAGCCAGAAGCCGCCCACCAGCGAGGACGGCAACAGGCCCAGGTACAGGCCCAGATCCGCGACGGAGGGCTGGTGGTTGTCAGCCTGCCACCAGCCGAACACCAGCACCCAGACGACGATGAAGGCCAACAGGATGGCGCCGGCGATTTTCAGCTTGCTGGTCTGCATCGGTGGGCGCGTCCGTCCGGCTAGTCGGTCGTCAGCGACTGGCTGGCGATCAGGGTCGCGCCGCAGGCGGTCTTGTCGCCGTGGCGCGCGGCCGGGCGGCCATCGATGATGGCGGTCGGGTCGCCGGTGACGATGGTCGTGACGCCGCCATGGCCTCGCTTCGGACAGGTGACTTGATCGCCTACGCGGGCAATGCCCACGCCGTCGCAGTCGCTGGTTTCAGAGGCGCTGATTACCTTGCCCCCATGGCTGGTGCTGTCGCCGAGAAGAATGAATGGACGTGACATCTTGCTACTCCGACTATCGTGTTTTCTGCCGCCCGCTTGGGCGGGGCTGCTGTGACCGCATCCTGCTGTTGCGACCTGGTAATACCAACCTCCTCATGGCGCGGGACGGCCGAGCACGCCCTTGAGCCGCAACTCGACGTGGCCGTAATCACGCAGCTTCCAGCGCCCGCCCCAATGCAGACCGGCCGCCTCGGCGACCTCGCCATAGAGTTGATAGCCGCGCATCGCCCAGGGGTCCTGTTCGGACAGGACGATCTTGCCGTCGCGCAGGAAGGCGCAGTCCGAAGCCAGGCCATACTGGTGATAACTCATGTAGGCATCGGCATTGGTCACCTGCGAGCCCATCGCGGCCAGTTGCGCCTGCCGCTCGGGGGAGCGGTACCCCTCGATCAGCACCAGTTGGTAGCCGTGGCGTTCCCGCATGGTCTTCATGACCGACAACAGGCGCTGGGCAAACTCGGGGTTCAAGCGCGCCCAGTCGCGATCGGCATGGACGATGTCCGGCCTGACCAGTTCGACCTCGCGGGTGGTGAAGACTTCCGGAGGCAGCGACGGCGGCGGCACCAGATGCTCCCCCCGCAGGAGAATGGAAATCTGGCGATCAGGGGCGGGGCCGTCCTCCGAGAAGCTGAACGCGGTCGGGCCGCGCGCGATGACGGCCACCAAGGGCGGGGTGGCAAGCAGAAGCAACGCAGCGGCACTCAAACGGCGATTCGCGCGGACGAAGCCGACGGATCGCGCCGCGCCGCCGTGTATCGCCGCCCTGGACCAGCGCAGCATCGCCACGCTCGCCCGCAGGGTGTCGGACAAGCGCCTGCCGGCTCCGCCCAAGAAGCAGCCGACGGTCGCCTGTAGGCGCAGACGCACGCTGGGGAACGCGAACAGCACGACCGCGGACGCCACCAGCGCGAAATAGAAGAACACAACCAGCAACACCACCCCGACACCCTGTTTATATGAATTTTGACTGCATGAATTGTGACTGCGAATATGGCCCGAACCACCCCGCCGCTATAGCGGGCATCCAGCACTGAGCCCTGAGTCCGGACCGACGACAGCATGGAAATGCTCTGACGACAGTTCGCCCAAATATGGTTTTATCTTGCTCTAACACACCTCTTCAAAGCCCATGAAAAGGAAAAGTTAGGCGTCCCCGTAAAAAAACGCTATGTTACGACATTAGAGTATTTATATGCTTGATGCTCAACACAATGAAAGCTACAACTGATCAGGTTACAGGCCGTATGCCTAGTTTGCTGACACAGGGAAAACAGGGAGAAGCAAATCATACCGTAAGTATCTTGCGGGACCTGGATCCTCTTTCGGCACGACACAAGGCCATGCAGCGGCGCCCCCAAAGGCTGCTCGTTCCCATCGTCGCGGTTCTCGCCATCGCTGGGGCGAGTGCGTTATGGCTATATACACCCGGGATAAGTGACGGCGACAAATTCGCCTCCATCGTGGTGACCAAGGCCGAGGCACCGGCTCGGGTCATGCCGCCCCCGGAAGTCGCGCCGCTGCCGGCCGAGTCGACCGCCATGCGCGCGGCAACGCCGCCTGCCGCCAAGGACGAAAAGGTTGGTCCAGCGGTCATCATCGTCTCCAGCCAGACCGAGGAACCGCCCCGGGAGCCGCTCCGGAGTCTGGTCCAGGAAACGGCCACTGATCCGCACCAGGCCAACCCGTTGGCAGCCCTGGTTGTGCCCCCCCCTGGAACCGTGCCCAAGCCCAGCAAATCGGTCCAAGCCAAGGCGAAACTGGAGCAGCCGGCCAAGACCAAGCAAGCCATGGAAGCCACGCAAGCGCGGATCGGCCAACGCGCGGCAACAGCCACGAAAAATATCGCCGACAAGGACAAACCCAAGGTATCGAATACGGAATCCAGCCCAGCCTGGAACGAAACCGCAACTGCGTCGACACCAGTCGACCAGGCCGCCAAGCAGCGCGACGTGGACATCATCACCGCGATAGTCAAGGGCAAGTAACTCTACCCAACCGATTGGTAGCGCCGCTTCTGGATGCGCGCCAGACCTGGAAACAGGCGTCGGCTTCAGTGCTGTGGGCGCGGTGGAAACGCACGACGGGCTGGGTCGAAAGGCGGCGCGTCCAAGCCGTTATGGACCTGCCCCCCTACTGGACAGTCCGGATCGCCGGCGACGAATTCCCAGGCGGGAGTATTGCCGTTCGTACCTGATGACCGGCATGGCGTCCTTGTTGCGCCGGTGACCTCGGTGGCTAGGCAACGCTACTGGTTCACCGGTGATGTGTTGCTCTCGGCACAAGCCTTCAAGGCTTTGCGCGCCTGGGCCACCGTGCGGTACGGGTTCGGACTGCCCAGACAGGAATCGTCCTGCTCGAAACGGATATGGCCGTTGTCGTCCTTGACCAGGCGAAACAGGTAGGTGCTGTAGTACCAGCCGGTGCCGATGTCCTCGGCGCGTTTGGCCGGCGGGTCGTTCAGGGTGTAATAGGACACGCTGTACAGCAGGGCGTCCATGCCCTTTACTCTGCCCAGGGCATAACTGCCGTTGCACCAGGGGCCGCCGTCCCGGTCGGGCAGTTTGAGGGGTTGCCGGGTCAACAGCTTGAGTTGGTCGTCGTAGAGGAACAGTTCGCAGATGCCGCCGTTGGGGATGGTGCGGGAACCTTTTTCGCCCGGGCGAGCGGGACGCCGGTTTTCCTTGCATTGGGCGGGCGCGGAGTAGGTGACGCCGCTGGCGTAGTAGATTTTGTTGTCCCATATGAGGCGGGTGTTTTGGATGAAGCCAAGGGAGCAAACGCCTTCGGATTTGAGGAAGGTTTCGTGAAGTTTGTACAAGACGTACTCGCCTGACTTGCCCAATCCGTACAGATCGACCTGGCCTGGAACTGCATTGAAGTTGAGGTCCACGCTCATGTCCGCTTGGATGGACGTGCTGTACAAGAGCGAAGCAATGAGAAGGGCGTTAGGATTTCGCACGTATGGCCTCATAAGCTGCTTGGATGCGGGTGTCGTAGTTGTGCTGCTTGTAACCCGGCCCGTTGTAGTAACGCGCAATGTTCTGCCAGTCCTTGTCCTTGACAGCCTGGTGCAGTTTGCCGTTGGCCTTGTTTTCAATGAAATTCCGGAACTGTTCCAGTTGTGCGACTTCGCTGGTGCACATGGATTCGATCCAGGCTTTAAAGTCGCGGACCCCACACGAAGCCCGGTGTTCATCCCCCATGATCTGGAACATCCCCCAGGAGCAGGATTTCAGCGCGGCTTCGGCGTTGCGCCGGTAGGCATTGATGAGCCGGAGATAGCTGGTCGCGTAGCTGCCGTACTGGTCAGAGACCTCGACCTTGCCGTCGGGCATATTAGCGTTGGCGGTGCCCAGGGTTTTCTGGTTCCCCTTGCCATACCGCCCCACGAAGCCGTGGGGATAGCAGATGTCCGGGATCGTGTCGTGGGGACTCAGACAGCCCTTCACGCCCTTGCCGTGGTAAGTGTGTTTCTTGGTGTTCATCAGCGGCCCGTTGGCACAGGTCAGGCGGTGGAAGTATTGCCGTTCGTACATGATGGCCGGCATGATGCCGCTGTGGGTCTTGTCCTGGAACTTCCAGAAGGCCACCCCGCTGCTTTCCACCCGGGCGATGGCGCGCAGCACGGCTTCTTCGCATTTGAGGTAGTCGGCGGCGTCTTTCCAGTGTTCATCGGTAATCTTCTCCGCCTTGTAGTTCTGGAAGAGGGTCAACAGCCCCTCGGGCAAGTCCACGTTGACGGCGACCAGGGGCTGGCCCTTGGGGCCTTTTTTCTTCTTGGTCTTGACGTCGTCATTGTTCTTTGTCGGGGTGCCACCGGCCTTTTTGGGCAGGGGCGCCTGTCCCGATTTGCCGCTGGACGAGGGTTTCTCGGTTGCCATGGGTTTTGGCGTGGCGCCGTCCGGCAGGCGTTCGGTTTCGCCCTTGATCACAATGAAACCGCTCACGGCGGTGATGAGCTTGTGGCCGTAGCCGGACAGGGTGGAGGTCACCTGCTGCCATTGTTGTCGGGAATTCCTGATCCAGACCTCCACGCGGGACTGGGCGCTGTCCGTCACCTTGTCCAGCACGGCGCCGGTGGCGTCGGTGACGCCCTGGAGGATCTTGCCATCCAGGTGCAGTTGGTAGGACAAGTTCTCGATGGGGTTGCGCAGCGCGTCCAGGAACAGCACGCTCACGCTGTAGGCGCTTTCCCGGGAGAGATACAGGGTCTGGCCCACTTCGATCCGGTTGGGATTTTCGATGGCGTTGAAGCGCTGCAAGTCGGCGACACTGCGCCCGCTGCGGCGGGCGATGGCGCCCAGGGTGTCGCCCGGTTGGACCCGGTAGGGGTCGGGCAGGGCCGGGGTGGTTTCAGGCATCCTCTTCCTCCTCATCGTCGATGTCATCGGCCAGGTCATCGATCAAGTCATCGGCGTCCAGCAATTCCTCCACCGTATTCCACGCGCCAGACGTACCCACCCAATAGTCCACGGGGATGCCGGTGGCGGTGACGATTCCATCGGTATAGGGATCTTCGGCCGCCCGGCTCAGGTTGGCCAGGTGTTCGCCCCGGCTGTAGGCTTGCACCGTGCTTCCCAGGGTGAAGGGCAACCAATCGTCCGGTGCTTCACTGAAATCCAGGGCTTGGCTATAGACCATCACCAACGGGGTCTGGGGCAGAGCCACTTGAGCCAATCCGGTCGGCAACGCCTCCAGCTCCGCCGCCCCACCCCCCGGCCCGACAAACGCATTGCCACTCCCCTTCACCGAGAACGTCCCCGGACAAGCGAAGGTGATGTCCGATCCTTCCAGGGTGACCGCGCTTTGCCCGGCTTGCAGCACGATCTTGCTGTTGGCGAGGAGGTGGATTTCGTCGTTGCTACTGGTGACGCTGATCGACTGGTCGGCCAGGACGTCCATCGCATCGGTATGCG
>JAGUXX010000004.1 GCA_020061585.1 Betaproteobacteria bacterium | reverse complement strand
CACTAAGCGTGATGCTGGTGTTCAAAGAACCCGGTTTGGGCGATTTTTTTACTTCTTCTGGTTTAAAATCAGGCGTATAAAGAAACTCGATAAGCTGGGTCGGAAACTGACTTCTGATTTCAACTCTGTGGGCATATTTAAGGAACGCCAAGCGTCCAACACCTTTCCCACCAATGTTATCCTTGTGACTGGTACAGATTTCGTCAAAGAAATACAGATTCTCTGTCGTGAAGCCTTCTCCATCATCAGAGATGGTGATTTGCTCAAGAACTCTTCTTTCTTCGCTTCCGGGAGACAACTCTTGTTGTCTCTCTGAAAAGTGCAGATCAACGGAAATGAATCTCCCACCGGCATGAATGGAATTCGTGAGAGCTTCACGAATCACATCCCGAGCAGTGACTCCACTTTTGTAGTGTTCTGCGATGAATTTTCTGAGGTTAATTCTTGCCATGGTGTCAGTCTAACATTGGGGATGGCGGCGGCGTAGTGGGCGGAATTCCTCCACTTCGAGCAAACGCACTCTATCTACCGATGGTCGCGATGTGGCAGATTGCAGGCGTTCCGCATGCTCTCCGCCAAAGGCCGCTTCGGCCGACTTCCAGGCAGCCAAGATGGCTTGGCGAATGGCTTGTGTCACGCCAACTCCGGCCATTGAAGGCAGCTTAACCGTCGAAAGCCTGCTTGTGGCCGTTATGAAAAGTCTTTCATAACGCGGCCAACACCGACCTTTCACTAAGCATGGAAATCGCGCTTGCAGACGTTGTGTTATTTCCGGAATCTGTCGGTCATGGGTGGCATGCGCTCAGGGTGCCTTGAGATATATTTCCACAGTTGCCGTGGTCCAAGTTGCCACGCCCGCGCCAAAGAAATCCTGGTCTTCAGTCCAAACCGGGCAGGCCAGCAACAACGCCGCGGCTACAGCGGGCCAATCCCGATCATCGCGCAATGCAATGCGTGCGCGGGCTTCTTGCTCCATCAAAGTCAACTCACTTTGCCCCACCAATTGAACGGCGTTCATGAGACTTTCCAGAGCGGCTTGCCATACGGCCTCGGTAATGCCGCGTGCTGGCGCCAGTTCCGCAAGGTAATGCTCGGCCTCGTCGTAATTTGCCTCGGCCACGTAAAAAGCTACGTCCTGACTGGAGTCGGCGATGAGTTGCCGAACCCGTTTCCCCAACACAGCGCGAATCAGAATGTTGGCATCAAGGACAAGACGTTTATGTTGCATCTTGGGTTTTGCGCCAAGTCTTGAATTCTGAGGCGAGTTCATCTTCAGTGATGCCCAGACGGGTCATCTCTTCCTGCATCCGGCGTCCAGCTTCCAGAAGTGCATCACGCTCCGATTGGGTCGGCCGTTTCGGAACCGGGATGTAAAAGCCAATGGTCTGGCCATGGCGAGTCACCTCGATAGGGACCGATGATTCCAGGTATTCAGACAGTTTTTCACGTAACTCTCGCATGCCGATTCGCAGGCTCATGATCGACTCCATATTTGACGATTTGTGTACGCAATTATTGCACAATCAACAACGTCAAACTCGGCACTATCGTCCTTCATATCCACCGGTTGGTCGGAGCCATCGACGACTGGTGACCGATCCATTACGGCCGTTGGCGGCGAAGAACGCCAATGACCGCAGTGGCCGCACCGGCCGACGATCCGTCCCCCATGCCGAGCCAACAATCGTCAGCAGACTGAACGCAAGCTGGCGTTCGTCATTCCTCATCTTCAAGTTCATCGCGCTGTTCATAGTCGCGCCGGCGTTGGGCCGCGAAGGCTTCATAGGCGTCAACCAGAGCGCGTTTTGGCGTGTTCGGCGCGAAAACCGGGCGCATAGGTGCGCGGCGATTGCCATAGGTCTTCAGGGTCGGGTCGGTCAATTCCTCGTGCGTCAACGGCGCATCAGGCAAGGCCAGCACCGCCCAGCCATTGATCAGCTCACCTTGCAGGTTCGGTGTCGTCCATTCGGTCAGGAACGTGTGCGTGGCCCACTCTGAACATGAACTGCTGGCCAGCCAATTCAAGAATCGCAATAGCTCCGCATCGAATCCCGGAATGAATTGCTCGGCCGGGTAGGCATCGCGATGCGGCGTGGCGCGGGTGGCAAAAGCGCTGAGTTCCAGCACGCGCCCCTGTTTGAGCCGGGACTCGAGTTCGGCCTCTGTCCAGCCGGTGTGTTCGATGACCCGAGCGCGGTCCCAGTAGCGGGCACGGACTTGCAGTTCCTGAGCATGCGCCTCGCGATGCAGCAAATTGTCGTCGGGACAATACATCCGGGCCATGCCAAAGCTCAGGTCTTCGGCGTGATGCGCGTCATCGAGTTCTTTGCCGCGTTGCCGCAGTTGTTCCGCCGCGACCTGCGTTTCGTCTGGCCCGCCATGAAACGAGAAGTCGTGGATGATGGCGCCGATCAGTTCATGCAGGGTGATGGCCGGCGGTTCGTGGTCGGCGCCCAACGGCACGCTGACCAGCAATCGGTCTTTACGCCGCTTGCCGATGATGTCGAGAGACATCACGCCTGCCCCGATGCGCAGCGGCAGGTCAATGCAGCGATCAAAGCTGAAGCTGACCGAGTAGTCGATGTGGCTTCCGGCCTTGTACTTCGCGCCCCAGAGCACGGTGTCTTGCGTAAACGGTACGGAGCGTCCGCTCAGATGCCAATAACTGGAGGATTCTTTGATCGTCAGGGTAGCGGGGGGCGCGTTCTCATGTGGCGAGCCGCCACCGTCAACCCAATTCAGGTATCGCGAGGGCGAGTGCGTAGGCGATTGACAATGGGGATCCCGCGCAGCCGCAATCGTCGCCAACAGTTCACTGGGGAGCCGAACTTCCTGGTGCCGAGACAGCACTAGCGATGCCATCTCGGGTTCTTGCGGATCGGCATGTTCTCGCCGACTGGGCACAACCTGGCCGGACCGGATGGCTTCATAGCGTGCCACATAGTCATGCGCCCAGTGGCGTGTGTAGATTTCCCTCAAAGCGTCGTTGGCTTTCAACAATTCGAGGACGGCGGACAAGCGCGTGCCGTCTTGCGGGCGCACTGTATTGTCGAGCTCATGGTGCGCCTGACCGGTGAGGTCGGTGACTGTTTCGCGCAAGCCATCAGGCGTTTCGACCTGGCGGCGGGCCAGGAGGTGGCCGTCGGGGCTCAGTTCCAGGGCGGGGTGCATACGCTATCGTCCGCTGGCGCTTGCCAATGGCCGCAGTGGATCTTGTCGCGCTTGCGCACGCTTTCCGACACCGTGGTCGGGTACCGGTCAGTCAGGGTGGATGCGAAGTCAAGGGTGGCGGACAGGGCGATCTCCGGCGCTCAGGCAAGGTTGCCGCTCATGCTTATGCAAACGCCTTGGCTATGTCAACGCATACGCTGCTGATGCGACCCGCATACCGGCCGCGATCGCGACCGGTCCGCGCCTTGCCGGTCAACCCGGCAGGCTCGCACTCGGACGCGTGCAACAGAGGAATCCAGATTCAGGGGTTGATACGTTCCGATGATCAGTTATCCTATAAATGATCATTCAGGAACTAGTGGGAACTATCTAGTCTTTCTAGATAACCCTTTAGAAGAAACTAGGCTGGGGGACAGGATCCAATGAAAAACAAGCCGGAGAATAGTGCACAGGATCCGCCCGCCAGGTCGAGCGCCGACCCAGGACGCGCCGACTTGGGTGGCTGGGGTTCGATGCCGCGCGCTGTACTAATTGCTCTGGCCTGCCTGGTCGCGGTTTGGCTCGGTCGCGCGTTGGTGTTGCCGCCGGGCGATGCCGCGCCGTTGTGGCCCGCCGCCGGGGTGGCGCT
>JAGUXX010000083.1 GCA_020061585.1 Betaproteobacteria bacterium | reverse complement strand
CGGGTCCAGTATTGGCCCAAGCGCTTGCTGGACCCGCATGTTGCACGTTCAACCACGAAGAGGAAAACGATGTCGATCAAACAAATTGCCGCATTCTCGGCCAAAGCCAGAAGCGACGCCGCCCTGGCCGAACAACTGAAAGCCTGCGAGCGCTTGAAAGAGTTGTTCGCCCTGGCCAAGGAACATGGCTTCGAATTTGGCGAAGACCCCTTGTACCCGCCGAACGAACCACAGTTCACCGCGGACCAGTTGTCCGCGCGTCTGGCCAAGGCTCTGCTGCGAGCCTGAGCGGCTCGTGCAATAAACAGGGGGCAAGGCCAGGGTCAGTCCCCGTTTCGCATGGCCGCACAACCGGTCAGCTCCGGCTGGCGGCTTGCATCACCTTCTCCATCTGCGGCGAAGAGAGGCCGACACTGGTGGTGGCGGTACCCTCGTCGGTATTCCACCACATCGTCACCCAGGCTCGTCCGGCCGCATCGAAACGCTCGATCTCGCTGATCGCGCCGATCATGTATTCGAACATTTCGCGCTCGTCGTCCGCGACATCGGGCCCGACATCGACCTGCACGATGCGTACTTCATCGCCGACTTTCACGGCTTGTCCGAGGCGATCGGTATGGCAGAGCACTTCTTGCATGGCATCACTCCTTGATTTGGCAATTGGCTCGAAAACGGGCGGCCATGGCCTGAACCGCTTCAGTCAGGGCCGGCACCACGTCGGCGCCGTCATGTTCGGCCAGCAGCGCGGCGGCGTGTTCGACCAGTTCGCCCGCCTCGTCGGCGCGTGCGGCGACCCGCAACTCGGCCGCGAACCGCTCGATGCTGCCGGCCACCAGCCGGGTGATCCGGCTGTTTTCGCCGGCCACCCGCGAACTGCCGAGGGCATTGGCGATCAGGTCGCTGACGATGCGCTGATAGTCCTTTTCAGCCATGGCTTGGCCCTCAGTCTTCGATCGTGGCGGCGGTGTAGTTCTTCACCCGCTGGCCGGCGGCAACACCGAGAATCTTGGCCAGCCAGGGCGGTGGCGACTGCGACATCATGCGCTGGAACTCGGTCAGCACATCGATGGCGGCGCCACCTTCGAGTCGCTTCATCGGATAGATGTCGCCCCTGATCACCTTGGCCGCGGCCGGCCCGCCGATCGAAACCACATAGAGCACATGGCAATCGGCAATCAACTGGACGCGAAAGCCGTTCTTGTCTGGCGCGAAGTCCGCTTCCAGCGCATCGCGGATGCCGACCAGCCGAATTTCGGAAGGCGACACCTGATAGACCAGATAGCGGATGCAGGAGCCGAAATGTCCGTTGAGCGCCTCGCCGCTGTCCGATGCCAGCGCCACCCGCACCGAGCCGGGCATGTCGCCCTCGGCATAGGGTTGTTCCGGCGGCAAGGTATCGCCTTCGGCATCGCCCCACAGGATACGAACCGCAAGTTTCATCGCCTCCAGCCCGATGCCGATGTCTTCGCCATCCTCTTCGCCATCCGCGCTGGCAAACGCCGTCTTCAAGTCGGTAACGGTGAGCGTGCGCAGGTCCTCGGCGTCGATCTGTTCCTTGCCGATCCGGTTGTGCAGGACATCGATCAACTGCGCCAGACTGATACCTGGCATGGCGCGAGCGGCGAGCGCGATGCGCAGGGCTGCTTCACGGGAGATAGGTGCTGCGCTGTGTTGCATAGGTGAGACTCCTCTATCAGGGTTGTCATCACCAAGCAGAATGAGTGCCAGCCGGAAATTTATTTCAAGAACCAGCTAATGCAATGTTTATAAAAGAGAAAACCGTTACCGATAACGCTTCTCGACACGCATCTGTTGCAATGGCTGCTACAAGTCACGTTAAACCACTGTAGCAGCGCGGTTTTGACCCAGGGTCGGCGCGGCCCGCGGCAATGATTCTGCTTGTTCATCAACCAGAGCGCCTGGCGTTGATTCAGCCCCGGATCAAGTGTGGTCTATCCGGGCGAAGTTCATCAATTCAGACATTCACCGAATCCAAACTCTCGTGCACACTGGCGGCCTTTGAGCATCGACACATCCGCGAGCCAGTCACCGATGAAATTCAGCCCCGAATCCTTCCGCGCCTGGGAGCACAAGAAAATCACCCTGCTCGGCATGTCCGGCGTCGGCAAAACCTATATCTCCAGCCTGTTGCGACGTCACGACTGGTTCCATTTTTCCGGCGATTACCGCATCGGCACGCGTTATCTCGACGAACCCATCCTCGACCTGATCAAGCAGCAGGCCATGCAGGTGCCGTTCCTGCGCGAATTGCTGCGCAACGACTGGATCGACATCCGCAACAACATCAAGATTCAGGATCTGGGCCCGGTGCTGTCGTTCGTCGGCAAGCTCGGCAATCCGGATTTCGCCGGGCTGTCGCTACCGGAGTTCAGCCGCCGCCAGTCGATGTACCGCGAGGCGGAAATCGCCGCGATGCGGGACGTGCCGGAATTCATCCGCAAGGCGCGGGAAATCTATGGCTACGACCATTTCGTCAACGATGTCGGCGGCAGCCTGTGCGAACTGGAGGACGATAGCGTCATTGACCTGCTGGCCGCGCATACCCTGATTCTGTATATCAAAGTCACCACCCGCGATGAGGAAGAAACGCTGATCCGCCGCGCGCAGAGCGACCCGAAACCGCTGTATTACCGCCCCGCCTTCCTGGCCGAAAACCTGCCCATCTACATGGCGGAAAAGGGCTTGGAATTCGTCGCCCAGGTCGAACCCAACGACTTCACCCGCTGGGTATTCCCGCGTCTGTTCCATTCACGCGTGCCGCGCTACGAGGCGATCGCCGGCCCGCACGGCTATACCGTCACCTCGCGGGAAGTCGCGCAGGTCAAGAACCAGGATGATTTTCTGGCGCTGGTGGAAACCGCCATCGCCCGCACACCGCTTTAATATTTTCAAAGGACAAGCCATGCGCCAGAACCAGTTCACCCATCACGCCATCTCCGTGCTCGGCTTCATCGAGTATCTCGGCCTGGCGGTGATCACCATCGCCACCATCATTGCCGGCATCCATGAGGTCGGCATCATGATCGAGGCCGGCACCGTCACGCTGGGCGATCTGCTGCTGATGTTCCTGTATCTGGAAATCCTCGCCATGGTCGGCCTGTACTTCCAGTCCGGCCGCCTGCCGGTGCGCTTCCCGATCTACATCGCCATCGTCGCGCTGGCGCGCTATCTGGTGCTGGACATGAAAAACCTCGACGCCTATCGCATCATCGGCGTCACCGCCGCGATCCTGCTGCTGACCTTGGCGGTACTGGCGATTCGCTACGGTCACATTCGCTTCTCTTACGGCGATCATGAATAACCTTCTCGAATAACGCCAGGCGGCGTATCCCCGCCACCAGCCCGAAGTCAAAACGCCCCGGCATGCCGGGGCGTTTTCTTGTCAGGCGCCGCGGGACGTAAGCGGCCGTACGCGGACAGCGCGATCGAACAACGCGTGTATCAGTCGTCCCTTGGGTTCGACAATCGATCCAGCCGCTTGATTTGGTCTACGCGCAAGGTCTGAACCGGCGCCGGGTCGCCCTCGTCGTCTTGCCTGGGCTGAACGCCGCATCGGCCGCTGCGGCAACTGCCGGGCGCCGCCGCTTCGATGCCGCCCCGCCCCATGCTGCGCAACAACAGATAGATCGCCACCACACATAGGGCGATCAACAGGACGGCGATTAGGATGGCCAGCATGTTCCGAGCTCCTGATTGGATAAATGAACTGTATCCCAAGTATCGGCAAACAGGCCCTACTTCGCTTTGACAACAAAATATATGTCACAATCATTTCAATAACTGAAATATATATGACCAACTGGCTAACCCTGATTCTTGCCTTGCCAAGCGAAAACGCCACCGCCCGCACCCGGCTTTGGCGGGCGTTGAAAGCGCTCGGCGCGGCGTCGTTGCGCGATGGCGTCTGGCTGCTGCCGGATCGTCCCGAACTGGCCGCCGCGCTGGCGGCGCAGG
>JAGUXX010000071.1 GCA_020061585.1 Betaproteobacteria bacterium | reverse complement strand
GCTCGGCGTCGGCGGCGCGATCCAGCAGATCCGCCACCCGCGCCAGATCGGCGCTGGCCTTGGTCAACGCCTCCACGTCCACGATCACGGCGGTGATGGCATTGCCGACGTGGTGCAGTACCGACACGCTCATTTCCGCGATGCCGGATTGAAACGCGGCATAGCGCTCCAGTTCCTCCGCCCGGCGGCGTTCGCTGATGTCGCGCGTCACCCCCAGCACCATTACATGCCCAGTGTCCTCATCAATACCAAAACGGGTTACCGACTCGGTCCAGACAGAGCCGCCGTCCTTGCGTGGCTGCTCGATCAGATGCGTAAAGAAATGCTCGGGCGGCTGCGCGCCGGACAGGAAATCCGCCTTGCGGGCAACAATCTCGGCCTTCAGCGCCACCGCCCGCGTAGGCATCAGCGCCGCATCCAGCGGCGCGGCGAGGACTTCCTCCGGGGTATAGCCACGCAGCCCCAGGACGCTGGGACTGACATACAGAAAACGCAGCGTTTCGGTATCCAGCGTCCACACCACATCCTTGATCGATTCGGCCAGGAAACGATATTTCGCTTCACTGGCCGCCAGTTCAGCGGTGCGCCGCGCGACCCGCTCCTCCAGCGTGTGGGTGAAATCACGATTGGCTTGCAAGCTGTCCCTCAGCACCCGGTTCAACATGCCGATTTCATCATCCGTATCATCCCTCGGCAGCGCCTCCGGATCGCCGCCGCCGGCCACCGATTGCGCCAGCGCATGCAAGCGCCAGGTCAGGGTTTCCGCGAGCCTGCGCGAGGCCACCCAGGTGAACCAGACCAGCGCCGCCGCCAATGACAGAGACAGCAACAAGCTCTGCGCCGCCGCCCACAGCCAAGCGGGCTGACGGGCAAACAGTTCCAGTCGCAGACTCGTCAATCCTTCGATGTGCGGTACCCCAATGGAAGCGGAACGGCTCAGGTAGCGCGTACCGCCCGCCTCCGGCAACACGAACAGCTCGCGTCCCGCATCCCGCAGGGCCAGTCCCAGGCCCGACCCGAGACTGTCGACGCGAGCCTGCGCGAAACGCAGCAGCCCCGCTTCGCCGAGCAGGATGCCGACCACATTCGGGCTGTACGGCACCAGCACCGGAAAAGCCAGAAACAGGCGCCGCCCATCGGCGGAAATGCGGCTGGCCGGCTTGCCGCTGTGCCGCGCCGACAGCATGGCGGCGCGCAACTCGGCATTGCTCGCCGGGTCCAGCGGATGTTCGACGCCGGCGATCAGACGGCCGCGATAATCCAGCAGGGTGATGCGGGTGGTGCGATTTTGCGCGCTCCGACTGCTCAGATACGGACGCAGATAGGCGTCGCGACCCATGCTGTCGGAGATCGCCGTCCAGACCAACGGACTTTGGCTGAGATAGCGCAGCTCATCGACGATCGCCTCGATCTGGCCGCCGATGTCGCCAGTCAAGGCCTGCAAGGTCACCGCCTGCGCGGACAGCGCGTTGGCGCGCAGATTCAGCGTCTGCATGAGCAGAATCGCGCCGCCGAGCACGCAGACCAGCAGCATCGCCAGACCAAACGCCGCGCGTTGTATCCGCCGCGCCAGGTGGTTGCCGCCGTGGTCCGGCAGCCAGCGCAGCAGCAGCCGGTCGGCGAATGCGTCAAGATCGCGCGGGGAGGCTTTCACCGCATTCGCCAGGCTATCGGCGGCAAACGACCATCGGAGGTATAGCGCGCCATGAACAATTGCTCCGGACCCAGCGCGTCGTGGCGCCGCTTGGTAAATGCCGGCGCATAGCGGCGCAGCAATCCGTCATAAGGCCCGAGACGTTCCAGCGCATCGCGGATCTTGCGCCTATCGGTGCTACCGGCCTGATCGATGGCGCGCGCCAGCAGATGCGTCAGGTCATAGGCATGGGCGATGCCGGCCGGGCTGACGATGCGCCGCGGATCAGCCATGCCATAACGCTCGCGCAACGCTTTCAGCACCCGCCGGGCGGCGGGCGTCCGGGCATGGGCGAAGCTGTAGGTCTGGATCACCGAAAAATCGACTTGGCTCAGCGCCGGCCCGGCCAACTTGACGAACGGGCCGCCGGACACGCCCCAATGGCTGATGATCGGCAGTCGCTGGTCCACCGGCAGCGTGGCCATTTCCTTGACCAACAGCGCCGCCTCGGCTTCGTTGGCCACCAGTATGATGGCCTGCGCGCCGGCCGCCAGCAGATCCTGATAGGCGGCCAACAGACTCGGTTCGGCCCAGTTGTACCAGCGTTCGCCAACCACTTGCACGCCGGCCGGCCCGGCTGCCTTGGCGATGGCTGCCTGATTGCTGCGTCCCCAGACCGTATTCGGCAGCAGCAGACCGACCCGCCTGGCTTGATGCTGTTCACGCGCGAAGCGCAACAACACCGGGGCCACCCACGCATCTTTAAGCGACAGTCGAAAACTGAAACTGGGCCGCAAGCCATGATCGGTAATCGAGTCGGCGGAGCTCCAGGGCGCGAATATCGGCAGGCCGATTTCATGCGCCGGGTTGATCCACTCCACCACCACCGGGCTGAATCGGCCGCCGAACACCCCGACCAGATCCGGCATCGCCGCCAGTTCGCGCAGGTTGTCCAGCGCCATCGCCGGGATCGACTGATTGTCGCGCACCACCAGTTCCAGTTGCCGCCCGCCCAACACGCCGCCGGCGCGGTTGATCTCGTCGATGGCGATCTCCATGCCCTGCCGCACCGCCTGCGCCGACGTGCTGGTCAGGTGGCCGAACTCGGCGTCCAGGCCGATCAGCACCGGCGCCGCGGCGCGGCCGGAGGTGGCCAGCGCCAGCAGGCTCAGCGCGATCAAGCAACCGACCCAGCGGCGGATAGTCGGGCGCCGGGCGTCGACGGATAACCGTGTGAATTTCATGTGTACTCCCAGTCATGTTCAGTGTTCGGCCGCGCTTCATGCCGTGTTGTCGTCCCGCCCGACCGTCGCGCGGCGCAACGGCAGTTCCAGCACCAGCCGCGCGCCCCGGTCGGGTCCGTCGCTGTCCAGCGTCGCCCGGCCGCCGACCTCCTGGGCGAACACCGCCACCGAATGCAAGCCGAAGCCGCTGCCGCGCTGCTTGGTGGAGTAACCGAAACGAAACAGCTTGTCGCGCACGCTCGGGTCGACCCCGGCGCCGTTATCCTCCACCGTGATGCGCACCTGGTCCTCGCCCGCCGGCTCGGCGCTCAGCCGGATGCGGCCCGTGAAGCTTTGCCGCAGCGCCCGCGCCTCGATCGATTCGGCGCTGTTGCGCAGCGCGTTGATCAGCGCTTGCAGCAGACGGTTGTGCGGCAGCGTCACCAGGTCGACGCGCGGATCGACCTCGACGACGACCTCGATGCCGCGTTTGCTCAAGCCCTCACCCTGCATCTCCAGCACCGAGCTGATCGCCTGGCGCAGGCTGAAACTGCTGCGCTGGCCGTTCGGCAACGCGGCGCTCTGCTGGATGCGCACGATGTCGGCGATATGCCGGACGTTGTCGCCGAGGCTGCGCGCGCGCTTGCGCAAGGTCTGCTCGGACAGGCGTTCGATGGCGTGGGCGGCTTCCTGTTGAATCGCGCATTGCTGCCCGACCAGTTCCGCCGGCATCGCCGCTTCCGCTTCCATGACTTGGCGGCTGCGCGCGGCATTGGCCTGCAACAGCGCCGCCACCCGCAGCAATTCGCCTCCGGCATGGTCTATGGTCTCGGCATCCTGGGTCACGGCGGTGATCGCATTGCCGATGTTGTGCAGCACCGTGGTACTCATCTCGGCAATGCCGGCCTGGAAGGCGCTGAACCGTTCCAGCTCTTCGGCGCGCTTGCGCGCGTCGATATCCAGATTGATGCCGCGTCGGCCGAGATAAGCGCCGTCCGCGGCATAGACCGGCACGCAGGCATGCTCGATCCAGCGGATGCCGCCGTCGCGGGTCTGGATGCGCAGGATCAGCGTCCGATGCGGACGGTCGGGCGCCCGCGCGTCGTCCTCGGCCAGATGCTCACGCCATTTCGGCAGATCGTCGGGATGCAGCAGGCGCTCCATCAGTCCGGCATCGGCGATGAACTCGGCCGGATCATGACCAGTGATCGCCGCGCAGGCCGGCGACACGTAACGGTAGACGCCATCGGCGCCCAGCCAGTAATCCCAGCTCCAGGAATACTCGGCCAGGATGCGGTAGTTCAACTGACTGTCGCGCAACGCCCGCTCGCGCTGTTCGATGGCTTCCGCCATCTGATTGAACCCGCGCCCCAGCTCGCCGAGTTCGTCGGCGCCCATGTCATCCAGGCGCACGCCGTTATCGCCCGCCGCCATGCGCCGCGCCGCCGCATCCAGCATCAGCACCCGGCGCGCCAGGAAATGGTTGAGCAACAAGCCCAGGCTGACATACAGCGCCAGCAGCAACACCGCCAGTCCGATGACCTCCCGCCACCACTGCGCCAGGGCGATCTGGCGCGCGCTGTCGGCGGGGATGCGGATGCTCATGATGCCGCGCAGTTCCCCGATCTGGTAGCCGTAACCGGCGGCATAGCGCTGGCGTATCGTCGGCGGCGCCTGCTCCGGCGCGGCATGGCAGCGCAGACAATAGGCTTCGGTCCAGATCGGCGCGGCGAAGTGATAATAGGCTTTGCCATCGTCGGTTTGTATCGTGCCGGTGTATTCCTCCGCCTCCGGATGCGCGCGAAACCAGGCCATCGCCGTCAGTTCGTCGGCATCGGCCTGATTGGCCGGATTGCGCGGTTGATCGGCGACATTGTTGAAGCGCACGCCGCTGCGCGTCCAGTTGGGAAAATCCTCGGCGATGCGGCTCATCGCATGCGCCGGCAGAAAGCCCAGGGTGTTGTCGTCCAGCGGCAGACCGCTGGCGAGGAACTGCTTCTGATAGACCCGCCGCATGGCCATCAGCGTGGCGCGCAAATCCACCGCCTGTTGATGCATGTGGGCGCGCGCCTGGGCTTCGATGGCGCGGTGGTCGATGCTCAGCGCGACCGCGCTCAGCGCCAGCATGACCAGGCCGAGTATCAGCCAAATTTTCAGTCTCAGACTCATTTTCGACCCTCCACGGGTTGCGCCGCGCCATCCACCATGCCGGAGCGACGCATGCGACATTCATGACGGCCTGTGCGTATGCTGCTCGGAAGGCTCGACATGATTTCTCCGGAGCGCCTCAGCGCGGGTCGGGTTTCCGGTGGTCGGCGTTTTCCAGCAGGCGGCGGATGCTCGCCAGCAAGACCTCGGGTTCGACCGGCTTGGGCAGGAAAGCCCAAATACCGCCGCGATTCACCGCCCGTATCACCACTTCCGACTCGTCGGCGCCGGATACCATGATGCGCGGCACATCGGGGAACAATCGACGCAAATGCGCCAGCACTTCGACGCCGTTGCTTTCCACCAGGTAATAGTCGGAAATGATCAGATCGATGCGCTGTCGGCCCATCACCTCCAGCGCCCCCTCCAGATTCGTCACGCTTTGCGCGCCATAGCCGGCATCGCGCAACAGCAGCGCCAGCATTTCCGCCTCGATCGGCTCGTCCTCGATGATCAGCAGTTGCGGCGGCGCGGCCTCCCCGGTATGTCCCGCCGGTCGCAGGTCGCGCCGCTGCATGACCAGGGTTTCCACGACTTCCGGGCTGACCGGCCGGCTGGTCAGAAAGCCCTGAATCTGATCACAGCCGTAGCGCGCCATGAAGCGCAGTTGCGGATCGGTCTCGACGCCCTCGGCCAGCACCCGCATGCCCAGGTTGTGCGCCAGTTCGATGGTGGCGCGCACGATGGCGGCATCCTCCGGATCGCGCGTGACATTGCGGGCGAACAACTGGTCGATCTTCAACAGGTCGAACGGATAATGCTTCAGGTAGCCTAGGCTGGAGTAGCCGGTGCCGAAATCATCCAGCGCCAGACCGACGCCGAGACGCTTGATCTCGCGCATCGTCCGCGCCGCCAGTTCGGGATTCTTCAGCAATGACGATTCCACCACTTCCAGTTCCAGCAACTCGGGCGGCAAGCCGTTATCCGCCAGGGCCTTGCGCACATCATCCAGCAAGCGGCCGGACGTGACATGGTCGGAGAAGATGTTCACCGCCACCCGCAGCGGATGCATCCGGTCCAGCCAGTCGCGCGCCTGGCGGCAGGCGGCATTGAGCACCCAGCGGCTGACCGGCTCGGCCAGATCGGTCGCCTCGACGACATCGATGAAACGATTCGGCGGCACCACTTCGCCATTGCGACGCCAGCGCAGCAGCGCTTCGGCGGCGATCACCCGGCCGTTGACGGCATCCACCTGCGGCTGGTAATCCAGGAACAGTTCACCCTGCTCCAGGGCGATGCGCAACGCCGCCTCGGTGTCGAACCAATCGATCGCGCGTTGCGCATGACGCCGGTCGTAGAACCGCAGTTGATTGCCGCGTTCCGCCTTGGCGCTGCGCAGCGCATCCTCCGCCGCGTGCAACAGCGCCTCGGGCTCCCGGGCATCGTCGGGAAACAAGGCAATACCGATGGAAATGGTCAGCGCCACCGCCGCCTGGTCGTCGCCTAGCGGGATCGGTTCCAGCATGCTGTGCAGCAGATTGGTGGCGATGGCGATGATCGCCATCAGGTCATCATGGTCGCTTTCATCTTCTTCGCCCGGAGCGCGCAACAACACGGCGAACTGGTCGGCATCGAGACGCGCCAGCAGACCATGGTCCGGCAACATCGCCGACCAGCGCCGCGCCAGAGCCACCAGCACACTATCGCCGCGCGACCGGCCGAGGCTTTCGTTGAGTTGCGCGAAGCGGTCGATATTCAGCACCAGCAGCGCCAATGACGCCTGGCCCTGGATTGCCCCGCGCATCCGTTCAAACAGACTGCGCGCGTTGGGCAAACCGGTCAACGGGTCGAAATGCGTCGCCTGTTCCAGGCTGGCCTCGACCTGCTTGCGATCGGTGATGTCCTGGATGGTGCCGTACAAACGCGCCACCTTGCCCTCGGCATTGCGTACCGCCTGTCCGGTAGCCCACATGTAACGTTGTTCGCCGTCTGGCCGCAACACCCGCAATTCATGCTGAAAAGCGGCGCCTTCCGTCAACGCCCGCGCCACGTCTTGATCGAACCGCGGCAAGTCATCGGGGTGGAACAGTTTCCGGTGCTGGGCGTAACTCGGCGGCGGCTGGCGCGGATCCAGCCCCATGATGTTGTAGACCTGCTCCGACCAGCTCACCCGGCCTGACGCCACATCGAATTCCCAATTACCCAACAGGGCGATACGCTGCGCCTCGATCAGCCGGGTGCTGGACTGTTTCAGTTCATCTTCGGCGCGTTTGCGCGCCACGATATCCATGGTCATCGACGCGATCTGCTCGACGACCTGGACATCCTCCGCCAGGTAATCGCTCGCCTTGTTGCCGACCCCGAGTACCGCGACCACCTTGTCGCCGCGCAGTATCGGCACTACCAGTTCACGCGTCAGCGGCGCATGGCCTTCCGGCAAGCCCTGGCGGTCGGTGAGGCTGGCGTAGTCGTTGTGGATCAACGGTTGACGCTGGCGTATGGCATCCGCCCAGACCCCCGCTTCGTTGAGCGGATAATGCCGGCCCTTGGCCTGCTGCCGCGCCTCGATGCCGCACATGCGCTCGACGGTATTGCTCGACCAGGCTTGCAGCGTGATGTCTTGCTGATCGGCATCGACAAAGTGAAAGAAACCGATATGGCTGCCGGTAAACCGCTCGGCGGCATCCAGCGCGGCGGTCATCAGGTCGTCCAGACCGCCGGCCAGCGCCAGCTCGGAGAGTTGCAAGCGGGTGCGCAACAGCGCCTCGGAACGATTGCGCTGATAGACGTCGCGCAGGAAGGCAAAGACCCGGTCGGTGTCGCGCGAGATCGCGGCATTCACCTCCACCTGCCAGAGCGTGCCGTCCTTGGCCCGATGCAAGGTTTCGAACAGGCTGCTGCCGCTGGCGTTGATCCGCGCCATGTGGCTCGCCATTTCCTCGGGGCTTTCACGCGCATCCAGATCGCTGATGTGCATGCCCAGCAATTCTTCCCGGCTGTAGCCGGACATGCGGCAATAGGCATCGTTGACTTCCAGCAATCGACCGTCCAGATCGATCATCCAGAAACCGTCGGCGGAGGTTTCGATCACCGCCCGGTAGCGCGCCTCGCGCTCGCGCAAGGCCTGTTCGGCCTGCTTGCGCTCGCTGATATCGCGCACGCTGACATGGATGCGTTGCAAACCCTCCTCGTCGATCAGCCGGGCGCTGGATTCGACCGGAAAACGGCGGCCGTGCTTGTCCTGATGCACGGTTTCATAAATCGCTTGCCCATCCTTCAGCAATGGCTCGAATATGGCATCGACGCGATCGCGATGATCCGGCGCGCGCAGCAGATTGATCGACTGGCCGATCAGCTCGTCGCCCGTGTAACCGTACATCTCGCTGACCCGATCGTTACAGTCGAGCAAGCGGCCGTGCATGTCGAGCAGCAAGAAGGCGTCGTTGGCATAACGCGACAGATAGTCCAAATGCCGCGCCAGCACGCGGCGTTCGAGTTCCTTGCCGAGCAACTGGGCGCGCTGGCGATTGATCTGGGCGCGCCACCACAACCAGGTGGCGAGCCCGGCCGTCAGCAGCAGCAGCGCGACAACCAGCGCGGCGCCGCGCGCCAGACTGTCGATCGGCGCGTCCACCTCGCGCTGATCGAGCTTGGCGATCAGGAACCAAGGGGTGTCCGGTATGCGATTGGCATAGGCCAGCACCGGCCGGGCATGATAATCGACGGCGTTGCGCACGATCCCCGATTCGCCCTTGATAACCCGGTCGCCGATCCGCGCCGGATTTCCCTTGGGCACCAGGATGTTCTTCATCACGACCTCCGGCTGCCGCGAGGCAAACAGGATGCGAAAGGCATCGCCCTCGCTGCGTCCCAGCACGGTTTCGCCGCTGTCGCTGGGCGTCGGCCAGCGGCTCAGAGAGGCAAACAGGGTTTGCCGCGCCGGCAGCGAGAAGAACAAGGCGCCGATGGTGCGCTCGCCATCGGCTTCCGTGACCACCATCGGCGCGAATATGCCCAGCATCGGCGCGCCGACCACGCCGTGTTGATGAAAATCCACCAGCAAGGTGCCGCCGTCGGCCATCGCGCGCAGCGCTTCGGCGCGGTGTTCATCCATGTGCGGATCGGCCTTGGCGCTGATCCGCGGCGTGCCCTGGCGATCGAACAAGGTAAGGTTGGCGTGGCCGTAGAAAGCGCCGACCTGGCTCTGACCGCTGATGATGCGTTCGGCCAGCTCGCGGTCGGTGCCGCCCGCCTTCAGCCAGGCGTCGAATTCCTTGACATGCGGCGAGACGCGGCCGAAATGCCGCGCATTGGCGCGCGCCGCGCTCAGCCAATTGCTGATCTGTTCGATGCGCAATTCGCCGACCGCGCGCAATTGCGCTTCGGCATTGCCGCGGATTTGCGCGCGCTGGGCATGGAACAGGAACACACCGGTGGCGATCAACGCGGCGGAGAACAGCATGAACACCAGCAACGGCAGCCAGGCCGGCGGCGTGGCGATGCGCTGTTCGCGCCGCTCGCCGTGGAAGCCATGGCGGCGCAGCAGCCAGTACAACAACAGCGTGGTGACCAGCACGAAGGCCAGGCCTTTGGTGGTCTGGTTGATGGCGGCCAGAGGCGCGAAATCGGCGAGCAACTCCAGCACGAGGTCGGAAGCGAGTATCCATAGCCCGGCCAGCACCATGTAAACGAGAGCGACTCGAGTGGCGGGACGGGAGATCAAAGCGCGAAACGACATGACCCTATCGGTTTCAATTTATGCAATGTAGGCGCTATATCGGTCGCGACCGGACATTTCCTGAGCCGAATTGTGTCCGCCGGGTTCGGATCGCCTCATCATCCCGCCTCAGCCCGACTCAGCCGCGCGCCGCCGCGACGATCGCCCGCGGCATGTCGTGCAGCGCCAACACTTCGCGCACCGCCTGTAGCTTGATCGCCTCCTTGGGCATGCCGAACACCACGCAGGTGGCTTCGTCCTGGGCGATGGTGTGGGCGCCGACGTCGAACATTTCCTTCATGCCGCGCGCGCCGTCGTCGCCCATGCCGGTCATGATGATGCCGGTGGCGTTCTTGCCGGCGAACTTGGCGACCGAGCGAAACAGCACATCCACCGACGGCTTGTGGCGCGATACCAGCGGACCATCGACCACTTCCACTTGATACTGCGCGCCGCTGCGTTTGAGCAGCATGTGCCGGCCGCCGGGCGCGATCAGCACTCGGCCGGGCACGACGCGATCGCCCTGTTTCGCTTCCAGCACTTCCAGCTCGCACAGCGCGTTCAGACGTTCGGCGAAAGCGGCGGTGAACTTTTCCGGCATGTGCTGCACCACGACGATGCCTGGACAGACCCGCGGCAGCCGGGTCAACACCGCTTCCAGCGCCTGGGTGCCGCCGGTGGAGGTACCGATGGCGACGATGCGCTCGGTGGTCCGCGCCATGGCGCTGATATTGCCGGGCAGCAGCGCCTCGGCGGTCAGTTTCGGCGCCGGCGCCGCCATGGGCATGGACAAGCTGCGCATATTGGCTTGCGCGGCGGCCCGCACGGCGCTGATCAGGTCGTTGCAAGCATCGGTGAGGAACTGTTTCACGCCCATTTTCGGCTTGGTGATGATGCTCACCGCGCCGGCCGCCAGTGCATGCACGGTGGTCTCGGCCCCTTTCTCGGTCAGAGACGAACAGATCACCACCGGCGTCGGGCGCTCGGCCATGAGTTTTTTCAGGAAGGTGATGCCGTCCATGCGCGGCATTTCGACATCCAGCGTGATCACGTCCGGCCATTCGACATTCATCTTCTGCATCGCGAATATCGGGTCCGAGGCGGTGCCGATGACCTTGATGTCCGGCGCGCGGCCGAGCACTTCCAGCATCACCTGGCGCACCACGGCGGAATCGTCGACCACCAGCACCTTGATCTGTTTCACCGGCTCACATCCTTGTCAAATGGCTGATCATGCGTTTCTGTCATGCCTTTCATCATTCCGGCGAAGGCCGGAATCCAGTGCAGCGTCCACCGGAGTGCTTGCATCCGCGGCCTGCCACCTGGACCCCGGCATGCGCCGGGGTGACGAATAGTCTTTCTTACGCCAACGGCTGGTGCTTGAGCCAGACATCGCCGCTCCACACATCCAGCATCAGTTTGCGATGGCCATCGCCGCCGAGGTGTTTCGCCTTGATCGGTATTGCGTAGCGCCGCAACAGGGTCAAGGCCATGTCGATATTGCGCTCGCCGACGTTCATTTCATTTTTCTGGCACTGCATCTGGAACATGTTGGCGCCGCCGAACACCTTGGCCTCGAATTCGCCTGGATCGACGCCCAGGTTCCAGATCTTTTTCATCAGCAACAACATCGCCTCATCGCCATAGCGGCCATCGTAGCCGGCGCCCTCCGGAATGACGCCGCGCGACGGCAGCATGAAGTGGCACATGCCGCCGACCCGCAAGCGCGGACTCCACACGGTGATCGAGACGCAGGAACCGAGCAAGGTGACGATGCGGGTCCGGGCATCGGCAAAATGGAAATCTCCCGGATGCAGGAAAATTTCATTGAAGCCGCCGGTCGGGACACGCGGATCGCTCATGGCGGTGGCGATACGACCGCCCACTGGCGAAGAATTTCTGAAGCTTCGATCGGACGGCTGTATAGATAACCCTGGCCGATGTCGCAGGCCGCATCACGCAGAAAATCCGCCTGATCCCGCAGTTCGACGCCTTCCGCGACGATTTCCAGGCCGAGACCGCGGCCCAGCGCGATGATGGCGCGGACGATGGCTTCGCCATTGCTGTCGTGGCCGATGTCGCGCACGAACGACTGGTCGATCTTCAGCCGGTGCATGGGCAGGCGCTTGAGATAGCTCAGCGAGGAATAGCCGGTGCCGAAATCGTCGATCGCCAGCTTCACGCCGAGTTCGCGCAGCTCCCGCAGAATCGCCAGCGTCTGATCGGTGTCGCGCATGATCATCGACTCGGTCACCTCCAGCTCCAGCCGCGATCCCGCCAGTCCGGAAGCGGCAAGGACTTCGGCAACCATCGGCACCAGGGTAGCGCGCTCGATCTGCCGCACCGACAGATTAACCGCCACGCAGGGTACATGCAGGCCCGCTTTGTCCCACGCCACCATCTGCCGGCAGGCTGCACGCAGCACCCATTCGCCGATCGCGCCGATGATGCCGGCCTCCTCGGCCAGCGGAATGAAACGGCTCGGCGCGATCAAGCCCAGTTCCGGATGGCGCCAGCGCACCAGCGCCTCGACGCCGCTCAGTTCGCCACTGATGAAATCGATCTGCGGCTGGTAATGCACGCGCAATTCGTCGCGACTGACCGCGCCGCGCAAGGCATTTTCCAGCAGCAGATGTTCGAACGCGCCGGCGGTCATCTGCTGTTCGTAGAACTGGTAGGTATTGCGCCCCTGCCCTTTGGCCCGGTACAGCGCCGCGTCGGCGTGGCGCAACAGATCGTCGGCGCTGTCGCCATCTTCGGGAAACAGGCTGATGCCGATGCTGGCGGTAACCGCCAGTTCGCTGTCGCCAAGCTTGACCGGCTGGGCGCACAGCGCCTGCCATTTGCGCGCCACCTGGCTGGCGCTCAACGCCGAGGCGTCATTCTCCAACAGCAGGATGAACTCGTCGCCGCCGACCCGCGCCAGGGTGTCGCCACCACGCATCTGGCGCTGCATCCGACTCGCCAGCACCTTGAGCAACTGATCGCCGGCGCTATGGCCCAGCGATTCATTGATGGTCTTGAAGCGATCCAGATCGATCATCAACACCGCCAACTGTTCGCCCTCGCGGCGCACCCGTTGCAGCGCATGCTCCAGCCGGTCGCGCAGCAGATCGCGGTTGGGCAGGTGCGTCAGCGTGTCGTAATGCGACAGGAAATCGAGCCGCTCTTCGGTCTGCTTGCGCGCGGTCAGATCCATATGCGTGCCGACCACGCGCGTCAGGCCGCCATCCGGGGCGTCGGAAAAACCCTTGGCGCGGTCCAGCAACCAGACCCAGGCGCCGGATTTATGCCGCATGCGGTATTCCAGCTCGACGCCAGCCAGTGGCAGCGATGGATCTTCCAGCAAGGTGGCGGACACCACCGGCAGATCATCCGGGTGGATCATGCTCAGCCACAGCGTCTGGGTGAAGTCGAGTTCGCCCGGCGCATAGCCCAGCATGCCCAGATAGCGTTCGTTCAGCGTGATCTGGCTACTACGCAGATCGTAGTCATAAATCCCCAGATCGGCGGCTTCGATCGCCAGTTCCAGTTGCTGGCGCGCTTTGGACAACGCCGCATCGGCCCGCTTGCGCTGGCTGATATCCTCGACGGCGAACACCACGCCCTTGTTCAGGTCGCCGGCATCGAACGCGGAACTGATCAAATTCACATCGATGATCTCGCCGTCCTGGCGCCGCCAACGGGTTTCGATGGCGATCCGGCCAGTGCGGACGAGATCGGCATATTTTTCCCGGCCGACACGCTGGTATTCGGCATCATCGGCATAGACCATGCGCGTCGATTGACCGAGCAACGCTTCGGCGCTATAGCCGAGCATCCGGCATACCCCCTGATTGACCTCGCTGAATACCCGTCCCACGATCACGCCGATGCCCAGCGGCAAGGTCTGCATCATGGTGCGCAGATAGGCTTCGCGATCGGCCAGTTTGTAGCGCGCCTCGAATTCCTGGCGACGGTGCCTGAAACCTTCCAGCGCGAAACTCAGATCGCCAGCCATTTCCCGCAGCAGATCCAGGACGTCCTGACGCAAATTTTCCAGACTGTCGGCAAAGAAACCAATCAACCCGAGGATCTGGCCTTCGCGCAGCAAGGGGTAGTGAATCACCGCGCCGATGCCATGCGCTCGTGGCGCCGCCGAAGCCAACGCCGACGGCTCGGACAGACGTTGTCGCGCGCCCATCGGCAACACCACCTGATCGCCTTCCAGCGCCGGCAACCAGTCATCCGGCCTGACCTCCCCGGGCCCGGCCCAGGCATGGCAGCGGAACGCGCCGCCGTCCTCGTCGCGCAACGCCACCTGACAGGCCTTCAGACCGCCGGTCTCGACCGCGATACGGCAGATCCGCTCGATCAGCGTCGTTTCGTTCTGTTCCCGGGTGATGCACTGGTTGACCTCGCTCAAGGTGATCAGCAGGCGGCTGGCGTGGCGAGCCTCCGCCTCGGCCTGTACGCGCCGGGTGACGTCGCGGTTGACGCCGCGCCGCCCCAGGAAATCGCCGGCATGAAACACCGGCCCGCATTGGTGTTCCAGCCATTTGACCTGGCCGTCACGAGCGATCAGGCGCAGCAGCAGATTGCCATGCGTGTGATGGTCGTCGGGCTCGGCATGCTCCAGGTGCGCATGCCAGGCGACGTGATCGTCGGCATGCAACAAATTGCAGAACAAATGCGCATCGCGCAGGAAAGCCTCGGGCGGGTAACCGCTGATCGCCTCGCAAGCCGGCGAAACATAGATGTAGCGTTGGTCCGGCCCGAGCCAATATTCCCAATCCGGCGAGTGATCGGCGATGATGCGGTAGCGCAGTTCGCTGTCTTCGAGACGCTGCGTGGCTTCGGCAAGTGCCGCTTCGTGGCGCGGAGTGGTTGGATTGGGCATCAGAGTCGCTGGATGAGATCAAAGCTTGCGGTAAATGGCCGGTTTGATCGGAACCAGACCGTCAACCAGACCGGTCAGGCTTTCGGAATGCCCGGAGAAGAAATAACTGCCCGGCTTGATGAACGGCAACAGATTGTCCACCACCCGGCGTTTGGTGGGCAGGTCGAAATAAATCAGTACGTTGCGCAAAAAAATTACGTCGAACAGACCGACCTTGGGCAGCGGCCCGAGCAGATTGGCCTGCTGGAACCTGACCCGCTTGCGCAGCGCGGCGTCGATCAGGAAGGTACCGTCGTGCTCGCCGGTGCCTTTCAGACAATACGCGCGCAGATAGGGTTTGGGGATTTTATCCGCGCGCTCCATCGGATACTGGCCGCGCATGGCTTTCTCCAGCACTTTGGTGCTCAGATCGGTGCCGACGATTTCCCAGGGCCGCTGCCCCAGCCGTTCGGCCAGCACCATGGCGATGCTGTAAGCCTCCTCGCCGGAAGAACTGGCGGCGCTCCAGACCCGGAAGCTTGCCCCCGCCGGCACCGCCGGCAAGATGGTTTCACTGAGGAATGCGAAGTGCCGCGGTTCGCGAAAGAAATAGGTCTCGTTGGTGGTCAGCGCGTCCAGCGCCCATTGCCGTTCCTGTGGATCGGCGTGCCCGGCGATGCGCCGAAAGTACTCGCCATAGCTGGCGATCCCGAGACTTTCGATGCGCCGCGTCAGGCGCCCGACGACCAGCGCTTTCTTCTCCTTGGTGAGATTGATGCCGGCGGCTTCGTACAGCAGTTTTTGCAGATAATCGAATTCCTGATCGGTGAGTTTCATGATCTTGTGTGGCGCGTCGCGGCCTGGGCCGCGACGCGCTCAGCCCGGGGGCGCGGCCG
>JAGUXX010000097.1 GCA_020061585.1 Betaproteobacteria bacterium | reverse complement strand
CGCGACGCCGCCGACCGCCAGCGACAACAGCAGGCTGAGCAGCGCCGTGATGGCAAGCAGCGCCAGAACGAGCAAGGCGCGGCGGCGATGCATCAGCAGCGGTCATTCCCGCGCGGGCGGGAATCCGGGTCATCAAGCCCATGGCAGTTTGAGGAACGAACTGGATTTCCGCCCGCGCGGGAATGACGTTGACGCCTCACAGATCCACCCCGGGTTGCGCCTTCACGCCGGCGCGGTAGGCGTGTTTGATGTCGGCGATATCGCTGACCGTGTCGGCGGCGTCGATCAACGCCGCCGACGCGGCGCGGCCGGTGATCACGACATGCTGCATCGGCGGCCGCGCGGCGATGTCGGCCAGCGCGGATTCGAGATCCAGCCAGCCGTAACTGAACAGATAGGTCAGTTCGTCCAGCACCACCAGATGGATCGCCGGGTCGGCCAGCATGCGCCGCGCGACCTCCCAACCGCGTTGCGCGGTGGCGATGTCACGTTCCAGGTTCTGCGTATCCCAGGTGAAACCCTCGCCCAGCACCCGCCATTCGACGCCCGGCTGCTTGCCCAGGAAGGCCTCCTCGCCGGTGTCCGAACGCCCCTTGATGAACTGCGCCACGCCGACCTTCATGCCATGACCCAGCGCCCGCGCCACCATGCCGAAGGCGGACGAGGACTTGCCCTTGCCGTTGCCGGTGAGCACCAGCAACAGACCTTTTTCCTGGTCGGCGCTGGCGATGTTGGCGTCGATCACGGCTTTCTTCTTGACCATGCGCGCGGCATGGCGTTCGGCTTTGTCGGGCATAGGGACCTATTTGGGTTGATAGCGCAAGGACACGAACAGGTTGCGGCCCGGTGTGTTGTAGCCGGATGAGCGCTCGTAATCCTGGTCCAGCGCATTTTCCAGGCGGGCCAGCAGCGACCAGTCGCGCGACAGTTCGCGCGCCGCGCTGAGGTGCAGCAGTCCATAGCCGCTCAGACGCACGGTATTGGCCGCGTCGTTGTAGCGTTCGCCTTGCAGCAGCCAATCCGCGGCCCAATTCCAGCCGCCGGCCGCGTAGTCCACGCCCAGGTTCGCGTGTTGGCGTGAACGCAGTATGAGTTGCTTGCCCGTCGAAGCATCCTCGGGATCCTGCAAATCCAGGCTGGCGCGCAAACCATAGTTGCCCAGGGTCTGCTGCCAGGACAAGGTGAGTCCGCGCATATCCGCGCGGGCAATATTCGACGGCTGCCAGTTTCCCCCCACCCCGGTGGGCGCCCACTGGATCAGGTCTTGCACCTTGTTGCGATAGACAAAGGCGCCAAACTGACGACCTGTCGCGGTGTAACGCAAGCCGGCTTCGAGGTTGCGGCCGCGTTCCGGTTGCAGCGCGGGATTGCCCGCGCCCGGCCAGTACAGATCATCGAACGACGGCGCCCGGAAGGCGGTGGCGTAGGCGATCGACCCACGCCAATGCGGCGAAAAAGCCAGCGCATAACTCGCCATGCCGGTGTCGTGCGCGCCAAACTGCGAATCATCATCCCGCCGCAAGCTGGCCTGGAAACCGTGCGCGCCCACGTCGCGCCGCCAGCCCAACAGCACCGCATTGCGCGTTCTACGGTCCACCGTATAGCCGACATCGCCGCCCACATCCCATTCCAGCCGTTCAAGCAAGGCCTGCACCGCGCCCAGGCTGGTGCGGCCATCGAGTTGCCAGGCGTATTGCCATTGATCCATGTCGATCCGGCTGGCATAGGTCGACCCCGGACCCCAGGGAGAAGCATCGAAATAGCCCTGGGTTTCAACCTTTTCATGGGCGAAATCGGCGCGCAGTTCACTGGCCCAGTCGGCCGACAAGGTGCTCTTCAGATTCACCCCCAGGTTGCCGGTGCGCGCATTGGCGCGGCTGTCGAACGCGGTTGCGCCATCGTCAAACTGGCTTTCGCCCTTGCTGTGCATGCCGTGCAGTCCAAGTTGATGCGCCGAGGTCGCGTCGAATTCAAGATTGAATGACAGATGCTCGTTGCGGTAGCCATCCTTGTCCTGATAGGCGGGTTGCTTCTTGGCGGAAAAACCCGCCTGATCGCTGATCCCCGCGGCCCAGGCATAGCGCCACCGTTCACCCGCGCCGGTCAGCGCGATGTCCGCCTCCTTGCGATCATAAGCGCCCAAGCCAAGCGCCCCCGAGAGGCGGGGTTTGCCTTCACCTTTGCGGGTGAATATCTGGATCACCCCACCGATCGCATCCGAGCCGTAGAGGTGGCTCATGGGTCCGCGCACCACTTCGATGCGTTCGATCAGTTGCACCGGCAAATGCTCCAGACGGGCGATGCCCAGGGTCGGCGAGTTCATCCGCACGCCATCCACCAACACCAAGGTGTGCTGGGCATTGGCGCCGCGCAGAAAGACACTGGAAGCCGCCCCCGCCCCGCCGATCTGATTGATCTCGATGCCCGGCGTGCCGCGCAGCAGTTCAACCAGCGTGGTCTGTCCGGCGGCTTCGATCTCCTCGCGCTTGATCACCGTCACATCACGGTCGATACGATCCAAAGACGTCGGAATCCGCGTCGCCGTGACCACAATTTCGTCCAGCAGTGGAATGTCTTGCGCCTGAACAGGCAAAGTGAACAGGCCAGCGTTAAACAAAGCCACGCGAAGCACGGCCAAAGTGTTGCGTTGCATGGTGATACGTCCTTTTTCGTTCCCGGCGTCCCCGCGGGGAAAACACGAAACGCGGGCCGAAAAAGGCAAGTCGGGTGGCGAACGCTTGCCACCGCATGATGACAGCCGCCCTCCGCGACCCGCGTGCTTCTTCAGGCCGGTCTCCGGGCTCGCGCATGAGGGTTTTCGCCTTCCCATCCTGAGGACAGTGGCCGGGTGAAAAACCGTTAAGCGCTTACCGTTGCGGGGGCAGCACAGGGATGAGGACGAATCCCGCACCTGTTTCCCGTTTCACTTCCTTGCGGAAGCACCTGAAGCGGGCGGAAGTTTACCTCAACATTCCGGAGTTCACTGTCCGTAGATATCGCCGTACAAGCCGCCGGTTTTGAGCAAACGCAGCAGCGTCGGCAGGTCGCGCTTGGTGTTGACGGTGCACAGATAGTGAAAGAACAGTTCGCGGTGATAACCGCCGGCCAGACGCGCCTGGATCGGCTCCCATTTGGCATAGCGGTTGCGCGACCACGTGTTGGCGTCATTGCCGGCGTCTTTGTCGGCGTCTTTTCCGCCGGCGTTGGCGGAACGCCGGCCGAAGGCATACAGCTTGCGCTCGCCGGTTTCGCAGCGCAGGCCTTCGTAGCTGACGTTTTTCGCGCCGCTCGGGGTGCGGATGATGGCGGTATAGCGCACCACGCCGTCATTGCCGATCGACAGCGAGGCCTGGTCGATGAACAACTGATTGCGCGTCGAGGCATCGAGTTTCACCTCGATCAGGTTGGCGGGCAACGGCGCCGGCGGCAGTAGCGACTCGATTTCTTTCCAGGACTTTTGGTTGGCCTCGAAGTCATGTTCGAAATCGCCCCATTCGGCGTGGACAGTAACGCTGAGCAACGTCAGGCAAACCAGGGCTAGGGTACGGGTCATGCGGATCTCCAGAACAAGCCGCATGATAACCGTGTCCCGCCCCACAAGATTCAAGACAGATCGGCTGCCAGCGCGCTACGCACGTTGTCCGGCACGACGCAACGGGTCGAACAGGCGGCGTGAGCGATGCCCGCGGTCAGCGCCTCGCCGGCCTTGGCCGCCGCCGCCATCTCCGGCGTCAGTTCGAAACGCAGAAAGTGCACCGAGGCGGTTTTCTCCGCCGAGCTGCGCTCAAGATCTTCATCGGCGATGGCGAAAACCGGGTCATGCGCGCCCACCCGCAGCCAGATCGTGTCCTCGACGCCGATCAAGCGCGCCAGCGCGGTCTTGCGCTCGGCTTCGTCGGCGTATTCGACCATGTAGGTGGCCTTCCAGTTGGCGCCATCGGGAATCAACGGGTTGTAGGCCGCCAATTCCTCGGCGATGCCGGCGGCTTCGAAGATGCGCTCGATGCGCAGCATTTCCTGGACTTGATATTGCACGGTCAGCGCATCCTCGAAGTACAGCGTGTGATGCGCGTCCAGCGCCAGACGGCGGTTTTTCTTGTGTTCAATCACCCGGCGGCGGAAGTCGGCGCGGACTTCGGCGTACTGCTCCAGGCTGTAAAGATCGTTGCGGGTCAGTTGGTCCATGTCAGATTCCGTAGGCTTTGCGCAGCAGCGTCATCGGGTGTTCCGGCGCGCGGCCGTCGTTGAGGATGTGGCCGATATGATGGCCGGCCATCGCGCAGTCGCTGCCGTAGTGATCGGCTTGCGCCTGTTTGACCCGGGCGACCACCGGCTTGACGATCTTCACCGCATATTGATGGCACTCGGCCTTCACCGCGTAAGTGCCGTCGTGACCGGAGCAGCGTTCGATGATGTCGACTTCGGTGCCGGGCACCAGGGCCAGCGCCTCGCGCGTCTTCTGGCCGATGTTCTGCACCCGCTGGTGGCAGGCGGCGTGATACACCACCTTGCCCAGACCCTGCTTGAAGTCGGTGTTCAGCTTGCCTTCCTTGTGCCGCAGCATCAGGTATTCGAACGGGTCGAAGAAGGCGTTCTTGACTTTCAGTACGTCCGGGTCATCCGGGAACATCAGCGGCAGTTCCTGCTTGAACATCAGCACGCAGGATGGAATCAGCGCGGTCAGATCCCAGCCTGCGTCGACCAGTTTGGCGAGTTGCGGAATGTTGACTTCCTTGTTGGCGATCACCGCTTCCAGATCGCCCAATTCCAGCTTCGGCATGCCGCAGCAGCGCTCTTTCTCGGCCAGGGTGATCGGAATGCCGTTGTGCTCGTAGACCGCCGCGAAATCTTCGCCGATGCCGGGTTCGTTGCGATTCATGTAACAGGTGGCGAACAGCGCGACCTTGCCTTGGGTGCGACCGGCTGGCTCGCCTTGTACCGCCCCGGTTTTACGTGACAAACGGCTGCGCAGCGGTTTGTCGTGGAATTCCGGCAGCCAGGCATCGGCATGGATTTCGGCCACCGATTGCATCGCCTTGCGCACCGGTTTCATTTTGTTTACCGCGTTGACCACTTGCGCCACCACAGGTATGCCGGCCAGGCTGCCGACCCTGTCGGTGCTGGTCAGGATCCGGTCGCGCATCTTGGTTTCGCCATGTCTGAACTTGTAGACCTTGGCGCGCAGCATCAGGTGCGGAAAATCCAGATTCCATTCGTGCGGCGGCACGTAGGGACATTTGGTCATGTAACACAAGTCGCACAGATAGCAGTGATCGACGACCTTCCAGAAATCGGCCTTGGCGACACCATCGACTTCCATCGAAGCCGATTCGTCGACCAGATCGAACAGCGTCGGAAACGACTGGCACAGGCTGACGCAACGCCGGCAACCGTGGCAGATGTCGAACACCCGTTCCAACTCCTTGAACAAGGAGGCCTCGTTGAGGAAATCGGGGTTGCGCCAATCCAGCGGGTGGCGCGTGGGGGCTTCGAGGCTGCCTTCGCGTACGGCCATGGTCGACTCCGGATTTATATTGGATACGGCGTAAAGTATGCCGTCACCCCGGCGCATGCCGGGGTCCAGTCTGTGTCATACCGCATTCCGGCATCCGATCACCCCGGAGCGGGGATTCCGGGGTGGAATGACGGACCGGGCTTACTGACCCAGCGTATCCAGCGCCTTCTGGAAGCGATTGGCGTGCGAGCGCTCGGCCTTGGCCAGCGTCTCGAACCAGTCGGCGATTTCCTCGAAGCCTTCGTCGCGCGCCGATTTCGACATACCCGGGTACATATCGGTGTACTCGTGGGTTTCGCCGGCAATGGCGGCTTTCAGGTTGTCGCCGGTGGGGCCGATCGGCAGTCCGGTAGCCGGGTCGCCGCTGGCTTCCAGATATTCCAGGTGACCATGTGCATGGCCGGTTTCACCTTCGGCGGTGGAGCGGAACACGGCGGCGACGTCGTTGTAGCCTTCCACGTCAGCCTTGGCCGCGAAATACAGGTAACGGCGATTGGCTTGCGATTCGCCGGCAAACGCGGCTTTCAGGTTGTCTTCGGTTTTCGTGCCTTTGAGTTGCATGGGTTGCTCCTTGTCTCTTCATTGAAGTTCTGGCCCCGGCTTAAACCCGTGCCGGAGATACGGGTTTGTTTAGACTTGATCCAAACATCTGCCCAAGTTTTAGATTGGTCGAGTGTTCTTGTCAACCATGCTCGGTTGAACATGGACAGACCAGAAAAAACGGCGCCCCCAGGGCGCCGTGCAAAATCATGAAAAGAACCGGATATCAGTTGTAGGTGTAGGTCACCGTATACGGAACACTGATGTTGACCGGCGTGGTAATCGTAACCGTCGCGGAAATGGTGCCGACATTGTTTGCGAAGGAGCAGGAATTGATCGTCAACTCCCCGCCGGAACCCAAGCCGGTAAAGTTGGGATCACTCCACAGATCGTTGCAGAACTGCAATTCATTGGCTGGAGCGGGCACCGAACCCACCACGATGTTCGGCGATGTAACGCCTCCCGCGGTGACGCTGATCGTCAGGCTTGAACTACCGCCGCCAGATGCTGGGGTTGCGGCGAACTGACCATAGAAACTGTTGCCATTGGCGCTCATCACATTGATTTCATGCAGGTCGCCGTTGTTGAAGATCACCTCGTAGCTGGCGCCGGCATCGACAAACACATACGCGCTGTAGGGTGCCTGCACCGCCATATTCTGGGTCGGATTGGTCAGCGTCTTGCCGGAAAAGCCCAACGAGGTTGTACTGACAGTAAAGCAGATTTGCTCGCCGTCGCTATGCGGACCGCCGACAGCACTACTGGCATAAGTCAGACTTTCTTCAGCTCCGCTACAGGAACCTGAACCACCACCCCCGCCTATCGGCAGATCCGCATAAGCCTCCTCAAGCGCGGCACGGTATTGTTCCGCGAAAGTCGCGAATCCGTCGCCTAATGCGGCATCAAGTAACGCGGCATAGTCCGAGAAAGCGCTTTGCATCGCCTCCAGCACATTGTCCAGAGGGTCGCCGGGTTGCGCGTCGAAACTGGCGGTCAGCGGGTCGATATCATCCAGCGCCGCAAGGCCCAGCGCCGTGCGCAGATTGCCCAAGGCGGTATTCACCGCGCCGCTGGTGATTAGCTGGTAAGCGTTGGCGTTCAGGCCGCCAAACCACACGCCAGGCGCTTGACCCGCCAGATTGGCGACGATCAGATCGGTCAGCGGCGTGATGTTGACCGTGCCCGGTTGCAGCGCCACGGAATAATAAGTTTGCCCACCGACCAGGTTGCCGCCGCTGACTTCCACCGCGCAAGGCAGAGTCTGACCGGACAGGGTGACTTGCCAGACGCCCGAGCTGTCGGTGATGTCGGACAAGCTACTGCCACCGGCGCACTTGACGTTGACGGTGCCACCGACAATCGGCGCGCCGGTGGCGGCGGTGCCGCCCAGCGTGTCGGCCGCCGGCGTTGAATTGTCATCACTCAGACAGCCGCTCAACAACACGGCCAGCGATACGGCGGGAATGAATTGCCAATACTTGCGGAACAGGCTCACGTCAGACTCCTTTCGGTTGATGGATGCGTGGCATTGTTCATCGTCAGGCGCGGACTTGAACATCCCGCATTCGCGGGGGTGTCCTGAAGTTGCAAAGCGTCCTAAAGTCTCTCGCCATGCAAAACCGCCGCCATCTGACCCCGCCCGCCCGCCGCTTGCTGGTGATACTCGGTTTCAACCTGATGGCGCTGGCGTTGGCGATCGGGCTCGCCTTGCGCTTGCCCTGGCTGGGGCTGACCTTGCAGCCGGAAGAAGACGGCGGCGTCAGCGTGCTGGCCGCCGGCGGCCCGGCGGCCGACATTCCCGCCGGCGCGCGCCT
>JAGUXX010000031.1 GCA_020061585.1 Betaproteobacteria bacterium | reverse complement strand
GGCGCGGGCTGATCCCGCTCGCCGAAGCCTGCGCGCTGACCGGGTCGGCGGATGGCGTCTGGGCCGGCGGTCGTTTGCAGGCGCTGGCGCTGAACGCCGCACGGGTATCGAACAGCGCATCGATCAGCGGCATCCGGCTGGATAACCACTGGATTACACTCAGTTAGCAGGGGTTAAGCTGAAGGCCATCGCATCAGGTACGGTGGCTGTTCTCGTCGAGGTTCGGCATCAAGCCATAGTGTGGTGTTGCACGCTATCCGGCCCATAAAACGGCGGCTTTTCCCGCCATGCGTCGTTGCGGCCCCTTGTTTGCCTGATCCCCTGCATCAGAACATTCTGATGCTTGAAAACAGCGAATAAGAACTGTTATCATTATGAAAGTTTCAGGTTGGGCTACCCGGTTTCAACGCCGCAATCCATCCTGACGAATTTCAGGCCAGAGCTCGCGTAGCGTTGGCTCGTTCAGAAATTCACCTGCCAAAGCCAGCCAGGTATTCAGAGCTTCTCTGATCCCAGTCAGCCAGATTTTCCAAATGACTGGAGTTCCGATAATGAAGAAGCGATTCCTTGCTGTACTGATACCCGCTCTGGCGCCGTCCATTTTTGTTTCAACCGCGCAAGCCTCCGACGCACCGACGAAAGACCCCGCATTGCGCGAAGTCGTGGTTTCCGCCACGCGTGTCGAACAGGACGTCCACGAAGTCGCCAACACCATCACCTCGATCGATGCCGAGACCATCGAGCGGCAAATGGTCATCGATGTCAAAGACATGATGCGCTACGAAGCCGGCGTTTCGGTGCGCGCCGAGCCGAATCGCGCTTCCGCCGTGTTCCGCGCCACCGGGCGTTCAGGCAACGAGGGCATCAATATCCGGGGTCTGGAAGGCGATCAGGTGTTGTTGCAGGTCGATGGCGTGCGTCTGCCGATGATCTACGCCAGTGGCCCCTATGCCGCCGGCCGCGCCGATTACATCGATCCCGAGGCGTACAAGCGGGTGGAAATCCTGCGCGGCCCGTCCTCGACTCAGTTCGGCAGCGACGGATTGTCCGGCGCGGTCAGTTTCATCACCAAAGACCCGACCGATTTGCTGACGCTGGGCAAGCCCTGGCAAGGTTCGGTCAAGCTGGGCTATGCCTCGGTCGACAAGAGTTGGTCAGTGGTGCCGTCCTACGCCTATGCCGGCGACAGCGTGGAGGCGATGCTGCTGGCCAGCCTGCGTCGGGGTCATGAAACCGACAACATGGGCAATAACAATGCCGCGGACTTCAACCGCACCACGCCCAACCCGGCCGACGCGAAATCGGATTACCTGCTGGGCAAGCTGGTGCTGAAGCCGAACCGGCGGCACAAGATCAAACTCGGCGTGGAAGACCTGGATCGGGATATCGACACCGATGTGCTGAGCTTCTTCGGCGATCCGTTTACCGTGGCCACGCTGACCAATGTGGATGTGGAAGAACGCATCAGCCGACGCCAATACAAGCTGGATTACGAATACACCCACGGCGACAACCCCTGGTTCCAGCGCGCCACCGCCAGTCTCTACAAGCAGGAATCGAAGAACGATCAGTGGGGTCTGGAAGAGCGCTCGACCGATCCGGTGCTGCGCTGGCGCGACACCCTGTATGCGGAAGACATGTTCGGCGGCAGCCTGCAATTCGAAAGCCACTTCGGCGATCAGGTTGCACACCGTCTGGTCTACGGCATGGATGCCAGCCAGACCGAAGTCAGCTCGTTCAAGGATGGTTTCAACAGCTCCGGCACGGCCTTCGTGCCCAACAAGAGTTTCCCGGATACCGACTATCAGTTGTTCGGCGCGTTCATCCAGGATGAGATCAAGATCGGCCAATTCAGCGTGATTCCCGGCCTGCGCTATGACCGCTTCAAGCTGGACCCCAAGCCCGACGCCTTCTACCTGGTCAACAACACGGTTACGCCGTCCAAGCTCAGCGACCACGAGTTGTCGCCCAAGCTGGGGGTGATCTGGGACCTCGACCCGATGGCCAATGTGTTTGCGAGTTATGCCCACGGCTTTCGCGCGCCCAAGCCCAGTCAGGTCAACGGCGGGGTCACCAACCTCACCGCCACCAATCCTTACACCTCGATCGGCAATCCGGACCTGAAGCCGGAAACCAGCGACACGATCGAACTGGGCATCCGCGGACGCGGCAAGGTGCTGCGCTACAGCGCCAGCCTGTTCAAGGGCAAGTACAAGGATTTCATCGCCGGCAACGTGCTGGTTGAAGACAATGTGGCGCCTACCCTCGATGTATTCCAGAGCGTCAATCTGAACGATGTCGAGATCAGCGGTTATGAATTGCGCGGCGAATGGACTTTCGCTCCGGATTGGCAACTCAGCGCGAGCTACGCGCATGCCAAAGGCGACTCGACCGACGCCGGTGTCTCCACCCCGCTGGAAACCATAGATCCCGACAAACTGGTGCTGGGCCTGCGCTATGACCGCGACGAGAAGTTCGGCGGCAAGTTGATGCTGACCGCGGCGGAAAGGAAAAAGCGCAATCCCGATCCGGCCGCGCGCTACAACCCGGCCGGCTATGCCGTGGCCGATCTGACCGGCTATTACCGGGTCAACAAGCAACTCACCGTCAATGCCGGGGTGTTCAACCTGTTCGACAAGAAGTACTTCAACTGGTCCGACGTGCGCAACCTGACGCCGACCTATGGTCAGGTCGATGCGTACAGCCAGCCGGGACGGAATTTCAGCGTGTCGATGAAGATGGATTTCTGACGGCTCCCCGCCGCCTGCCGCTGATCTGAAAATCGGAGCAAGACATGACGTATTTTTCCCGGGTGAAGTCCGCCTATGCCCTGGCCTTGGGGATGTTCGCCCTGTGCTGGACCTTGGCTGTCCAGGCCAAGGAACTGCTGGTGCTCACCGCCGCGCCGGTTCAGGCCGGCAAGTTCACCGTGCTCAACGGCTATGCCGCGCCGCTGGGCTGGCGGGTACGTCATGTCTATGCCGAACGGCTGACCGGCGAAGAAGGTCCGGCCTTGTTCAAGGGCGCGGATTTCGTGCTGCTGGATATTCCCTACGACCCGGTGGTGGAAGCGGTGGAACGCAAGGTCGGCAAGCATCTGGCGGCCGCCGCGCTGCCCTGGCTGAAGGTGCAGGACCAGGGCCATGCCGCGAATGACATGGCCGAGGCCGATGCCAAAGCGCTGTGGGCGTATTACCAGAACGGCGGCAAGCGCAACTTCGCGCATTTCTTCCAATATCTGGATGCGCGGAGTCGGAAGGCGGATACCGCCGCCATCCCGCCGCCCATCGTTTATCCCGAACAGGGCGTGTATCACCCCGACCACGACGGCATCTTCAACGATGCGCCGGCCTATCTGGCCTGGAAGCAGGTCGTTCCCGGCGACGGCCCGCCGATCATCGGCCTGGCCATCCACAAGAATTACCTGACCGCCGAACTGACCGCGTTCATCGACCATGCCGCGCGCCGCATCGAAGCGCTGGGTGCGCTGCCGCTGGTGTTCTATACGCCGATGTCCGATCCGGACGGATTCAGCAAAATGCTCGCGCCAACAGGCAAGCCGCTGGTCGACGTACTCATCACCAGCCAGATCATGCTGCACCCGGAGCCGCGCAAGGCGGAGTTCGAGAAGCTCGGCGTGCCGGTGATCCAGGCCATGCCGTTCCGGCGCGGCGATGTCGCCGAGTGGCGCGCCGACCCGGCCGGGGTGAACCTGATGGATGTGCCGTTCTATCTGGCGCAGCCGGAATACGCCGGCATCGTCGATGCGATGACCGCCGCCGCCGTCGAGAAAGGCAGCGGCCAGGTGGCGCCGATCGCGGAACAGGTCGATGCCGTGATCAACAAGGCCTTGCGTCTGGCGGTGTTGCAGCGCACGCCCAACGCCGCCAAGAAGGTGGCGGTGTTCTACTGGAACTATCCGCCCGGCGAAACCAATCTGGGCGCGTCCTACCTGAACATTCCGCGCAGCCTCTCCGGCACGCTGGCGGCGATGCGGGCGCGCGGCTACACGGTGCGCACGCCGGATGCCGAAGCGCTGATTCCGCCGCTGCAAAAATTGTTGAAGCCGTATTACAGAGAGATAGGCTACGACACCCTGCTGAAGGACGATCTGGCCGAGCGGCTGCCGGTCAGCGACTACCGCGCCTGGTTCGACACGCTGCCGGCGGAAGTGCGGGCGCGCATCGTCAAACGCTGGGGCGAACCGGAAGCCAGCGGCATGGTGCGGGGCAAGGGTGCGGACGCCTATTTCCCGATTCCGCGCCTGCAACTCGGCAACGTGGTGTTCATGCCGCAACCGCCGCGCGGCGATGGCGAGAAGGGTAAGGAAAAAGATAGGGAAAAGTCGCTGTATCACGACACCTCATCGCCGGTGAATCACCATTATCTGGCGGTGTATCTGTGGGCGCGCAGCCAGTTCGGCGCGCATGCGTTGGTGCACTACGGCACCCATGGCACGCAGGAATGGTTGCCCGGCAAGGAACGCGGCCTGTGGGCCTATGACGACGCGCTGCTGCCGATCGGCGACCTGCCGGTGATCTATCCGTACATCGTCGACGACGTCGGTGAAGCGGTGCAGGCCAAGCGCCGCGGCAGGGCGCTGATCATCAGCCACCAGACGCCGCCGTTCGCGCCGGCCGGCCTGCACAACGAACTGATGGACCTGCACCATCTGGTGCACGAATGGCAAAGCCTCACCGAAGGCGCGGTGCGCGACAAGACCGCCGAGGCCATCCTGCGCGACGCCGCCAAGCTGAATTTCGACCAGGATGTCGGCGTCAGCGCGGCACAGGCACGCGCCGATTTCCCGGTGTTCCTCAACAAATTGCACGACTGGCTGCACGACATGGCCCTGGCCAATCAGCCGCAGGGCATGCACACCTTCGGCAAGACGGCGGACGAGCGTTATCGCATCGGCATGGTGATGCAGATGCTGGGCACCGACTACGCAGACGCGGCGTTCCGCTTCAGCCGCACGCATGCCGACTTTTTTTCCTGCCCAGAAGGTAGCCCGGATGCGGCGCAGCGGAATCCGGGGAACCTGGCGAGCGCATCCCCGGATTCCATTTCATTGCATCCGGGTTACTCAGACTGTCGCTCGGCCCAATTGGAAGTGGACGAGGCCGATGAAGTGTTCGTCACCGATTACCGCGACATCCACCGAACCATACCCTATCGCCTGATGCAGTTGGTGCTGCTACAAGGCAAACCGCTGCCCGCCACAGCCGACCCGAAACTGGTCAAGCTGCTGGAACAAGCCGACAAACATTACGCCGCGCTCGACGCCAGCCCGGAAATGACCGGCTTCCTCGACGCGCTGGACGGCAAACATATCCCCGCCGGCTACGGCGGCGACCCGATCCGCAACCCGGATTCATTGCCCACCGGCCGCAATCTGTATGGCTTCGACCCGTCGAAAGTGCCGACCAAGGCGGCCTTTGAAGCCGGCCGGGAGGCGCTCGACAAACTCATCGTCGCCTATCGCGACAAACACGGCAGGCCGCCGGAAAAGCTCGCCTTCACGCTTTGGTCGGTGGAAACCATGCGGCATTTCGGTGTGCTCGAAGCGCAGGCCTTTCACGCCATGGGCGTGCGGCCGAAATGGGATGCCGGCGGACGCGTCACCGGTATCGAGCTGATCCCGCGTGAAGCACTCGGCCGGCCGCGCATCGACGTGGTGCTGTCCGCCACCGGCTTGTACCGCGACCATTTCCCCAACGTCATGCGCTGGCTGGCGGAAGGCGTGGTGCTGGCGAGCCAGGCCGATGAAGCCGACAACGTCGTGCGACTGACCAGCGTCAAGCTGAAGCAGAAACTGCAAGCCGGCGGCATGCGGGCCGATGAAGCCGGCAAGTGGGCCGATACGCGCATCTTCTCCAACGAAAGCGGCGTCTATGGCACCGGCCTGGCCGACGCATCACTGGATTCCGATACCTGGGTGCAAGAGGACAAGCTCGCCGTGATGTATCTGGAACGCCTGCAATACGCCTACGGCGCCGACATGAAGGACTGGGGCAAGAAGCTGCCCGGCATCAACCTTTACGCCGAAAACCTCAAAGGCGTGCAGGCGGCGGCGTTATCCAGAAGCTCAAACCTGTACGGCATGCTCACCACCGACGACCCGTTCCAGTATCTGGGCGGCATCTCGCTGGCGGTGCGCCACCTCACCGGCAACAGCCCGGAGCTGTACATCGCCAACCTGCGCGAGGCCAACAATCCCAAGGCCGAAACCGCCGCGCAGTTCCTGGCGCGCGAGCTGCGCACGCGTCAGTTCCACCCGGGCTGGATCGAAGGCATGCAGAAGGAAGGCTATTCCGGCAGCACGGAAATGCTCGATTCGATCAACAACTTCTGGGGCTGGCAGGTTACCGCGCCCGACATCGTGCGGCCCGACCAGTGGCAGGAGTTCGCCGACGTCTACGTGAAGGACAAGTACCAGCTGGGCATGAACGCCTATTTCGAAAAGCACAACCCGGCGGCCCAGGCGCAGATGATCGAACGCATGCTGGAAGCGGTGCGCAAGGACTACTGGCAAGCGGATCAGGCCACCGTCAACGCCCTGGCGGCGCGCTACCGCGATCTGGCGATCCGCCGCGACGTGCGCAGCGACAACGCCGCGTTCCGCGATTTCGTCGCCAAGGTCAATGCCGCCGTAGCCAACACCGGCTTCGGCCTGGACCTGATCAGCCAGGCCAAAGCCGCCGAACTGTCGCCGCCACCGCCAGAAACACAGGCGGCGCAAGCCGCGCCGCCGCCGATCCTCGGCATGCGTCTGGACAAAGTGCCGCCACCACCGCCGCCTTCACCGATGACGCTGCTGTCCTTGCTGGCGCTTGGCCTGGTGGTCGGGGTGGGCGGTTGGCGGCAGGGGCGGCGATGAGGCGTGTATCAAACTTTCAGGAAGGTCGCGCAGAAGCTGCTGGGCGTCATGATCCGCGTCGGTCCGTGGTGACCACGTCGCAACAAGCCCGCGCGATGATCGCCGGTGACCAGAACGTCGGCGTTTCCGGCTTCCGCCAGCGCCAGCAGGAATGCGTCGGCGGGGTCGTCGATTTCGATATCGATGGCGCGCACGCTGACCAGCACGGAGCGTTCCAGTTCGTTGATCAGCGTGCCTGCCCGGTGCGCCTGCAAAATGCGCTGCAGCCTGGGGTAGCGGCTGGCGCGGCGGATTTCGTCGAGTTGCTCACGGCTGGACAGCAACTCGAAACGGCCGTCCCGCCAGGCCTGGTAAATCGTCTGCGGCGGCGAATGCGGCGAGATCAGCGCGGAAAACAGTACGTTGCTGTCAAGGATGACTTTCATCCGTTCTGCCGGGCCCAGTCCAGCGCCTCGATCACCGCGGCGTCAATTTCCTTGTCCGAGAAACCGGAATTACGCGCTTTGATGTCACGCGCGGTTTCCTCGAACACCCGTTGCCGCACGGCTTCCTCGATGAAGCGAGACAAGTCTCCCTTGCGTCCGCCGCCCTGGCTGGCGAGCAGCATGCGCAAGGCTTGGTCGGTTTCAGCGGATACAGCGATATTCCAGTGGACAGCGGTGCTCATGATGGCTCCATGTATTTGCGTTGATAAACGCATATACACCGATAGAAACGCCTCGGTCAACATAACCCAAGTTGCGCCAGCCCCCTTCAAATATCCCCAAACATCGATTTCTCAACAGGAGCACGCATGAACGCAAATATTGAAACCCTGATGTACCAACTCGGCCAGGCCTTCATGGTGCCGGTGATGGCCGCCGTGGCGGTACTGTTCCTTTATGCCTTCTACGCCCTCGGCGCCTTTGCGGTACAGGCCTGGCAGCGGCGTGGCGGCATCACCGACGGGCCGGGCTATCCGCTGCTGGCCTATGCCCGCGCGCATCCCGGTCACCGCGATGACGATCTGGATCTGGCCGCGCACAAGATGATGGAAAACGCCCGCATCGCCACCCGCGTGGCGCCGATGCTGGGTCTGGTGGCGACCATGATTCCGATGGGGCCGGCGCTGAAATCGCTGGCCGACGGCAATCTGGCCAGCGTGTCGCACAATCTCACCGTGGCGTTCTCGGCGGTGATCCTGGCGTTGATCGCCGCCAGCATCACCTTTTACATCGTCTCGGTGCGCCGCCGCTGGCTGGCGGAAGAGATGGCCTGGATTCAGTCTCGGCGCCCGGTTTCCACCTCGGCGGTTAGCGCCGCGCCGCTGCCGCAGGGGAGCCCGGCATGAAGCTGCTGCACGAACCCGAGAGCGACGATCCCATCCTGTCGGTGGTCAACCTGATCGACATTTTTCTGGTCATCATCGCCGCGCTGTTGATCACCGTGGCGCAGAACCCGCTGCTCGATCCATTCAGCAAACGCGATGTCACGGTCATTACCGACCCCGGCAAACCCACCATGGAGATGGTGGTGAAGAAGGGCGAGAAGATCGAGCACTACAAGGCCAGCGGCGAGATCGGCCAGGGCGAGGGCGAGAAAGCCGGCATCGCCTATCGCATGAAGGATGGGTCGATGGTTTACGTGCCGGAAGGGATGCAGTCGGATTCTCTGCCGGCGGAAGCCACCTCCGCTGTGCCATAGCATGACTCCGCGCCGGCGAATCCGGTAGAAAATGGCCTCGTCGGGGCGGGTTCTCGCACCGATTGAACACGAAAGGAAGACCATGGAAGCGCGACGATTTCTGTTGATTCTTGCTTTGGGGCTGTCCAGCCCTCTGCTGGCTGCGGCGGATGACATACTCGATGCGCGCACCGGCCAGCCGGTCAGCCGGGCGGCGTTGCTGGGTGTCATGGCTAGCGCGGATTGGCTGCTGCTCGGCGAGCGCCACGACAACCCCCGGCATCACGACGCCCGCGCTGAATTGCTGCGCGACATGCGGCCGGGTCGGGTGGTCATGGAGCACCTGGACCAGGGCACACGCTTGGATCCCGTCGATAGCCTCGATTCTGCCCTCGACCGAGCCGGCTACAACCGCAAGGGCTGGCGCTGGCCGATGCAACAAGCACTGTTTCAGTCCCTGCGTGAAACCGCCGCGAGCGTGCTCGGCGGCAATCTGAGCCGGGTTGATGGCCGCCAGGTCGCCATCGGCGGTACCGAGGCTCTGGACCAGGACTTGCATGCCCGGATCGAGGCCGCATCGTTGACCGGTGCCGCCCAAGCGCTGCTCGATACCGATCTGAACCGGGGTCACTGCGGTCAACTGGCCGCCGAACGACTACCCAACATGCGTCTGGCGCAGCGCGCCCGGGATGCCGCCATGGCCCGCGCCCTGCTGGCGGAGGCCGCGCCCGCCGTGCTGCTGGCCGGCAATGGCCATGTGCGTCTGGATTACGGCGTGCCGGTTCTGTTGCGGGCGGCCCAGCCGCGAGCGCGCATCGTCAGCGTCGGCTTCGTTGAAACCGACGATGCCGTGGAGCCTGGGGCTTACGACTACCTTTGGCGGGTCACGCCAATCACCCGCCCCGATCCCTGCACCGGCTTGAAGATGCTTAAAGGCCTGGAAGGGAAGGGCGCTTGATCGCGGCTGCCTGTCCGCCCAACTATAGAGTTATTGACGTGCTGGAACGCTACCACCGAGAACTGCTGAATTTCCTGACTCGCCAGGTCAGCGACCGCGACACGGCGGCCGATCTGGCGCAGGAGAGCTATCTGCGCGTGTTGAGCGCGCAACAATCAGGCCAGGCCGTGCTGGACATGCGCGCGCTGCTCTACCGCACCGCGCGCAACCTGGTCATCGACCAGCATCGACGCGCCGAATTAAGGCGACACGACGACCTGGACAGTCTGCCCGAAGACCAGCACCCGGCCGCGCCGCGCCACCTGCAACCCGAGGAGGCCCTGGCCTCTCGGCAGATCATCCGCGCTTACGTCGCCACCATCGAAGCTTTGCCGCCACGCTGTCGCGAGGCCTTCGTGCTGCATGTCCTCGACGAGTTGCACCATGCAAAAATCGCCGAGCACATGGGCATCTCGGTCAGCATGGTGGAAAAGCACATCGTTCGCGGCATGGTGGCCTGCAAGCTGTGCGAGCGACATCTGCGGGGCGAGCGCGTTGCATGCCGCGCAGCGACAGGATGTCCGAAGTAGACCCGCCCGGTCACGAGTTCTGATTGCCACAGGCGGGGTGAGGATTCCCTCCGCTCGTGCGTCTTCATTTACAAGCGCAGCCATAGTCCTCGCCCATGTCTCAACAGCCTCCCGTCGACGACCGCTCCCTTGCCGCCTCCGCGGACGAGGCTATCGACACGCGCGAGTTCGAAACCTTCGCCGCAACGCAAAACCCTCTGGACATCGAAGCCGCCACCTGGGTGGCGCGCAGGCGCAACGGGCTGGATGCGGCGGGCGAAGCCGAACTCGCCGACTGGCTTGCCGCCGATCCGCGCCACGTTGAAGCCTTCGAGGATATGGACGCCACCTTTGGCGATGTGCGGCAACTGCCCGACGCCGATGTGACCACGTTGAAATCCAGTCTGCCGGAGCGGGAACGCCGCGCCGCCGCGACTTCGTCCCCCGCGATCAATTTGCCGGTTCAGCCCCGCCAGCCCCGCGCGCCCACCAACCCCG
>JAGUXX010000276.1 GCA_020061585.1 Betaproteobacteria bacterium | reverse complement strand
GCCGATTATCTGGACAACCCGGCGCCCGCCTATCCCGCGCTGTCGCGCCGCATGGGCGAGCACGGCCGGGTGTTGCTGCGCGTGCATGTCACCCCGGACGGTAATGCGGCGCATATCGAGATACGCGAATCCAGCGGCTACGAGCGGCTCGACAAGGCCGCCCGCGACACCGTGCGGCGCTGGCGTTTCGTGCCGGCCAGACAGGGCGATCGCGGTGTCGCCGCCTGGGTGCTGGTGCCCATTTCCTTTTCCTTGCGGAGTTGATCCATGCAACCGAACCTCGGCTTCGGCCACTTTCTCGCGCAGGCCGACGGCGTCGGCCACTTCCTGCTGGTGGTGCTGGCGCTGATGTCCATCGCCACCTGGTATCTGATCGTCAGCAAGGCCTGGAGCAACTGGGCCATGCGTCGCCAGGCGCGAGAATTCATGCGACATTTCTGGGAAGCACCGGACATGCAGTCGGTGTCCAATTTTCTGAAACAGCACGGCGTTCGCGATCCGTTCTCGCATGTCACCCACCACGGTTTGCGCGCCGCCGAGCAACATCGCGACCGCGGCGGCAAGCGCATGGTCGAATCCGGCAGCGCCGACGACTTTCTCACCCGCGCGCTGCGCCGCGCCATCGAACAGGACACCGCGCGCCTCGAATACGGCCATACCGTGCTGGCTTCGGTGGCGTCCTCCGCGCCGTTCATCGGCCTGTTCGGCACCGTCTGGGGTATCTATCACGCGCTGCTGGCGATCGGCATGAGCGGCCAGGGCACGCTGGACAAGGTCGCCGGTCCGGTCGGCGAAGCCTTGATCATGACCGCGCTGGGTCTCGCGGTGGCGATCCCCGCCGTGCTGGCCTACAACGCCTTCACCCGCGCCAATCGCCTGTTGCTGACCGAACTGGATGGCTTCGCCCATGATCTGTACGCCTTCATGTCCACCGGCAATCGCAACGAAGCGCCGGCGCGCAAGTCCGGTCCCATTGTGCTGCGCCCGGTCGGGGAGGCGGCGTAATGGCCTTCGGCGGATTTTCCAACCAACGCGGCCAGCAACCCGTGGCGGAAATCAACATGATCCCGTTGATCGACGTGATGCTGGTGTTGCTGGTGATTTTCATCGTCACCGCGCCGCTGCTGACGCATGCGGTGAAGATCGACCTGCCGCGCGCGTCGAGCGAACTCAACACGCCGAAACGGGAAAACATCCATCTGTCGATCGATGCCGCCGGCAGTGTCTACTGGAACGGTGAACTGGTGGAGAACGCCGAGCTGCGCCAGCGCATGGCCGAATCCGCCCGCCAGGAACCGCAACCGGAACTGCATATCCGCGCCGACGGCGAGCTGGCCTACAAGCAGGTCGTTGCCGTGATGTCGGATGCCGCGAAGGCGGGTCTGACCCGCATCGGCTTCGTCACCGATCCGCGCGAGGCGCGGTAGCGCCGTTCCCGCCAATCCGCACATTTTTCCCACCTCCAGCCAGCCAGCCATGCGCCAGCCAGCCAGCCAAACCCTGGACCGATCGCATGCGCCTCATCAAACTCACCGCCCTCGCCGCCGCGCTGGGCGCGTCATTCCCCGCCCTGGCGGATCAAACCCTCAACGAGATCGTCGTGCAGTCCGACCGCGACGATTTCAATAGCCGCCAGACCGCCACTACCACCAAGCTGGTCTACGGTCGCGAGGAACTCGATCGGATGAACGAACTGACCGTCGGCGACTATCTGCGCCGCCTGCCCAGCGTCACCTTTACCGGCCCGCCCGGCACCCCCAAGGATGTGCGGCTACGCGGCATGGACAAGGGCTATACCGAAATTCTGATCGACGGCGAGCCGGTGGCCACCGGCACCAAGGAGCGGCAGATTCAGGTCGACCGCCTGCCGCTGGACATGGTGGAACGCATCGAATTGATCCGCGCGCCGGGCGCCGACATGTCCAACGAGGGCATGATGGGGGCGATCAACATCGTTCTGCGCGATGCGCCGCATGCGCGGGTTGCCAGCGCTCGCCTGGTGACCGGCCGGGTGTTCGGCGAGAACGCCGACCAGGATACCTGGAACCTGTCCGGCCAGTATGGCAACGCCAGCGGCGATGTGCGTTGGCTGCTCAATGCCGCCGTCGGCCAGCGCGGCGAATTGAAGACCAAGCGCAAGAGCGAGGAAAGCTTCAACACCGCCACGCCGCAAGTCAGAACCGCCTGGAAGGACGAGTTCGAGGACGAACGGGTGGTGACCGACACCCTGGATTTCTCGCCGCGCCTGCAGATCAAGCTGTCCAGCAGCGACGAACTGCTGTTCACCCCCTGGATTACCCGCAGCGACGAACGCAAAACCAAGCAAGTCGACAAATTCAAATACGACACCCCCGCCGACGGCTCCGCCTATGTCGGCGACGGCCGCCGCGACGAGACCGAGGACAAGCTGCGCGAAACCGCGCGGCTGCGCGGCGAATGGAAGCGCAAGCTGGATCGCGGCGGGTTCTCGCTGTTCGCCGCAGCGCAGCGCGGCGGCGAGGAAAAGGACAAGACCGCGCTGGAATACAACGCCGCCGGCGCCCTGAGCAAGACCACGCTGGAAAACGACGACAAAGACGAACGCGAGTGGTATGTCGGCGGCAAGGGCGAGCGCAAGATCGGCCAGCACAAGTTGTCCGCCGGTCTGGAATACAAGGACAAATCGCGCATAGACAAGAAAACCAAGCTGGAGAACGGCGCGGTCAAGGACCCCGGTCGCGGTGACCAGTTCGATATCGAGGAGTTGCGCTGGACCGCCTGGCTGCAGGATGAAATCGATCTGGGCGGCGGCCATCATCTCACCCCCGGCCTGCGCGCTTTCCGCAACAAGCAATCGGCCATCGATGGACTCGGCTTGGCGAGCGGCGGCACCATCACCGCCAGCACCCCCGCGTTGCATTATCTGTGGCGAATGAATCCGCGCAACAACCTGCGCGCCAGCTTGACCAAGACGCTGAAGCCGCCCAAGTTCGACGACCTGTCGACGGTCACCGAAACGCCAGGCGGCGCCAACTCGGCCAGCAACCCGATGAAATCCGGCAACCCCGAACTGCGACCGGAACAGGCGGTGGGCGTGGAACTCGGTTGGGATCACTTCCTGCCCCGCGCCGGCGGCGTGCTGGGCGCCAATCTGTTCCATCGCGACATCGAGGATCTGGTGGAAAAGCGCACCGAGCTGGAAGGCGCGAACTATGTCGAGCGGCCCTACAACGTCGGCGACGCCCGGGTCTGGGGCCTGGAACTGGATGCCCGGCCACGCATGGACAGCATCGGCCTGCCGGAACTGATGCTGCGCTTCAACTACACCCGCTTGTATTCGGAGATCGAATCCAGTCCCGGCGTGAAGACGCGCATCAAGGATCAGCCGCCGTATGTCTACAACATCGGCTTCGACTGGCAGTTGCCGAAGTGGGATGCCGCCTGGGGCGTCAATTACAACTACACGCCGAAGTTTCTGAAGAACCCCACCGAACCGTTGAAACCGGATGACGAGGCGGAGCAGCGGCTGCTCGACCTGTACATCATGAAACGGCTCAACAAGGATCTGGCCCTGCGCCTGACCGCCGCCAATCTGCTGGACATGGTGAAGGACAAGGACAAGATCGAGTTGAACACGGCCGGCCAGCAGACCAAATTCACCCAGGAGTCGGAACGCGGCGGCCGCGCCTTTTATATCGCGCTGGAGGGCAAGTGGTAAGCCAGGCCCAGTTGTTCGACAAGCCGGACTTGAGTCAGTCATCAAGGCCTGGCTGGCTGCTTGCAATGGCGTTGGCCTCCGCCGGCGTCCAGGCCCAGTCCGATACGCTGCTGGGCGAAGTCAGCGTGTCGGCCGAGGCCGACCCGCAGGCGGCGCGACGTGAGGCGCCCACCGCCCGGATCGTGTTCCACCGTGAAGACCTGGAGGCGCTGGATGCCGCCAGCGTCGCCGAGCTGCTGAAGAAGCTGCCCGGCACCGGCCTGTTCGCGGATATGGAGAGCAAGCGCGGGCGGGGCAAGGGCGCCGACCGCAATCTGCCGCGCATCCTGGTGGATGGCGAAGCGCTGCCCGGGGGCGAGCGTTCGCCCGGCGCCGCATTGCGCCTGCCGGTGGACCTGATCGAGCGCGTCGAGATCATCCGCAACGCCAGCGCCGAATTTCCCGCCGCCGGCCCAGGCGGCACCATCAACCTGATACTGCGCGACGTGCCGCCCAAGGCCACCCGCGGCGCCCGTCTGGGCCTCGGCGTGGCCGACGGCAAGGCGGCGCTTCGCGCCGATGGGCAATACGGCAATACTCAAGATCGCTTCGGCTATCTCTGGTCCGGCGCGTTGGGCAGCCGCCCGGTTCAGGCCAACGGCACGACGGCTATCCAGGAATTCAGCGCCGGCGCGCGCAGCGCCTGGCGTCTGGAACACGACACGGAAAGCGGCCGCGACGACAGCCTCAGCCTGAGCCCGCGCTTTAGCTGGAACCTGGGCGGCGGCCAGCGTTTGGTGTTGAGCCCGATGCTGCTGTTGAGCGACGCTGCCCGCCACAGCGACACCCGCCGCCAGGCCTACGCCGATCCGCTGAACGGCGCCGGCTTGGCCGGCGACGGCCGGGTGTCAGAGGTCGACGACGGCCAGCGCGCCAGCGGTCGTCTGGCGGCGGAATGGAAAGCCAACCGGACCGGCTGGGGCGAGTTGAGCGCGCGCTTCACCGTGCAGGGCGAACGCGAGACCAAGGACACAGCACGCAGCGAATATGACGCGGCCGACGGCTTGTTCGCATCGAGCGAAGAAGCCGAGCGCCGCACCGAAACGGAAATCGGCCTGACCCTGAAAAGCCTCGCCCCGCTCGCGGACAAGCATCTGCTGGGCGCCGGTCTGGAATGGCGGCGCAAACGCGTCGACGAAACCCGCGCCACGACGACCGACGGCGCACCCGACGCGATCGCCGCCGACAGCGCAGGCGACCAGACCGAAACCCGCCTGGCGCTGTGGGCTCAGGACGAATGGCAAGTGACCGATGACCAGTTGATCACCGCGGGCTTGCGCTGGCAGGCCAACGCGGCCCGTTCCACCGATGGCCTCGGGGTCACGCTGCGACGCGATCACCAGGCGCTGGAGCCGTCGCTGCATTTTCTCTGGCAACCGGTCCCGACCTGGAACTGGCGCGCCAGCCTGGCGCTGAGCGAAAAGGCTCCCGGCCTGCGCGATCTGTCCGGCGTGCCGCGCGCCGCCAGCGGCGACAACGCCTCCGCCAACCCGGACAAGGCCGGCAATCCGGCGCTGCAGCCGGAGTCCACTCTGGGTCTGGAAGCCGGCTTCGAACATTTTCTGGCTGACCGGGCCGGCAGTCTTGGTTTCAACCTGTTCCTGCGTCGCATCGACGATCAGGTGCAGAAACTCACGCAACTGGAAGCGGGGCGCTGGGTGGAACGGCCGTACAACGTCGGCGAGGCGGTGGTGGTCGGCGGCATGCTGGATTACAAGTCGCGCATGGCGGCCTGGCATCTGCCGGCGCTGACGTTGCGCGGCAACCTCAGTCACAGCCGTACCCGGCTGCGCGACACGCCGGCCAATCTGGGCGCCGGGGAAGGCCCGCGTGGCGCCGCCAATCTGGGGTTCGACTATGAACTGCGCGAGCGGCGCCTGACTCTGGGCGGCAATCTCAATTACAGCACCGATCTGAAACGCGAGAACACGCCGGATCTGAAGCAAACCCAGGCCGCCCGCACCCAACTCGACCTCTACGCCCTGAAAAAGCTGGACAAGCAACTCGCCCTGCGCCTGTCACTGCAAAACGCCGCCGGCGCCGGCAAGGCCGAAGACTTGGCGGAGTTCGTCGCCGGCAGTTTGAGCCGTCTGGAAAGCGATCGCGGCGACGGCATTCGTACGCTCTTCCTGTCTCTGGAAGGCAAGTGGTAACCACCAAGGAGAAAACCCATGGCCATCAACTTCAACCCGCGCAACTGGCACAACTGGATCAGCGTGATCCTGGTGCTGCCGATCATCATCGTCGGCGTCACGGCGGTGTTCATCGCGCATGACGACGAACTCGGCACCAAGGACATCGATGTCACCCGCGCGGTGAACTGGCTGCCGGGCTATGGCGAGGCGGCGATGCTGGCCATGCGCATGGAGGTGCGTTCAAGTCTGACCACCGCCGACGGCCAACAGTGGCTGGGCACCAAGAACGGTTTGTATCAGGTCGCCGATGGGCGTGCGCGGCAGGTCGAGGAACTGGGTGGCGTGGAAATCCGTGATCTCGCGGCGGCGCCGTTCGGCCTGGTCGTGGCGGCCAAGAACGGTGTCTGGCTGAAGCATGCCGAGGGCTGGGACAAGGTGCACAAGGGCGACGCCTGGAATGCCGGGGCGCGTCCGGATGGCGCGGTGGCGGTGACGCTCAAGGACCAGGGCGTGCTGCTCAGTGGCGATGGCCGCGCCTGGACGCCGGACGTCGGCATTCAGACCGCTCTGGCCGCCATACCCGGCGAAACCCGCGTCGCCAAACCGATCATGCTCAACAACCTGATCATGGACCTGCATACCGGCAAGGCCTTCTTCGGCAAGGAATGGGAATGGGTCTGGATCGATCTGATCGGTCTGGTCATGGCTTTCCTGGGCGGCACCGGCGTCTACATGTGGTGGCGCGCCGAGAAGCGCAAGCAGGGTATGGCGGGCGCATGATCCTCGGGTTGCTTGGTCTGGCCTCGGCGGCGTTCGCCGTGTGGGTCGTGTGGTTGCTGGTCGACGGCATCCGCGCCCTGCTGAACCGCCGCCGCCTGGAAGGCGGCAAGCGCGCCGCCCGCGCACCGTTGCGGTTGGTGGTGACGGCGCGCGCGGATCACACCCCCGAGTTGTTCAGCCTGACCCTGGCCCGCGCCGACGGCAAACGTCCGCCGCGCTTCCTGCCCGGGCAATATCTGACCGTGCGTTTGCCGGCCGAGGACGGACAAAGCCCGGTAGCCCGACGCTATTCGCTGTCCGCCTGGTCGCCCCGGCCGCGCGCCTATCGGCTGGGCATCCGTCGGGTGGAAGGCGGCAAGGTCTCCGGCTGGCTGCATGCCCATGCCCGGCCGGGAACCGCGCTGGAGGTTCTGCCACCGGCCGGTGAGTTCGTGCTACAGCCCGACAGCGGTGAAACGGTGCTGGTCGGCGGCGGTATAGGCCTGACGCCGATGGCGGCCATGGTTGACGCGCTCAGTCACAAACCCGCCGGCCGGGTCTGGCTGTTCCACGCCACGCGGCAAGCCGGGGAGCTGGTCGGTCAGCCGGGATATGCCGAGCTGGAGCGCGCCGCGCACTGGTTCTGTTACCGACCGACTCTCAGTCGTCCCGGCGCGGATTGGTCAGGTGGCCGGGGCCGTCTGAGCGCCGTCGACCTGACCCGCGAACTCGCCGATCCGGCCGCCGCCCACTACTATCTGTGCGCCCGCCAGGAGATGATGGACGAACTGGCCGCCGGTCTGGCCGAGCAGGGCGTGCCGAACCGCCACATACACCGGGAATCTTTTGGGGGTGGCGACAATACCGACGCCCGCGCCTATAAAGTGCAGGTCGGCGGCCAGGGGCTACATGTTTTTCAGGGCGAACCCAGTTTGCTGCATGCCATGGAAGCCTGGGGCATTCCCGTCGAAGCGGATTGCCGGGCGGGCGATTGCGGCGCTTGCCGCATGCGCCTGAAACGTGGCGAACTCCGCGAATGCCAGGCGCCGACGCCGGATGCCAGAAGGCATCTCGGCGCCGGCCAGTTTCTGGCTTGCTGCGTGGCGCCCGCGACGGATCTGGAAATCGAGTTGCTCGCTTCTTGACCATCGAGGGTCAGTCGCGCAACACCGCTTGTCAGTCGATTGCCGGGGCCGCCCACAGCTTATTTCTTGCGCGCCTTCGTCTTCACCGCCGGCAGGCTTTGCGCGCCGCCATCTTCCAGCAGTACGCGCAGCATCCAGGCGTTTTTCTCGTGCACTTCCATGCGCTGGGTCAACAGATCGGCGGTGGGCTGGTCGTCCGCCGCGTCGGCCACCTTGAATGCCGCGCGAGCGGTACGGGCGACGGCTTCCTGACCGGCGACGAGTTGCCGAATCATGTCGATCGCCGACGGCACGCCGTCTTCCTCCTGGATGCTGGACAGTTCCACAAACCGCTTGTACGAACCCGGCGCCGGATGACCGAGGGCGCGGATGCGTTCGGCGATCAAGTCGAGCGCGTTCCATTGTTCGGTGTATTGCGCCATGAACAGGTTGTGCAGCGCCTGGAACATCGGCCCGGTGACGTTCCAATGGAAATTGTGCGTCTTCAGATACAGGATGTAGCTGTCCGCGAGCATGCCGGACAGGGACGCCGCGATGTTGGCGCGGTCTTTTTCGTTGATGCCGATATCGATTGCCATGCTGAACTCTCCTTTGATGTCATGCCCTCAACCGAGGGCGGTATCCAACACCATCATCACCGCGAACCCGGCCATCAGGCCGAGGGTCGCGGGGGTTTGATGGCCGTTGCGATGGGTTTCCGGGATGACTTCGTGCGACACCACGAAGATCATCGCGCCGGCGGCCAGACCGAGGCCGATCGGGTAAGTGATGGCGAGTCCGCTCGACAAGCCGATGCCGAGCAGCGCGCCGATCGGTTCCATCAAACCGGTGGCCGCCGCGATCAGCACCGCGCGTATCGCGGTTAGGCCGGCGGCGCGCAACGCCACCGCCACCGCCAGACCTTCCGGAATATCCTGCAGCGCGATGGCGCTGGTCAGCGGCAGGCCGACCGACAAGTCGCCGCGCGCAAAACTGACGCCGATCGCCATGCCTTCCGGCAGGTTGTGCAAGGCGATGGCGAACACGAACAGCCAGACCCGGCTGACCCGGCCGCAGCCGGCGCCGCACGGACCGCCGTGCGGATGTTCATGCGGCGTGAATTGATCCAGGCCGAGCATCAGCAGCACGCCGATGGACAATCCGAGCACCACGATCAGGCCGCCCCAGACCGGACTGCCGGTGATCTGCTCGCCGGCTTCCAGGCCCGGCAACAGTAGAGAAAACGAACTGGCGGCCAGCATCATGCCGGCGGCCAGGCCGAGCAAGGTATCTTCGGTGCGTTGCGTAATGCCGCTTAGAAACAGCGCCGGAAACGCGCCCAGCGCCGTCGCGGCAAAGCCGGCCAGGCCGCCGAGCAGGGCGTAACGCAAAGCCGCGTCAGCCTCGCCGGCCAGCAGTCGGCCGGTGCTGTCGATCATCAGCCAGACCAGCGCCAGAGTGGCCACGCCCAGGCCCAGGGCGGTATAGGGATGGGCCTGGGCGTGGCGTAACCAGTCGCCGCTGAAAGTGTTTGAACGGGCGAGTTCCATTGCGGTGGATTATGCGCCGTAACGCGATCCGACTTGCGCCGTCACTTCCCGGGCAGGTATCCGCCGCTTACCGGCGACGTCTCGGCGGGTGAGAGGTAAGTTCATGTTCACGGATCCTTAGGCGATTGATCTTCAGGTGCCGGTATTACAGTCCAGCGGCGCAAATTCATCCAATGAATAGTCTGAAAGCGGATGATCAATATATTAGATATGGCTTTGTCTATCGTCAGAAACCACAAAGCCCGCTTCCGGACAGGCAAGCGGGCTTTGCGCGTGTTACGCGTAGCGAATCAGCCGAACGGTTTCGGTTTCGGCGTGTCGTTGGTGGAAGGCGGCAGGATCGGCATCAGGAAGGTCGGCTGCTTGCCGGTCAGCGTCTTCAGGAAGGCGACAATCTTGGCAATTTCGTCATCGGAATAGGTGCGACCGAGTTGCAGTTTGCCCATGATGTCGACGGCTTTTTCCAGGGTGTCGGCTTCGCCGTCATGGAAGTACGGGTAGGTCAGTTCGACATTGCGCAGGGTCGGTACCTTGAACTTCATGCGGTCGGCATCGACACCGGTCAGACCGCCAACGCCCTCGGCCTTGTTCGGGGTGTCATATTTGGCGATCAGACCCATGGTCTGGAACGAGTTGCCGCCCACGGCCGGGCCGTAATGGCAGGCGGTGCAGCCGCTGTCCTTGAACAGCTTGTAGCCTTCCAGTTCATTCTTGGTCAACGCGTTCTTCTGACCTTTGAGCCACTTGTCGAAACGCGAATGCGGCGTGGTCAGGGTTTCCTCGAAGGCGGCGATGGCGTCGGTGACCATGTCGATGGTGGCGCTATCCTTGCCGAACACGCTCTTGAACTCCGCCTTGTAGGCGGGCATCGAGTTCAGCACATCGACCGCCAATTCATGCGTGAACGCCATCTCGCCCGGATTGGCGATCGGGCCGCCGGCCTGCTCTTTCAGGTCCTTCGCGCGACCGTCCCAGAACTGCGCCAGGTTCATGCTGGAGTTGAGCACGGTGGGCGAGTTGATCGGGCCTTGCTGCCAGTTGTGGCCGATCGAAGTTTTCAGATTGTCCGTACCGCCCATGGACAGGTTGTGGCAGGAATTGCAGGATATGAAGCCGGACTTGGACAGGCGCGGATCGAAGTACAACTTCTTGCCCAATTCGACCATGGCGGGATTCTTCGCCTTGTAAACCGGGATCGGTTCGATCGGTTCGGCGGACCAGGCAGGCGTGGCGGCAAGCGCCAGCAGGGCGACAACCAGAGTGCGTAATTGCATGAAATGCTCCTTGTGCGATGGGGCTGTTGGGTTTGCTGGTTTCAATGCTGCCTAAAGCCTTGCCCTGGAATAGGGCGTTCCAGAGTAGTGTCGCTCCACGACGCAGCCTTTAGCTTTATTCAATATTTAAACCAGATAAAAGTATCCTGATAAATCTTGATCTGCGTCAAGTGTATTTTTTATAGCAGCTTGCGGCGGCACGGCAAGCAAGACGCCACGCTTTGAAAGCCGGGATACAGATATCGAGTTGACAAGCGTTCTCATTTGCAAGCAGAATGCTTGCACACACTGTTGGAGGCCATGCAATGTATGTCTGTGTCTGCCAGGCCGTGACCGAACGGCAGGTTCGCGATGCGGTTGAACAAGGGGTTTCGTCGATGCGCGGCTTGCGCGAAGAGCTGGGCGTCGCCTCGGAATGCGGTCGTTGCGCCCGCTGCGCGCACGGCATACTGAAGGAATGCAAAAATTGTCCGCGCCAGGAAGATGCGCTGGCTTGCGCCGCCTGATTCATCGACAATACGGGCCACGGCCCGCCCATTAGCCATCGTAGCCGCCTGCACGCAGGCCAGCCAACGGCACGCCGGAACGACACCTTCAACTACCTTACGGAGCGTTCCATGAAAGGCGATAAAAAAGTCATTCAGTACCTGAACAAAGCACTCACCATCGAGCTGACCGCCATCAACCAGTATTTTCTGCATGCGCGCATGTACAAGAACTGGGGTTTCGCCGCGCTAGGCAAGCATGAGTACGAAGAATCCATCGAAGAAATGCGCCACGCCGACAAACTGATCGAGCGCATCCTGTTTCTCGACGGCCTGCCCAATCTGCAAGACCTGGGCAAGTTGATGATCGGCGAGAACGTGCCGGAATGTCTGGCCTGCGACCTCAAGCTGGAGCAGAACGGTCACGCGCTGTATACCGAAGCGATCCACTATTGCGAATCGGTCAAGGACTACGTCTCGCGCGAAATCCTGCAGCACATCCAGAACGACACCGAAGAGCATATCGACTATCTGGAAACCCATATCGGTCTGGTCGAGCAACTCGGCGTGCAGAACTACCTGCAAACCGCCATGGGGCCGATCGGAAGCTGAGCTTGTTGCCTCAGGTCAGCCCCAGCTCCTCGAAGCGCAGATACAGCTCGCGGCTGGCCCAGGCGTCGGTGGCGGCGTAACCGATTTGCGCCGGGGTCAGGCTGGGCGCCGACCAATTGGTCGTGCGCGCGCCTTTGGCCATGCGCCAGCCCAGAAACAGCGCCGCCAGGTTGCGCAAGCCGGATTGCTTGTTGCCATGGCGTTTGGCGATCTGGCCGATATCCACCACCGCCGCCGCCGCGAACGGAAACAGGCGCTTGAGTTGCCCGATATCGCCGGCCAGCGCCACGCCCGCCTTGACGATGCGCGGATCGGCCAGCAATTCCGCCAGTTCACGCGAACAATCCAGTTGTTGCACTTGCAGCAGATACACCCGGCGCGCCGTGGCCACCTGCACCAGGCTGGGCAGATAGCTCTCGCCTTTCTGAAACGCCGGCCGGGTTTCGGTATCGAAACCCACCACGCTTTCCCGGCGAATATCGTGCATCGCCTCGGCCAGCGCCTCGGCGGTGTTCACCACGCGTACCTCGCCGTCATAACGGCGCAACGGCAGGTTGGCGATTTCCTCCTTGGCGATCATACGGCGATACTGCTCGGGCAGCCTGGCAATCGGTTTCGGTTTGGGTGATGACGGGACGCGGGCAACCCGCATTTGCGCCAGCCGCATCGCCGACAGCCACGGCGTCAGCAACTCGGTGAACAGCACCAGCGGCCACAAATGTCCGGCGGACAGATCGTATGCGGCGAGCAATTCGGACAGTGGTCGACCGGCGATGAAATGGAACGCCGTGAATTCGAAGGCAACGGTCATCAGCGTCCAGCCCGCGCCGATGACCAGCGCCACAGCCGGCGCCGGCCGCTCGCGACGGATGAACAGGATGATCACGCCGGCCAGCAGCAGACAGACCAGCAGCGTGCCGACCTGCTGCGCCCGCTGCTCGCCCAGCCACGGCGCGATCAGAACCTCGCGCAGCGCGCCGCTGCTGACGGCGATGACCAGAAACACCAGCCAGACCAGGCTGGCGCGCAACATCACGCCCAAAGCCGGATCCGCGACAGACCCATCCAGTCGCCGCGCTCAGTAGGCATTGGCGTTGATCTGTCGGGTTCGATAAACAGTCAGAAACAGGATCTTGAAATCCAGCCATAACGACCAGCGGTGGATGTAATCCAGGTCGTACTCGATGCGCCCCTGCATCTTGTCCAGGGTATCGGTCTCGCCGCGAAAGCCATGGATCTGCGCCCAGCCGGTGATGCCCGGCTTGACCTTGTGGCGCAGCATGTAACCCTTGATCAGCTTGCGATATTCCTCATTGTGCGCAACCGCGTGCGGACGCGGTCCGACCAGCGACATGCTGCCGAGAAACACATTGAAAATCTGCGGCAACTCATCCAGAGAAGAACTCCGGAGAAACTTGCCCAACGGCGTCACCCGCGCATCATTCTGCTTGGCCTGTTGCACCACCGGACCGTTATCGGTGGTGGTCATCGAGCGGAACTTGAACACCTTGAACTGCTTGCCGTCCAGCCCGTAGCGGAATTGCTTGAATATCACCGGTCCACGGCTGGTCGCCTTGATGGCGATGGCGATCAGCGCCATCGGAATCGCCAACATGACGATCAGGATCGAAGACAGCAGCAGATCTTCGGCGCGCTTCAGCCAGCCATTGACGCTGAGATGCGGCGTATCGAAAACGCTCAACGTCAGCACGTCGCCGACTTCCTGCCAGCGGCTGTAAAGCAGGTTGTAGACGAAGAAATTCGGAATCAGATAGACATTCGCCGTGGTATCGGAAAACTTCTCCAGAAACTCCTGGGTGCGGGCTTCCGCGTTCAATGGCAAGGCGATATAGACATTGTCGACATGCGCCGCGCGGGCCAGCGCCAACGCATCATCCACGCGGCCTTCGGTAATGACATCGGGATCAAGGCGCGCCGGATTGCGGTCATCGAAGAAGCCCATCAGCTTGATGCCGTGGCGCGGGTTGTACTTGAACTCGTTGGCCAGCGCCAGCGCGGACTCATTGGTGCCGATGATGATCGCCGAGCGGGTGTTGTAGTTGTTGCTGCGCAAATAATAGAGCGCGCGCCGATAGACCAGGCGCCAGCTCACCAGCAACGCCAGCACCAGCAAGAACCAGAACGCCGAAGCGTCGCGCGGCATCACATCCGAACTACGCAGAAAAAATGCCACGGTCAGCATCAGCACCACCGAGGACAGCCACACCATGCTGGTGGTCAGCGCCTGCTGCAAGAAGGGGATGGAGCGCCAGGAACGATAGAGCGAGTGCACCTCCGCCACCAGCCAGAAGGTGATGACCGAGATCAAACCGACGTTGATCAAATAATTGTTGAATGCGATGTCGAACAGATTCGCGCTGAACACCAGCGCGGCAATGATGATAAAAGCGTCAATGACACGAAACACCAAAGCCAGGCTATTGGTATGCGGACGAATCAAACCTGCACTCACAATCCCTATCCCTATCGAAAATTAAAGCCGATTTTGTCCGGGATCAGGTCCATTCTTGTTCTTCTGTACACGAAGACTCGACCGCCGTGACAACTGTTTTGCTGACGCATGAGTAGTGTAGCCCGAAGTGGCGGCTGATTTCTTGCGGCAAGCGGCTTTAGCTGGGGCGGACTGTCGCGGTGGCCTGATTTTCATCTGCTTGCCGCTATGGTGAAATGTCGCACGCCACTTTCAACCCGGAGTGGCTCGGCTGTTTTAGACGGCAGTTTTTTCCACGGCGATCGGCCGCGAGTTGCTGCTTGGGCAGACATCGGCCGTTGAAAATGCGCAAATCACGCCAGGGTTCAGTGGCTGAGTGTTTTTGATTGATCTATTTTATGCGACGCGAATTCGTTTTGAGCTTGTTTCTTCTTGCCGCCAACGCAGCGGCGCATGCGGCGGGCCGCGATTGCGATGCGCTCATGCGGGCGGCAGTCCTGGCGCCGGCAACGCCTCAAAGCAGCAGCATCGTGCTCGATTGCAGTCTACAGCTGAGCCCAACTGATGTCGTCACTCGGCAACTGGTATTCCGTGGCGCGGAGTCTTCCGGAATCACCCTCGACTGCAATGGCGCGACATTGACTGCCGCTCCTGGTATTGAATCCGCTACGCGTATCAATGTGGTTTCGAGCCCGCCCGGAGACAAGGTGGAAGGGGGCAAGTGGCTGCCGGTGGAAAATATCCGGATCAAGCGTTGCGTGATCCAGGGCGCGGTCAAAGTCAGTGGCATGGCGATCAATGGCGAAGACAAGTCGCTGACCAGCAGCTCGCGGCGTGAAGGCCATACCGAACGGGTGCGGGCCAACGCGCCCAGAGGCATCGTTTTCAGTGGCAACCAATTCATCGGCAACGGCGCAATCCCGATCTATTTTTCGCCCGGTGTGCATAACTCGATGATCCTGGATTCAAAAATAGGCGGTTTTTCCAGAAGTGTCGCCATTTATCTGGATGCTGAAAGTGGCGACAACACGATCCAGGGCAACCAGATCGATACCGAAACAACGCTGCCGCAAACCACCACGAACAAGGTGCGCAATCTGTTCTACGGCCTGTTCAATCAGGTCAGTGGCGCGAACAATGCACCCTCGTTGACCGGTCGCGAGTTGCTTGCCATAGACGGCTCCGCGCGCAACAAGATAGTCGGCAACCGTTTTTCCAACCTCGACAACGGCGGTATTTTTCTTTATCGCAACTGTGGTGAAGGCGGCAACATCCGGCACCAGACGCCGCATGGCAATCAAATCCTCGACAACGTGTTCTATTACGACAAGTTCGACGGTCGCACGCCAGCGATCTGGTTGGGCTCGCACAACGGCAACCGGTCCTATTGCGAACTGGACCATGGCTACCCGCTAGTGTAGTGATTCATTCTGTTTGGAACTTAAGCGGCTGTTGGCGCGAATGACTTTTTGCAGGATATCGCGAGCGCTTTTGGTCCAGATAAAAGG
>JAGUXX010000026.1 GCA_020061585.1 Betaproteobacteria bacterium | reverse complement strand
CGAAGCGGCGCGCGTGCGGCGCGATCAGATCGGCTTCGTATTCCAGTTTTTTCATCTGCTGCCGCGCCTGGATGCCGCCGCCAATGTCGCCTTGCCGATGCTGCTGGCCGGCGTGGCGCCGGCCGAGCGCAAGCAACGCGTGGCGCAATTGCTGGCCGATGTCGGCTTGAGCGAGCGCGCCGAGCATTTGCCGGCGCAGCTTTCCGGCGGCCAGTTGCAGCGCGTCGCCATCGCCCGCGCGATGTCGATGCATCCGGCCCTGTTGCTGGCCGACGAGCCGACCGGCAATCTCGATCGAGCCACCGGGCGCGAGGTCATGGCGGTGCTGGAAGGCCTCAATCAGCGCGGCGCAACCCTGCTCGTCATCACCCATGATCAGGCCGTCGGCGCCCGCGCGCGGCGGCGCATCGACATGGAAGATGGCCGGGTGATCGGCGACACCTTGTCATGAGGCTTGCCGACACCTTCGCGCTGGCCTGGGGCACGCTGGCGCAACAACCCCGACGCACCGCGCTGATCGGCCTGGCGATGTCGATCGGCGTCGGCGCGGTGGTGGTACTGACCGCGCTGGGCGAGGGCGCGCGCGGTTATGTGATGGCGCAGTTCGCCGGCCTGGGCAGCAATCTGATCATCGTCATTCCCGGCCGCGCCGAAACGACCGGCGCCGCGCCGGGCGTGCTGTCCGGACAGACCACGCGGGATCTGACGCTGGACGATGCCGATGCCGTCGCGCGCATTCCCTGGGTGGCCAAGGTGGCGCCGCTGAATGTCGGTACCGCCCAGGTGACGCGCGGCAGTCTCGGCCGTGAGGCGGTGTTGCTGGGGTCGACCGCGCCGTTGCTGAGCATCCGCGACATGCAACTCGGTCGCGGCCATTTCCTGCCCGCCGGCGCCAGCGATCAGACCACGCCGGTATGCGTGGTGGGCGACAAGATCCGCGGCGAACTGTTCGGCAACGCCAATCCGTTGGGCGAATGGCTGCGCATCGGCGACCGGCGCTTCCGGGTGATCGGCACGCTGGCGCCGCAAGGCCAGCAGATGGGCTTCGACACCGATGAACTGGTGGTGATTCCGGTCGCGGCGGCGCAGCAACTGCTCAACACGCCGTCGCTGTTCCGCATTCTGATCGAGGCGCGCGGCCGCGCCGCCGTGGCGCGCGTCAAGGCGGATACGCTGGCGCTGCTGAAGACCCGGCATGAAGGCGAAGAAGACGTCACGGTGATCACCCAGGATGCGATCCTGGCCACCTTCGACCGGATACTGCGGGCGCTGACCCTGGCGGTCGGCGGCATCGCCGCGATCAGCCTGGGCGTGGCCGGGGTGTTGATCATGAACGTGATGCTGGTGTCGGTGGCGCAGCGGCGCGCCGAGATCGGTCTGCTGAAGGCGCTGGGCGCCACCGCCGGCCATGTGCGCGGCCTGTTTCTCGCCGAAGCCGGCCTGATCGCCACGCTCGGCGCGGCCGGCGGTGTGGTGCTGGGTCTGGCCGCCAGCTGGGCTTTGGGCAAGGTCTATCCGCAGTTGCCCATCATGCCGCCGCTGTGGGCCGTCGTGGCGGCGGTATCCACCGCGATATTGGCCGGATTGTTGTTCGCCTGGCTGCCGGCGCGCCGGGCGGCCAAGCTGGATGCGGCGTTGTCGCTGTCGAGACGCTGATGCGCGCGGCAGACCTGTTCAGCCTGTCGTTCAGCGCCTTGACCCAGCATCCCGGCCGCAGTCTGCTGTCGGCGCTGGGGATCGCGGTCGGGGTGGCGGCGGTGATACTGCTCACCGCGCTGGGCGAGGGATTGCATCAATTCGTTCTGGCCGAGTTCACCCAGTTCGGCACGAACATCATCAACATCAGTCCGGGCAAGACGCAAACCCACGGCGGCAGCGTCGGCATGTTCGGCAGCGTGCGTCCGCTCAGCCTGCAGGACGCGGCGGCGCTGCGCCACGTGCCGCGGGTCATTGCCAGCAACCCGAGCGTGCAAGGCAACGCGGAAATCGAAGGCCAGGGCCGCAGCCGTCGGGTGACCTTGTATGGCATGGGGCCGGATTTCGCAAAGGTGTTCGGCATGCGCGTCGCCGCCGGCAGCTTTCTGCCGCCGGACCCGATCGAGACGCCGCGCGCCTATGCGGTACTGGGCGCGAAAGTACGCGATGAATTGTTCGGCGCGGCAAGTCCGCTCGGCCAGCGCATCCGCGTCGGCGGCCAGCGTTACCGGGTCATCGGCGTGATGGCCGCCAAGGGCCAGGTGCTCGGCTTCGATCTGGACGACACGGTGTTCATCCCCGCCGCGCGAGCGTTGGAATTGTTCAACCGCGAAGGGCTGATGGAAATCCAGGTCGCGCATCAACCGGACGCCGACGCCGATGCGGTGGCGGTCAGGCTCAAACGCCTGCTGATGGCGCGCCACGGCAGCGAGGATTTCACGGTGACCCCGCAGCAGCAGCAACTGCAAGTGCTGGACTCGATCCTGGCGGTGCTGACCTTCGCGGTGGCGGCGTTGGGCAGCATCTCGCTGCTGGTCGGCGGCGTCGGCATCCTGACCCTGATGACCATCACGGTGGCGGAACGCACCGGCGAAATCGGCCTGCTCAATGCGCTGGGCGCGCGGCGCGGCCAGATCATGGCGTTGTTTCTCGCCGAGGCGGTGTTTCTCGCGGCGCTGGGCGGCGCCGCAGGGTTGGCGCTGGACCT
>JAGUXX010000202.1 GCA_020061585.1 Betaproteobacteria bacterium | reverse complement strand
CGACGCTCTTCCGATCTCGCCATGGCGGCGGTGCTGGGGCTCGACGATGACGCGGTGCGCGCGGTGTGCGCCGATGCCGCGCAAGGAGAAGTCCTGGAGGCGGTCAATTTCAATTCGCCGGGGCAGGTGGTGATCGCCGGCAACCGAGCGGCGGTGGCGCGCGGCTGCGTGCTCGCCAAGGAACGCGGCGCCAAGCGCGCGTTGCCGTTGCCGGTATCGGTGCCGTCGCATTGCGCGCTGATGAAACCGGCCGCCGATCGGCTGCGCGCCGCGCTGGCGGAAGTCCCGATTGACGCGCCGCGAACCGTCGTTTTGCACAATGCCGATGTCGCCGGCCATGTCACGCCTGACGCCATCCGCGATGCGTTGGCGCGACAGTTGTACAGCCCGGTGCGCTGGGTGGAAACGGTGCGGGCTATTGCCGACCAGGATGTCCAGTTGGTCGCCGAATGCGGGCCGGGTAAAGTGCTGGCCGGCCTCAACAAGCGCATCGTCGAAGGCCTGCCCGGCGTGGCGCTGGCCGATGCGGCGACGCTGGCTGATGTGCTGGCGAAAACCCGGGCTTGAATTCCAAATATCCGAGGAGATGAACATGCAACAACGTGTCGCATTGGTGACCGGCGCTACGCGCGGTATCGGCAAAGCCATTCTGCATACGCTGGCCAAAGCGGGTTGTCAGGTAGTGGGCACGGCGACCAGCAGCGCCGGCGCCGAAACGATAGGCGCGCAGTTGGTCGAAGCCGGCTTGACCGGCGAAGGCTTGATGCTGGATGTCACCGACGCGGCGCAGATCGATGCCGCCATCGAGGGCATCATGGCGCGTCATGGGCGGATCGATATTCTGGTCAACAATGCCGGCATCACCCGCGACAACCTGTTGATGCGCATGAAGGATGATGAGTGGGGCTCGATCATCGACACCAATCTGACCTCGGTGTTTCGCCTGTCGCGCGCCGTGCTGCGACCGATGATGAAAGCCCGCTATGGCCGCATTGTCAGCATCGCGTCGGTGGTCGGGGTGTCCGGCAATGCCGGTCAGACCAACTATGCCGCCGCCAAGGCCGGCATGATCGGTTTTTCCAAATCCTTGGCGCAGGAAGTCGGCAGTCGCGGCATCACCGTCAATTGCGTGGCGCCGGGGTTCATCGACACCGACATGACCAAGACCTTGCCGGAGGCGGCGCGCGCCAAGTTGCTGGAGCGGATCCCGCTCGGCAAGCTGGGCATGCCGGAGGACATCGCGCAGGCGGTTGCCTTCCTGGCTTCCGATGGCGCGGGCTATGTCACCGGCTCGACATTGCATGTCAACGGCGGCATGTACATGGATTGATGGCGAAACAGCCTATGCCTGGTCTATGAATTTTTCGCGGCGGGGCGACTTGAGTCTGGTTTCTTCGTATTGGACAGACTGCTAGAATGCCCCCGCTTTTTCCATGTGTAATTTTTATACCCTTGTGGGAGTTTTCTGATGAGTGATATTGAACAGCGTGTCAAAAAGATTGTGGCCGAACAACTGGGCGCCAACGAAGCCGATGTCAAGCTTGAGTCGTCTTTCGTCGATGATCTGGGTGCCGATTCTCTGGACACGGTGGAACTGGTGATGGCGCTGGAAGAGGCCTTCGAGTGCGAAATTCCGGATGAAGAGGCCGAGAAAATCACCACCGTTCAGCAAGCCGTCGATTACGTCAACGGTCATCTGAGCAAGTAAGCTGCTTTCACGCAGAGCGCCGGTCAAGCCCGCGCTCTGCCGCGTGTCATCGCATTTGGTTGACCGGCTTCCGGTCGATCAGCATCCGGCGCATCTGGCGCATCTGGCTTATCCCAGGAGTATTCCCATGGCCAAACGTAGAGTCGTGGTTACCGGGCTCGGCATCATTTCACCCGTCGGCAATAGCGTGGATGACGCCTGGGCCAGTCTGATGGCCGGCAAGTCCGGCATCACCCGCATCAATCGCTTCGATCCGGCCGCGTTCAGCTGCCAGATCGCCGGTGATGTGAAGAATTTCGAACTGGCGAAATACCTCAGCGCCAAGGATGCGCGGCGGATGGACACCTTCATCCATTTCGGTCTGGCGGCGGCCATCGATGCGTTCAAGGATTCCGGTCTGGAAGTCACCGAAGCCAATCGCGAGCGCATCGGCGTCAACATCGGCTCCGGCATCGGCGGTCTGCAAATGATCGAGGAAACGCACAAGACGTTTCTCGCCGACGGACCGCGCAAGATTTCGCCGTTCTTCATTCCGGCGACCATCATCAACATGATCTCCGGGCATCTGTCGATCATGTTTGGTCTGCAAGGCCCCAACGTGGCGATGGTCACCGCCTGCACCACCGGCACCCATTCGATCGGCGAGGCGGGGCGGATGATCGAGTACGGCGAGGCCGAGGTGATGATCGCCGGCGGCGCCGAGTCGACCATCTGTCCGCTGGCGATCGGCGGTTTCGCGGCGGCGCGCGCGCTGTCCACGCGCAATGCCGATCCCGAGGGCGCCAGCCGACCATGGGACAAGGAACGCGACGGCTTCGTCATGGGTGAAGGCGCCGGGGTGCTGGTGCTGGAAGAGTACGAGCACGCCAAGGCGCGCGGCGCGCGCATCTATTGCGAACTGATCGGCTACGGCAAGAGCGCCGACGCCCATCACATGACCGCGCCGATCGAGGACGGTTCCGGCGCGGCGCGCTGCATGGATGTGGCGTTGCGCAATGCCGGCATCAATCCGGATCGGATCGACTACATCAATGCCCATGGCACCTCCACGCCGCTAGGCGATCTGGCCGAAACCAAGGCGGTGAAGCGCTCGCTGGGCGACCACGCGGCGAAGGTCATGGTCAGTTCCACCAAGTCGATGACCGGGCATTTGCTCGGCGCGGCGGGCGGCATCGAAGCCGTGTTCTCGGCGCTGGCCATCGCGCGCCAGGCGGTTCCGCCGACCATCAATCTGGCTCAGCCGGACGAAGGCTGCGATCTGGACTATGTCGCCAACACCGCGCGCGATGCCCAGGTCAATGTCGCGCTGTCCAATTCCTTCGGCTTCGGCGGCACCAACGGCACGCTCATCTTCGCCAAATTGTGATTGCCTGCCGTTGCCGCGCCGCGCGCAATGATCCCGCCGCGGCGTGACATTCTGGTCGATGGCCGGCCCGGCGATGTGCTGCCGGCCGACGATCGCGGCCTGCTCTATGGCGATGGGGTGTTTCGCACGCTGCGGGTGGATGCCGGTCAGCCGCGCTGGTGGGATGACCAGCTCGCCAAACTGAGCCGGGATTGCGCCAGCCTGGGCTTGATCGCGCCGCAACCGGTGGTCTGGCGGGCCGATCTGCGCCAGCTTGCGCCGCCGCCCGCCGACGGTATTCTGAAACTGCTGGTGACGCGCGGCAGCGGCGCGCGCGGCTATCAGCCGCCCGATCCGGCGCACACCCGGCGCTTGATGGTTTTCGAGGCGCTCGAGTTTTCGCCGAATCCGCCCGCCGGCCTGCGGCTCAGAATCTGCGCGCTGCGCCTCGGCTGGCAGCCCAGGCTGGCTGGCGTGAAACATCTGAATCGTCTGGAGAACGTGCTGGCGCGGGCGGAATGGGACACGCCGGAAATCGACGAAGGCTTGCTGCTCGATCAGGCCGGCAACGTGATTTCCGGCGTCATGAGCAATCTGTTCATCTGGCGCGGCAACCGCTTGCTGACGCCGCGACTCGATCGCTGCGGTGTCGCTGGAGTGGCGCGGGCGCGCTTGATGCAAAGGGCGCGGGATGCCGGTATCGAAGTTCAGGAGACGGAATTGGATTTGCCGGCGGTATACGAGGCGGATGAGGTGATGCTGACCAACAGTGTCAGGGGCTTGCGTCGCGTCGCGCGGCTGGAAGCGAAACACTGGCCGAATTCGACGATCAGTCGGCAACTGACGGAATATCTCGATGCGTAGGTGGAGCTATCGTCTGTTGCTGCTTGGCGTACTGGCGCTGCTGGCCGCGGCGGGAGGGCTGTATTGGTATGCCACGCAGCCGATGCGTGTCGCCACAACGCAATATCCCGTCGAATTTTCGATCCAGCGCGGCGCCGCGCTGACTTCCGCCAGTCAGGCGCTGCATCGCGACGGCGCGCTCAGTCACCCGCAGGTTTTCGTGCTGCTGGCCCGCCTGAAGGGCCAGGCCGGCAATATCAAGGCCGGCAACTATGCGGTCGACAAACCACTCACGCCACTGGAATTGCTGCGCAAGATCACCCAGGGGGAAACCGTGCTGGGCAAGCTGGTGCTGATCGAGGGCTGGACCTTTCAGGATGTCCGCCGCATGCTGGCGGCCAATCCGACCTTGCGCCACGACACGCTGAGCATGAGCGATGCCGAATTGCTGCAAGCGATCGGCGCCGAGGAAACGCATCCGGAGGGCCTGTTGTTTCCCGACACCTACTTTTTCGATCCGGGCAGTTCGGAGCTGGCGCTTTACCGACGCGCCTACCACGCCATGCGCACCCATCTTGCCGCCAGTTGGGCGGCGCGCGCGCCGGGTTTGCCCTATCGCTCGCCCTATGAAGCGTTGATCATGGCATCGATCATCGAAAAGGAAACCGGCGCGCCGGATGAGCGCGCGTTGATCGCTTCGGTATTCGTCAACCGGATGCGTATCGGTATGCGCTTGCAGACCGACCCGACGGTGATCTATGGCCTGGGCGCGGGCTTCGACGGCAATCTGCGGCGTGTCGATCTGCTCACGGATACGCCCTACAACACCTATACCCGCGCCGGTTTGCCGCCGACGCCGATCGCCTTGCCGGGACTGGCGGCGATCGAGGCGGCGTTGCACCCGGAAACCAGCAAGGCGTTGTACTTCGTCTCCAAGGGCGGCGGGCGACATGTATTTTCCGAAACGCTGGATGCGCATAATCGCGCCGTGAATCGTTACCAGAGAGGGCGCTGAGATGTTCATTACGCTGGAAGGCGTCGACGGCGCCGGCAAGAGCAGCCATCTGGACTGGTTGGAGGACTGGTTCAAGGCGCGCGGGCGCGAGGTGCGCATGACCCGGGAGCCTGGCGGCACACCGATCGGCGAACAATTGCGCGAGTTGGTGTTGCATCAGGCGATGCATCCCGAAACCGAAGCGCTGATCATGTTCGCCGCCCGGCGCGAGCATGTCGAACAGGTCATTCGCCCGGCGCTTGACGCCGGCGCGGTGGTGATTTCCGATCGCTTCACCGATGCCAGTTTCGCCTACCAGTGCGGCGGTCGCGGCTTGCCGGAAGCGCGGCTGGCGGTGCTGGAGGCATGGGTGCACGCCGATCTGCAGCCGGATCTCACCTTGCTGTTCGACCTGCCGCCGGAAATTGCCGCGCAGCGGCTCGCCAACGCGCGCGCGCCGGATCGATTCGAGCGTGAGCAGGTTGATTTCCATGCCCGCGTGCGCGCCGCCTATCTGCGTCGCGCCACGCAGTTTCCGCGGCGGATTCAGGTCATAGATGGCAGCCGCGAGATAGCCGACGTGCGCCGCCAGTTGGCCGACATTCTGGAGCAAGTGGCGTGATTCACCCCTGGAATCAGCCCTTGTTCCGACAACTCGGTACGGCACACGAGCGCCTGCCGCACGCTCTGCTGCTGCACGGTCCGGCGGGCATCGGCAAGCGCGATCTGGGTCTGGCGCTGGCGCAGTGGATCGTCTGCGAAGCGCCAACGCCTGCTGGCGCCTGTGGCGTCTGTGATGCCTGCAACTGGTTCCTGCAAGGCAACCATCCGGATTTTCGCTTGCTCGAACCGAAGGAAGAAGAGGTCGACGAAACCGGCAAGGTCACCAAAAAGGCCAGCAAGGAAATCAAGGTCGAGCAGGTGCGCGAAGTCACCGATTTCCTGTCGCTCAGCGCGCATCGCGGTGGCTGGCGCAGCGCCGTGATCCATCCGGCCGAATTCATGAATGCCGCCGCCGCGAATGCCTTGCTGAAAACCCTGGAAGAGCCGCCGCCGCGTGTCTTGCTGATACTGGTGTCGCATCAGGCGGGGCGTTTGTTGCCGACCGTGCGCTCGCGTTGCCGAAAGATCGCGGTTGCCTTGCCGGACGCCGTTCAGGCGCGCGACTGGCTGCTGCAAGCCGGCCTGACCCAGCCCGACGCCGAGCTGGCCGAAGCCGG
>JAGUXX010000005.1 GCA_020061585.1 Betaproteobacteria bacterium | reverse complement strand
CTACGCGGGGATAACTCGGGAGGTCGGTCATGTCAAACACAGCCATACAACAAGCTGAACCGCATCCGATTCTGGCGAGCCTGCTTCGCTCGGATCTGCTCAACACGGAGCAAGCGGCAACCTATCTGGGCGTGACTTCCCGCACGCTGGAGGTGTGGCGCTGCACCAAGCGACATGCCATCCCGTATATCAAGGTCGGCCGGTTGGTGAAATATCGCAAGACGGAGTTGGACCACTGGTTGGCTCGGCAAACCATCGGCGCAAACTCGGCCTAAGCCCATGTACGCCCAAATGCCAGGGGTATTGGCCGCCGTCGGAGTTGGGCGGCCTCGTGGCGGTCAACCCGACAGCGTGCAGACGTGATCAAGATCGCCATCGTCAGCACCAAAGGCGGGGTCGGCAAGACCACCCTGGCGGCCAATCTGGGGGCGCTGCTGGCGGACATGGGGCTGCGCGTCCTGTTGATCGACGCCGACGAGAAACCTTCTCTCTCCAAATACTTCCCGCTCCGGCGCCGCGCCGAAAATGGTCTGACTCACGTCATCACCAAGGGGGTGGTGTCCTTCGATGCCATCTCCGAAATCGACCTCCCAGCGTTGCCCGGCACATTGGACATCGTGGTATCCGATTCGCCCGAGATCAACCTGTCTGACTGGCTGTATAGCCGTATCGACCGCGCGGTACGGCTCAAGATGGCCTTGCGCTCGCCGGACGTGGTGGACCACTACGACTGCGTCATCATGGATTCCCACGGCGGTGCCGGCGCCCTCGAAGATGCCGTGGCGCTGGCCGCCGACTTCCTGATTTCCCCCGTGCGGCCCGACGTGCTGAGCGGCTCCGAATTCATGGACGGAACCCTCAGGATGCTGGAGCGACTGGAATCGTCCAGCGCCATCGGAACCAGTCTTGGCCCCATGCGGGCAGTCATCAACTGCCTGCGCCGATCGAACAACTCACGCATGGTGGCTGACACCATTCGCCAGAACTTTATCCGCATGCAAGGCCGCGTCACCGTGTTGGACACCGTGATTCCGGATGCCAACGCCTACCAGGTGGCGGCGACCGAGCAGACACCGGTACATCGCCATGACCGCCATCGCAGTGGTGCTACACCCTGCGCCTATGACGTGATGCACCAGTTCGCCTGGGAACTGATTCCTTCTTTGCGCGGCGTGTACGCCGGCCAAGTCCAGGGTGGGCGTTCGGTTGCCAGGGAGGCTACCCATGTCGGGTAAAGCCGCCCCAGTCCCAGGCATGTCCCACGGCTTCCCTGCGAGCCTGGAAGCATCGGCGCTGGGCAAGCGCATGGAGGGCACGAGCAGAATCGCGGCCAGCGAAGTCCGACAACGCCTCAAGCTACAAGACCGGCTCACGCTGCCCGGGCCAGCCGATGCCGCAGCGGGACTCAAGCGCGGGGATGACATCGACGGCGCGCGCATTCTGGTACCGGTCATGCAAGTCCGGACCTACGACCGGAATCCGCGCCGAACCATCAATCCCAAGTTCGACGAGATCAAGGAATCCATCCGCGCGGTGGGACTGCTGACCCCGTTCAACATCACCCGCCGCCCCGGCGAGGCCCATTTCATCGTTTGCGGCGGCGGCAACACCCGTCTGGTGATCCTGCAGCAACTGTTCCAGGAGGGCCATGCGCAATTCGAACAGGTCGAACTGACCTTCAAGACCTGGCGTGGCGAGGCGGACGCAATCGCCGGTCATATCGGCGAGAACGACCAGCGCGGTGACATGTGTTTCTGGGACAGGGCCGTCGGCATCATGGACATCAAGGCCAGCCTGGAGGCGGAGAGCGGCAACCCGCTGTCACTGCGCCAGTTCGAGGTTGAACTCAAGCGCCTGGGTTTGTCGGTGGCGCTGGCCAATATCAGCCTGATGAAGTTTGCCCTGGAATGGCTGGCGCCCCTGGGCCAGCGGCTTACCGGCCTGGACGTCAAACGCATCCAGCCCAGGTTGAATCTGCTCAAGCGTCTGGCGGGGCTGTGGGAGGTGGATGAGGTGGGTTTCCACGAGGCCATCATCACCCCAGCTTTGCACGAACATGTCCAGGCCCTCGCGCCAGACTCGGGCGCCGATGCCGAACAACTGATGCGCCGCTGGGAGGCCACCCTGGCTGAACGGATCGGCGTCGACAGCCCGAAATTCGCCAGGATGCTTGCCGCCCTGGATAAGGCCCCGTCTGCTCAGCGCATTGATCTGGAATCGCTCGCGGTTGCAGAGAAACCGTCCGTCGGACAGCCGGCGATTGCGCCAGTCACCCAGCCTGAACCTGGACAGGATATCGGCGTATCCCCGGAGATTCTGCTTACTTCCATGCCGACGCCAAATCAATCTGATCTGCGCCATCACCTGCGCGAAGCCGCCGAACGACTCGCCCGCGCCGGCGGGGTGGCCGGTTGGTTCGCGCCGCTGGAAGCACTTCCCCTGGGCTACTACATGGAAGCCGCCCCCTTGCCTCAGGACGAGGATATGGAAATCAGGCGCACCCTCTGGTGGTTCCTCGCCGCCGCCTCGGGGCAATTGAACACGGATCTCACCCAGCGCTTGCCGGAGAGTTCCCGCTGGCGCCGGGTGGTCCTCAGGGAAGGCGGCATGGACGAGTCCGCCTACCCGTTCATGGTGGAAGACGATCTGCTCGCCCATGTCACCCAGGACGGTCAAGCCGTCCTGGAACCTTGGTCGATGCTGGTCCTGTTACAGGATGAATTACTCGCCGGCCATTGCCTGGAGCTGGCGCGGCTGGCTTCGGTGGCACGCGTTTCCGACCGCATCACCTACCGACACCTGGCTGAGGCGATCCACAGAAAGGAATGCGGATGATCTCCCTGGATGAACCTCATCTGCGATTCCAGGCCCTGTCCATCCTGCTTGCCCGGCTTGAGCAGGACGATCTGGACGCTGCGCGCGATGCACAGCTTGTGGGGCTGGACGAACCGTTGTTCCAGCGTCTACGCAGCCTGCCGGCCGCCGAACTGGCGCGTCTGTCGGCCATCAAGCACCTGAAGGTTTCCATCGTCGTGGATGGCAGCAGTCTGGAATACGCCCTGTGCACACTGGAACGGCTTAATCGGGAGCGGCGATTGCTGGAACGCTGCGTCGATCAGCAGGCGCCCCGCGCCTTGCTGACAGAGCTGTTCGGACCCCAGGCCGTCGCCTTCGCCAGCCTTTACCGGATGCGTTTGGGCGAGCCGTCATTCCGAGGTCGACCCAGTCTGCCAGACCCGGACACTCGCGATCGCATCCATGCCAGTTGGCATGCACTCGAACATCGATTCCCTCAACTGGCTGAACGTTACCTGGCCCTGGCCGAGGACTACCCCGGCCTCTCCCTGGCCAGCCTGCATGCCGTGGTCAACGAGTTCGCGGACTAGCCATGCCCAAGTCGATGCAACCCTCCTCACGCTCTGGTTTTACGCTGGATGCGGCTCTCCTGCTGGACATCTTCGATGAGCCCATCGTCTTCCATCGCAGCTACGTGCCGATCGCCGGCGGTATCACCGCCGCCCTGTTTTTGTCGCATGCCGGTTATGCCTGCGAGGACCAACCCAACGAGCATGACGGCTGGTTCACCCGCAGCCAGGCCGAGTGGGAGCGGGACACCGGACTGACCCGACGCGAGCAGGAAACCGCTCGGCGCTTACTGCGCGAGCGCGGCCTCCTGGAAGAGCGCCGGGTCGGCATGCCCGCCGTGCTCTGGTACCGGGTGAACTGGGCGCGGCTGCGCGAAAGCCTGGAACACCAGTCGCGCAAGAATTGGGCGGAGCGCCTGGGTGAGTGATCTTCACGCGCCATCCCTCCAGCTCGACCTGAACCGCCTGAAGACTTTGGTGGACGGGGACTACATCACCTATTACCCGTCGCTCACGCCGATCTGCGGTGGCCACAAGGCCGCTGCCATGCTTTCGGTCGCCCTGGCCTGGACGCGCAACTGGCTGAACAAGCACCCGGAACGGGAAGGCTGGTTCTGGAAGACCCGCAGCGAGTGGCAGCGTGAAGCCGGCCTGTCGCGGTGCGAGCAAGAGAATGCCCGCAAGGCGCTAACGGCGCTCGGCCTGCTGCAAGAGGCCCGACGTGGCATGCCGGCGCGCATGCATTACCGCGTCAACCTGGATCGGCTGGGCACCCTGCTTGCGCAGCCGGTCCAGGCCAGCCGCACCGATTGGGACTGGGACGATCCGCTGTTGCGCCGGCTGCTGGGCCGGCCGGTCGCTTTATACCGACGCCTCGCCTGGGCTGCCGGCTCGCTGTCCGGTGGCCTGCTGCTGTCCCATCTCCTGCTCGCCTGTCGCAAAGACTTGGCGTTTAATGGACCGACCGAGGGCTGGCTCAGGTACTACCCCCAGCTCATCGGACGCCATTGCCAGTTGAGCCGTTACGAAATCGATGGCGCCCGGTCAAGACTCGCGGAACGGGGTTTCCTGGAAGCGCGCTACACCAAGAGCCTGCCCACAAACCGAGTGCTGCGTTTGAGCTTCGACCGATTGATCGCAGCCATCGAGGCGTGCCATGACGGCGTGGCGGACGTTAAACCCCGTGAACACGTCAGTCTGCACCAATCCGCCATCCAGGCTTCCAACCAACCCGCCATCCAGACCGGCGCATCCCGCCATCCTGAGAATCGACAAACCGGCCAACTGGAATTGGACGAAGTCGCCAACCAGGCATCGCCAAACCCGCCAACCAGTCGGCCGGTTTGGCCAAACTCGCCATCTGGCGCAATCCCGCATGCCCAGGCGGTTCGCGGCCTGTCCTCGCGCGCGAGCGAAATACCTCAAGAGTTAAACCCTTACCCACCCCCAGCCCCCTCCCCAGCGCAACCCGACGGATCGGATGCCGACGGCGGTTGGAGGAGGGGGAATGGCGAGCCTGAACAGCCCCTGGTCTTCTCCGGCAAGTTGCTGCCCGCGGAGCAGGCCATTGCCCGGCAGTGGCTGGCCGACATCGCTCCCGATCTGCGCCAACGGGTGCTGGATGAGCACAGCGGCATGGTCAGGGCCAAAGAGGTCTGGAACCCGCTGGGCTATCTCCAGGCCCTGATCCAGGCGGCCCGGGCGGGCCGCTTCACGCCCACCATCGCCTTCCGCATCGCCCAGTCGCGGCAAGAGGCCTTGGCCAGAGCCGAAGCCCAGCGCCAGGTCCGGGAGAGTGCGCGCCATGACCATGATCCGGCGGCGCGTCTGGCTGCGCGCGAGCATCTGGCCCGGATGCGAGCCCAGCTTGGCATCCGGCAGGAGGCGGGAAGGTGACGAGCTTCGGTATCGGCCCACGGCGTGTTCGCAGTGCGAACACTCCATCGGCGCGGAGCCAGCCTCCAGCCTCTGGCCTCTGGCGCTTCCCGATTTGTTCATGGCGTGAAGGTATTAACCCCCAACAAGGAGACACGATGAATACGACCCAAACATCGACGATTTCCCTTTTACCCATCCTGACCCAGGACCTGGTGGTGAGTGACGGGCAGCACTGGATCAGAGCATCGGCCCTGGCCCGCCATCTCGGACAGCCCATCGACCATGTGCACCTGATTATCGAGACCCTGCGCCAGACACTGAGCGAGGCCTGGTGGCTGCGCCATGTGCGGCAGGAAGGCCTGGATGTGCGACTGAGCCGGGACGGGGTCGCCATGCTGCCGCTGGATACCCTGTCCGGTCTGCGCCTCAAAGCCCTGTGCCTGACGGCCTTCGAGGCGAAACCGCTAGGCGACTGGCATGAAGACCGACCTGAACCAAGGGGGGCGGAAGAACCGGATGAAGTCGTCGGGGCAAGGCGGCCCGGTGCTGGGCAGTCATGGCATGCGCATTCGGGCGAGGATCCGGAATCCAGTGCCACTCTCCCGACCTCGGGACCGGGGTCTCTGATCCCGGTGCCCTTTCAGGGGGCGACGCTATTCGTGGTGGAGCGTGCAGGGGAACCCTATACCCCCATGCGCCCCATCGTCGAGGGTATGGGGTTGGATTGGAAGAGTCAGTACAGAAGGCTGACCGATGACACGAATAGATGGGGTGTGGTCATGATGACCATACCTTCGCAAGGTGGGCTCCAGGAAACTCTGTGCATCCCCCAACGCAAGGTCGCGGGTTGGCTGATGACTATCGAGGCCAGGCGAGTCCGCCCCGAGTTACGTGCCAAGGTCCGCGCCTACCAGAATGAATGCGATGAGGTGCTGTGGCGTCACTGGACGCAAGGCCGTGGGCAACGGGCCAGTGCACCACCATCCCGGTCAGGACTGGCACGGTCAGAGTTCAGCCTCGACGAGCGCTTGTTTACCCGTCTGTATTACGCCCTCGACCGCAGGTTGGGGCCGGCGGCGGTGCTCTGGTATCTGCTCAGCGCCGGCGCCCTGGAGCAATGGGTGACGGCGAGTGTGCGGGAGATCGCAAAGGGGGTGGGCCGGGCGGTCAATCCCACGACGGTCCATAAATACAGCCACGTACTCAACCGGGCCGGCCTGATCGAAATGGCCGACAGCCGCTATCGGGTCGTCGAGCTTGCCTTGCGCCAGATATTGGCCAGCGTGCCCGAGGATCACGACCTCTGGCCGGGCCTGCTCAATGAGATCCTGCTCGCCTTGCCCGATGGTACAGACACATGGCGCTGAGCGGGTGGATGGCCTTACCGACGGGTGTCAGCAGTGCGAACACTCGATACCAACCGGCAGCTGGCGCAACCAATCCCAACCAATTTGAAACTGGCGCAACGAGTGACGCAACGCCTGGCGCAATTTGAATCCACGAGGACATCCATGAACCCATCTGCAAACCCATCCACCCCTCAGCCCCGTCCATTTCACGATGGCTACGACCTGGAGGCCGAGCGCGTGGCGCTTGCCGACCTGTTGGAGGCCGAACAGCCGGACGAGTCCGATCCCCGCTGGCCCAGAGTGGTGGAATTCAGCGAGCGCCTGCGCCAGTTGCGCCAAATGCAGACCGCCTACCGATTGCGCAAAGGTGCGGATGCGGTGGTGGCGGACAACGAGGCCGCCGTCCAGGCGGGCGGGCTGATCGATGACGAGCCTGACGCCATGGTGTTGCACACCAAGGAAGCGCACCGGCTGTTCATGGGCCGGGCGCGAGATCCCCAGGGCAACACCCAGCCCATCGTCGGCGGCAAGCGGGTGGCCGCCGCCTTGCGCTCGATCTGGTACCTGTCCGGCAACGACAACCCCTACGCGGACTGGGCGCTGATCGACACCGGCGAGCGCATCCAGCAACTCAAGGTGGCACTGGACGAACTGGGGCAAGAGTGCGAGCAGCGCCTGCAAGGCGCAGCCAGGAAGGGGCTGATCTTCTCCATCCTGAAATCCCGCGAGCCGGTCTCACTGGAACTGGGCTTCCGTTCCCCCTATGGCTATACCGTCGCCGGCCTGATCGTCGAGTTCGATTACCGGGTGCGCCAGATCAAGACCCTGGTGCGCAAGGACTTGATGACCGATGACGAGGGTCGGCAGCGCATCCGGGAAGTGACCCGCAAAATCCGAGGCGTATTCGAAACACCAGTCCGCTTCGAGCGCTACCTGATCCGCCAGGAACTGCGCGATCTATCACGCACCGATTGGCTGCCCGGAGCGAATCCGGAGGCAGGTAAACGCGTCAAGGCGGTGACCGGCATCTTCGGCGAGCTGCCCAAGGCGGTCTTCACCGGTGCCGTGGCGCCGCGCCATAGTCGACGTCGCGTGAACCTGAGCGAGCAGGAGCTCAGCCTGTTGCAGAAGGTGGCCGAGGGCGCCCTGGATGGAGAGCTCATCGGCGGTGCTGATGCAGGCGGTGGCGAGGGGGCGTTGTTGTGAGGCCACGGAGTTGAATATGGCCGATGTCAACAACCGGGGAGTGACTATAAAGGGCTTTAAGGGTAAGGGCGCGGCCTGGGCCAATCACGCCCGCGCCCACCTGGCCGAGATCCATGTGGCAATGCAGGCGCTATCCCGGGAAACGCGGTCGGTGCGAGGGCACGACTACATCCTCACCGTGCATGACCGTGGCAGGAACGGCCAGCGTTCCCTGCGCTGGCGCCTGGCCGGCCGACCTGCGCGGCATGTCACCTGGGCAGTCATCGTTACCCGTATCGTGCTGCTGCCGCCTGCCCTGGCCCAGTGGTATCGGCAGGCCCATGCCGCAGCGCTCAGCCTCAACTACCGAGAAATGGCCGCCCGACATGAATTGCGCTTGGCCGAGCGGTGCCAGGACGAGACCACCCTGGCGGATCAATCCTATGAACAGGCTTGGTCTGGAAATCGTTGATGGCGAGGGGGCAAATGAGTGTTCGCACTGCGAACACCCCAAGCGCGGCAAACCCATGCACAGCCGATTTGGGAATTGAATTCAACCCCCGGACCCGACAGCGGGTCCGGATTTATCGACCGGCAAGCGAAAGGAGCAGTTATGCCAAACATGTATCAAGGCACAGGTAACCTGGGTGACAGCCCAGCAATCAAAACCGTTCAGGTCAACGGCGAGGACCGCAAGGTGGCGGAACTGCGGGTGTTCTTCGACAACTACCGACCCGACGGGCATGGCGGCGTCGAACAGACCGGCGGCATCTGGATGGATGTCTCCCTCTGGGACTACAAGGCGGAGCAGGCGGCCAGGCTGCTGCGCAAGGGCGCGCGGGTGCATGTGATCGGGCGCATCGAACTGGATTCCTGGAGCGACAAGGAAACGGGTGAACCGCGCGAGAAAATGCGACTGCTGGCTGACGACGTGCTGCTGTCACTTACCCGGGTGAAGAGCGTGGAATTCGAAGCCAGGCGAAGCGAGGAAGAACGGGGTGCGGGTTGAATTGCGAAGCTTGCCCGCAGCAGAAGATCGCAATAGTTGAACGAGCGGGCATTGATTCCCTCATACGAAACTGGCCTGACCTACGTCTGAAAAAGGTGGCAGAGGCGCCATCGAAATATAATAAGCGGATGCCACATCGACGTCCGAATATCTGCCTGAAGCACCGCTGATCAATAAATCGTAACAGGAATTTACGGCTCATCCTCAACAATTAAAAGCGGGGTCGCTTGGAATTAAGGTTATCTAAGTACTCATTCACGCGAGGAAGCTCGGCTTTGAACTGTTCGATCTTTTTTTGTCTGCTCCTCACCCAATCCGGCAACTCATTTGATTTTGCTTTTTTGTTTTTTAAGCGCTCCATCAGCATCTCATACTGCCGTTGACGAGTTATTCCTTGAATGTCAAGGATTTCTTCCAGACACTTGAGTTCTTCTGGAACAGAAACTCTTAGGGCACCTGCGATGTATTGTTCGCTTTGGATCTGGCCGGAGAAGATATGCGGGAAGTTCTCTTCAAGAAAACAATCATCGATATCGGATCGGCCCAAGAGATTTGCCCTCATTATTAGGCTTTGGAGTTCTCTCGCGTTCCCCGGCCAGGAATACCCCAATAGACGCTTGCGGGCTGAGGATTCGAGTCCAATCTGCATGGATCTTTCATTCTTCGCTAAATCCCTGTTGATCCGTTCAAAAATACACTCGATGTCCTGAGGCCGCTCTCGGAGAGGTGGAATTGAAATCGGGCTCCCTAGTCGCATTTGTAGATCAAGTCTGAAGGTGCCATTTGCAACCAACGCCGAGATTGGTTTGTTGCTGGCAGCGACAACCACGCCCGCGTACTCCAATGTGTCCTTCTCCTCCTCACCCAACGGGGAGAATTCGCCGTGTTCGATGACTGTTAGAAGTCGAAACTGCACGTCCAGCGGATAAGAATTGATCTCATTAAGGAAAATCGGTCGATGCTTATTTCTAGCAATTCCAAAAATCCCATCACGTCGGTGATCTGCTCCAGTGAACGCGCCCTTAGCGTGTCCGAACAGTTGCGCAAGGATAAATCGGGCATCCGCTGTTACGCCAAAATTCACGAAAGGCGATTGGGGATGTAGAGTATCCAAGTGGTCGATCAATGCATCCTTGCCGCAACCCGTCTCGCCCTCAATAAGCAGGGCGATTACTCTGTAGGATTCGTTCCGAGTCAACTCCAAAGCCCTGCGGTAAATAGACTCTAGTTCGCCGATTTTTTTTGCTAGCGCTTCATCGTATGTTACGAATTTTCCGAAGGTACGGGGCCGGCGACTTTTCCTCACCGCAACTATATTAGCCGCAGAGGTTTCTCTCATTACTCCGGAGGTTTTTAGACGGCCGGATAATTTTACCAATCCCGGTCGAACCCGATCGAGAATGCTTGTCTTGGCGACCACGGGCGAGAAACGCACGAACGGCTCGGCAGGAGAGTCCAATTGCGTGAGACGGTCAATAACTTCGTCGCAAGTTAAGACCATTTGATTATCCAACAACGAGCGCACATGCTGAACAAGCTGGTACGTTATTTCCCCGTTCAAGTCGACGCTTTCCGGTTCCCGCTCCGTCTCGCTGAAAAGATGCTCGAGAAATTGCCGCGCCGGAAAATTCTGGGTTTCGCCCTTTTCGACGTAAAGCGCAAAAACATGGGAATCGCCAACGATATCGAGAGCGTGAGCCGCTCCAAGTTGTTCGGAAGCGAACTGCAGGGGCGTTACCGCCGAAGTGATTGATATGACGGCGGGAGCCATCGCAACCTCCTCTGCAACCCCCGGAACTAGCCCGTGACTGAATATTGAGAACGGACAGGGATCGGCGACCTCGATATTTTCATTTATTAAAGCCGAAACGCATTCACTTCCGACCCTCCGGTCGTTACTCAGTACAACGACTTTTCCGATCTTGTCGCTGGTGTTCCAGTATCTCCAAATGCGCCGCAGGCAAGACCATTTTCCAGGCCAAGTAACGTCGTCGGCCATGAGCGCCTCCTCGACCTTTTTGAGATTGGCATCGATTTCATCCCTGTCCTCACCGCTAAGTGCCAAGCGGGTCATCGTGTCAAGTGCCAATGCCATTCCGGCGGTAACCCCACCCGGAAGCGGAGGCAAGCGTATGTCTCCCAGGAGGAAATGCTCAGTGAGGGGCTTCATGACGCGATCACTTAACTCCATCCTCAACTGATCCGTAAAGTCGTCGCTGGTGAGTGCCAACCAAACCGCTGCGGAGTCGCGCTCTGATCGCCCAGCACGTTTCTGCGAGAAACGGAGCAAGTATATGGATCTGGTCGCGTCGTTCATCGGTCCGTCGTACCGCGCCAATTTCACCTCGGTGAAGCCGAGCATTGAAACAAGAAAATCACCAGGCTCAAGGGGAACGTCGCGACCGACTTGTCCCCAAGCCCCCCGAATCCGCGAATGCGTGATCGCATGCAAGCGCTCGTTGATTTGGGCCGACGACAGCCATTTCAATGCCCCCTTGTTGGGGCGATCAAGAAGAGGTTTTCTTTGCCCTCGCTCTTTGTCGACGATGAACAAATCGCCGAACACGGGAGTTCCCCAATACTTGCGGTCTCTTCGGAGTTTCCGAAAACGGTCTTGGTAGTACCAGCAATCCAAACGTCGAGCGGCATCTATCTCCGAACGGCTGACCGTCCATCCATTTGTCGAGTCCCGGTTTAGCTCCTCTAAAGGGGGATACATCCAGACGGATTCAACAGGGGCAACTCCATAGACACAGACACTGAAGGAATTCGGTTCGTCAGTCGGTTTGTAGGAGCGCTCTTGGTTATCCAATGGGGTGATGCGATTAAGTGTTGGAGTGAAGAGTGCCATACGGTACGCCCTATATTCCGCAGCCAGTTCTATGCGAGATTTCTTGCGCGTGGAGTCGCATAGCACTCTGTCCTGTACGAAGACCCGAATGGGTTGCGAGTGCGGCCTGCCAAGAAAGGTCACTAAATCATCCGGATCACCTGGCAACGACTCGCCAATCCGCCATGCTTCTGTCTTGCTTGTGGCTGTTTCGTCGATTTGCAGTTCTAGTAATTTCCGGTTCTTTTCGTCAAGCAGGAAATCCATTTGGGCGCACCGAGCATAAAAAGGAATTTCCTTAATGTAACAGGAATATCCTTATACTAAAATCACGTCCCATCCTTACTGGAATAAGAAATAAGCTTTTTTAATCAATTAGTTAGTTTGTTTTTGCTCATGGCACGTGACTTGCATATGGAAAGGCGCCGTCTCTTGTGTCGGTGGGGGCAACAGCAATAATGTCCTTCGCCAGTTGCAACTGACGTCTACCAGCGGTTACTACCTCCAGCCGCTTGCAGACTTATTTAGGGGGAAATCATGTGGAGATCAAAATGAGCGATGAAAGTTTGAAGGTGGCGGCATGTACCGCTGGTGGTGGTGCCGCTGGAACAGCTGGTTCGTTAGCGGCTGTATCAACTATGGGCGCAGTCGAAGGACTCTCAGCCGCTGGTATGACTTCTGGTTTGGCTGCCCTCGGGGGTCTTGTCGGCGGCGGCATGGCTGCCGGAATTGGAGTTGCAGCAGCGCCAGTTCTTGCTGGTGGCGCAATAGCCGCTGTACTCACAAGTGACAACATCGAAGCTGATGAAAAAATTGCGGCAGGTGTAGGTGCTGGTGCTGGTATAGCAGGATCGGTAGCAACGGTTTCTGCTGCGGGGACCGTTGGAGGGTTGTCGGCAGCAGGAATAACTTCTGGGCTCGCTGCAATTGGAGGCGTCGTCGGTGGCGGTATGGCAACAGGTGTAGCCATAGCATGCGTAGCCCCCCTCGCAGTGGCTGGAGGTGTATACGCTTTGTATAAATGGTTTAAGGACTAACCCGGTAACTTATAAGTCGAGAGGTTCGCTTTACCTATTGGTGGAGCGCCTCTCACTTCGAAGAACACGAAGAATCTGGAGCAATTGGTCGTTCTCACTCAGGGTTGGGTACGCCGTTTCGGAATTGTGCGGTTGGCTGTTCCACTAATTGAGAACCGGAGGATCTGACACCAATGAATAGTAATAGCCCAAATCGCCTGTGGCATGGCACGCTTGTGGATGCCCATCGCCACGGGCTTTACGACCTGGCTGCGGACTGGAGTCTTGCAGGGGTGCCTGTCGAGAAATGGTCAGATGCCCCCCGGTTCCTTGCCCATGAACGTCAGACGAAGTGGCTCTTTGGAGACGAGCTTAGCGAAGTCCTTCAGCCATGGATCGAGTATTCGCGCAATGAAGGTGTGGGGACGGTACTCGACTTTAGTGGGAAGCACGCCAGCGCAGATGTGGAATATGTCTACGGAATGTTTGGCGTGCGATCAAAAGTCACTGTGCTCTGGAACTCTTGGAGACCAGATATAAGGCCAACCCCGGCGGTGATGATTCTTCCCGACGAGCGTGAGATTGGACCCGAAGCGGCCGAAGCCGCTCGGGCTTTTCTCAAGTCAATGCCAGGTGGACTAATTACACTGCATGCAGGCGAATCCGAGGCCCGTGCCAGAATCGGAAAATCCCGCTTCGGGCGTTCAATCGTCGAATGGTTGGCCATGGAGTCGCTATTGGATTCGCGTACGCTGTTGGTACACGCGAATACGCTGAATGCTAACGATTTCGGTTTAATCGTGGATGCCGGCGCGGGCGTGGTCATGTGCCCCCTAACAAGATTGGCACTCTCAAATCCCGCTCCGACGGTCCCTCAACGGACGCGGATTTTTTTCGGAACTGATGCGCCCCTGGTGTCTGGATCCCGAAGCCTGATGGCTCAAGCCCTTGCCGAGGCCGTGCGTTGGATTGCCTCTGGGTGTACCAAAATTGCCGCTGCGGAACGTGCTGCGATTGCGCTAACACGGCCGCTAACGGGTGAACCGCGGGAGTCTTTCAGCACGGCGTCTGACTTAGCAGAATTCCTGTTTAACAACATTAATAAGGTGAAATGAGTTGACAGTTCAATTAGCCAAACCCCTTGGTAAAGCTTGGAAAAAAATATTAGGGCAGGTTATGGAGCGCGGGGATGACTCTGATGAGGAAATCAGGGAGGCTCGGAACCTGAGTACAAGTTTCACGGTCGAGCCCTCGGACTATTTCGAACTGGCGGAGTATGGCCTCAATGAAACCTTGTCCGACATGCGTAAAGTTTTTTTTACGTCCGAACCGAACCGTTTTGGACATAGCTACAGATCTTGCTGGCAAGGCCCCTTTGGCAAAAACGATCTTACTGACGTAATAGATTTGTTGCGGGAACAACCATCGACAAAGCGGGCGCTGCTCACATTCGTCGATCTGACAGGTATGAAAGTTCCATGCATCAATGCGATACATTTCCTTATCCGCCAGGGTCGCCTGGATCTGAGTTATTTCGCGCGAGGCCAGGATATCTTCCTGAAGTTCTGTGCGGACGCTATCTGCGTTCACGATTTCGGCACGATCGTTTCTGAGGCGCTCAACATAAGAATCGGATCAATAACTGGCACTATAAGCTCTGCCCATATCTATCGGAAAGATTTTAAGAAAGTCGAATCCATCCTCAACCCGACACGAAAATGACTATAAGAAAAATATTATTTGTCGTTCCACGTTCGCTGAATCCCAAGCAAATGTATAAGGAGTATCCGCTCGGAGTCGGATTCATCGGCACGGCACTGCAAGAGTTAGGCTACGAGGTGGCCATTTTTGATCAAAATGCCGAAGGGGGGGGCGAGAGCCTGCTGTGGGATCGGGTGTCCTCTTTTCAGCCGGATGTCGTCGGGTTCTCCATTATCACGCCAAATTATCCGGTGGCGCGCCTGCAAATTGCAGCTTTGAAGCGTCGTTATCCAGAGACGTTCATCATTGCCGGCGGCATCCACGTAAATCTGTTCCCAGAGGATGTTTTATTTGATGGGGCGGATGTTGTGGTACTCGGCGAGGGTGAATATACCGTGTGCCGCTTGTTGGAGGCGCTTGACGCAAGTCGGCCACTTGCGGGTATCCAAGGGGTGGCGTTTGTGGAAAAGGGCTCAATACGGGTGAACCCAAAGGATCTGCGTCCTTTAAGCATCGACGAGTTACCAATTATCGACCGCAACCTGTATCGACTCGAACTTTACAGCCATCATTCGATGGTTGCCTCCCGCGGTTGTCCCTACGACTGTGCCTTCTGCTGCAACTATACGGGTACCGTACTTGTGAAGGGTGTTGCCGTTTCCGGGCATGAGAGGGTTGTTCGAGAGATGGCAATTCTTGAGAGAGAGTTCGGGGCCAAGGAGATTTTTTTTGCTGACGACATTTTCTTTCTGAAGAAGAAAAGCATCGTGACGTTCTGCGACGAATATGCTGCGAGCGGCCTCGGTGTGTCGTGGATCGGTCAGTTGAGGGCAGACTCAATGGACTCGGCCGTGGCCGATGCAATGGCGTCCGCCAATTGCCGACGGATTTATTTCGGCATCGAGAGTGGATCCGATGACATTTTGGATAGGGCCAGCAAGCGCACAACGGTTGAGAAGATGCTTGCTGGGGTGCAATTCGCCGCTCATGCGGGCATCCGGGTCAAAACCGGATGGATTTACGGACTTCCTGGCACCTTGGCAGAGCAGCGGAAATCTATTGATCTCATGCTGCGCATGCGTCCGCACGAAATCTCAATACATCAATTAATTCCATTTCCGGGAACGGCCTACTATTCCCGCCCGCAGGATTTCGGTATTCGAATAAAAAACCCGAAGGACTTCGAGAGTTTTTGCTATGGCGGCTTAGGCGACAACATCTCATTTGACTATTTGTCACCTTCTGAAATGATCAAGTTGTTCGAGGAGACAGAGAGCGCTTTGGAACGTGAGGGGTACGTGAGCAGCGACGTCGCCACGCCGGAGGACGAGTACGTCTTCTCGTCTCCGTTACACAAAAATTCGATGAAAGTATTCAGAAGTAATTCCTAAGCAAGGGCTTGGCCATGAAGAATTATCAGAAACCGGCTTCCGCAGAAGTAATGGTCACAATCGGGCCCACGCTGGAGACTGCAGGGGATATTGCTGCAGCGATCGATGCCGGGGCAGGGTGGTTCAGATTACCGACCGGGTATCGCGCCCGGAATCATGTTGCACATGCTCTGCTCGTCCGAGAGGTGGCCGAGCGCAAGGGGAGCAACGTGAATATCCTTTTCGATCTTCCATCCGAGAGGTTGAGACTGGGTCGCATCACCCCGCGCGATGTTTCGCCCGGGGTCGAGCTTTCGTTCTCCGACACAGCCGGCGAGGCTTCAGGTGATTTTGTCGAAATTCCAGGGTTGGACAAACTCCGGGGAATGGTCGCTCTTGGTCATCGAGTCCTCGCGCTCGACGGCCGCATCCTTCTTCGAGTCCTGGGCTTCGACTCCGGGGGCATTCGCGCGATCGTTGAGCGTGGGAGTGGTCGGCTGCAAACCAATAACTCGATCATCTTTCCGGACGGCGGTGCCGTTTTCTCCTTGGTCGAGACTGCTGACGTCGAGCTATTGCGCAAGGCCGAGGCTTCGGGTCTCGTCCCCGACTGGGTAGCGCTTTCCATGATCACGTCGGTCGGGCAATTCAACGCGGCCGTAACTACCCTGCGGGGATTTTTGCCGAATTCAGTTCAATTCATGGCGAAACTGGAAACACGGGAAATCATCCGCAATGGCGAGGGAATCGTCCGGGCCGCAGACGGCATCATGGTCGCGCGCGGTGATCTGGGCCTGGTGGTTGAGCCAGAAGATATGCCCCAAATCCAAGAGAGGCTTGTCAAAATTGCACTAGCAATTGGCAAGCCCGTCATTGTGGCAACCCAATTCTTGGAAAGCTACGCCTCAAGCGGAGTGCCGCAGCGTTGCGAGTTGACCGATCTTGCTGCTGCGGCGCGGCAAGGAGCGTCAGGGATAATGCTCGGCAAGGAGACCGTTTTTAGCGATCACCCGATTGAGAGCATCGGGCTCGCGACACGATGCCTGAAGGCTGCCTCCCGGATACGCCTTCCTATTGGATTGTTTCTACGTGAACCTCGGAATTCATTTCTGGGAGATTCGACGCAGTTAATCGCTATTGAAGGGGGCAACGGAGTGGGGAAAACGACCTTGATCGAGAGCATCCGGGTGAAGCACCCTGACTGGACGATTCGCCGGGGAGTGCCGGACGCATGGATGGAACCGCAAATGAAAATGCGGATGATCCGCGATGCAGATTGGATGGCGTCCGCCTTTTATTTTTTTTCGGGATCCATGGAATTAACGCGAGAACTGACGCTGTTGTTTCAACGAAAAATCTCGCAATCCACGGTTTGCCTTGATCGCAGTCTTTGGTCGACCCTTGCAGTACATGTGGGTCACGACCAGAGCCGCTTGGCTGAATTGATGCCGATGCTCGAATTAATGGGTGGCCATGTCTGTGTGCCGAACAAGACCGTTGTTTTGACCGCATCTCCGGAGACATTGCGGCGACGAATCTCGGAAAAGGATCCATCCGAGCGTGTATTCGACGAGCTAACCCAAAATTATGATTATTCGGAACAGGAATTGGCCTTCTACCATTGGTTAAGGGATGCCGTCTCCGAAGTCGGATTGCCTCAATTTCAAGTTGAAATCGTTAATACCGACGATCTTTCGTCTGATGAAGTAGTCAATTACGTTAATAGGTTGATTTCGTGACGCGAAAAACTATCCCACTTGTAACCTCCAATCTCGCAAAGTACACGCTATTGCATCCTATTCTGGAAAGGCTCGGCGTTGAATTAGTCACGCCACTCCAACCCTTTCACGAAATTCAGTCCGACGATTGGGGAGAAATCATCGAGGAGAAGGCCCGAAATGCCGCACGGTCCCTCGGACGTCCCTGCATCGTAGATGATGCAGGCCTTATGCTTGATGCCTACCCCGGATTCCCCGGTGCGTATACGAAGTCGATAATCCGGTCGCTTGGAAGCGAGGGACTGATGAGGCTTTTGAGCAATCAGACCCCATCCGGTCGTCTCGTCGCTTTTCTGGCATGTTCTGACGGTGATGAATGCCTTAAATGGATGGGTAGCGTTCAGGGAAGCCTTGTTCCAAGCAAATTTCACGGTGCAGGCCCCGGCCCGCTCTACGAGTGGTTTCGCCCGAAGGTCAAAGGGCCGTTGGGTAAGTCCGTTCATAGAATAAGGGCCTGGCAGGCACTGGAGCGCGATTGGCATCTTTTATGCGGGAAGGGATGGGTTTACCCGGTCGACAACGATCAGAATTGTTACTCGCGGGGGACGGCCTTGGGCTCGTGCGTATTCTGCGTGGAACTCTCTGGCGACTCCGACTCAATTTTCGAACTGCTTTCGGGTGGTTCGCCTAACGACAGGGTAGTGCATACGAGCTCATCGTTTGTGCTTTTGCCCCCGTTAGGCCAGTTCATGGAGGGCGGGTTGCTGCTACTCACACGCGAGCACGTGAAAAGCATGGCGTACCTTGAGGCCGATCAAATTCCAGAATTGGAGGATCTAATGTCGGAGGTGAAGTCGACGCTATATGAGGCGTATGGTTCGAATCCTGTTTTTTTCGAACATGGGCCTGGACGAGGCCGGGGTAAATCAACGTGCTGCGTAGATCACGCGCATCTTAATATTTTCCCGGCGGATGTGGATTTAATGCCACTCCTGCACCAATATACTGGTCATAAAATAGGTTCGCTCGGCGAACTCGCCTCGCTACGCGATCTCACCGAAGACTATATATTCGTGCAGCATGGAGATGGCTCGCGCACTGTCCATTTCTCAGAGGATTTCCCGTCACAATTCATTCGCCGGGAAATCACCCGACAACTCGGATGTCCAGAGCGTTGGAATTGGCGGGATTATCCTGGGATAAACGAACTACGCTCCACGTACGACCGACTTCAAGGAGCGTTCGCCGAACATGTCTCTCTCTGAAAAATATTACGGCATCCCCGAAAGCGATCCTGATTTGTATGCCTCACGCGACATTGACGCGATAGTACGACGTTGGAATTCAAAGGCTGCGCGATGGGACTCCGACTTGGAAAACGCGACCTGTCACCTTAATCACGACGACGCTTACCGGGGCTTCGTGGAATTGGGAAAGCGGCTGATTCTGGATAGGCATAGACTGTGCTCTTCGGGGTGCCTTGTTGATTTGGGCTGCGGAACTGGGGCTGTGCTCACCGAATTCTCCACTCTTTTCGATAAATCCATCGGAATCGACATCAGTCAAGAGATGCTGAATGTTGCGGTATCGAAAAGCATTCGGAACACAGAGTGGCGTTTGGACGACGTTTTCGAGGGGGGCTGGAGCGGACGGAGACATGCCGCAGTGCTTTCCAGAGGGATACTCCTTTCTCACTACGGTGACGAGTTGGCGCGACTGCTAATAGCGCAGACCGTTAAGGCGCTAGCTCCCGGTGGGTTCGCGCTGTTCGACTTCCTTTCAGGGGAAGCGCCGGAGGCTACCAAGATACTCGCGCCAAACAAGACGTATTTCTGCCCTCATTGGCTCATCGACCAAGCGAAGCACCTGGGTTCAAGTGGTGCCGTCGTGGCAGGAAACCCCAATGCCAGAGTCCGTTATTTGATCTTGAAAAATTAGTTCCGGTTCACGAAATTTACTTTGCCGATGCGCGGCTGTTTATTTTTCGATTGCAGCCGTTATAAAGGAGAGTGAACACAAATGTTTTCGCGTCATATTTTACAGCGCTACATGCCGGGAGACCGAGCGCTACAGGTCATTAAAGACGATGGCTTTTACTTCAGGAGAATCGATGGCTACCCCGAAGATCCGACAGAAGGTGACCGTGAATTCTACGGTCAGCAGGAGCAACATATATTTGATACATTGAACCAAAGGTTCCCTGTCGTTAGCAGGATTACAGAAAAAGAAGCACAACAGTTATCCTGTAATGAGATGCACAGGGAAAAGCAAAGCCTGTATATCCAAAGTTGGTACTGGGATGATCGAATGTCCCAATCTATGTGGGACAACTACGGCAAATTCACTACCAGTCCGGACTGCGTGCTGTTTATCGTCGATTACTTGAAGTTACGCGCTTTTCTGCATCGCGTGTTGCCGGTCGGATATCGGGCCAGCCCCATCCAATACGTCCAGGATAAGCGGGTGCAGTGGGATGCTGTCAATACTAAACACCAAAAGTTTGAGCCCGAGCATGAATTTCGAATCTCTATTAACGTGGGCGAGCTCATTTTTTTCAACGATAAAATTCTCCCTGAACTCACTTGGCCACCCAGGCATATTGAAGTGCATGGCAAGGAAAATCTAGGACAGAATTACCATAACAACGGCGTAGCTTGCGAAGATGACTTCAAGTTTGTTGACGAATTTGGCTTCATTCTGAAGGCGCCCTTGCTCGAATTGCTGGAAGCCATCTTCCTTCCAAGCAGCGCAAGCACTGAATTTGGCGAGAGTCTGGATGAATTGCTGACGTCAAAGGGGTATGTCATCAGGTGTTGCAGGGTTAAGCTGGACGCCGCCGATCTGAGCTGAATGGCTCCAATCGGTGTATTTCTGTCGTTGGAAACCCGTATCTTCCCTGGACCGCAAGGGAATCCACCTCGAGAAATTTCAGTTGCTACATGCCCCTCCAATAAGCCAGATAGCACCCCATCAAACTCCATGAAGCACGCCGGTTTTCAAGGCAATTTCAGACCCTTGACAACCCTCCCAAGCTTGGTAATTTAAGAGCGTATTTCGTTGGCAGAGAACTGCACGCTTGCACCGCACTGCACCCGCTGAGATCGGGGAATGGTCTCGCCCTTTGCCACAAGGCATCGTGCAATCCGGTCAGTCCCTGAAACCGGAACGGTCGCAAGACCCGGGATTTTGTCGCTTGATTTGCCTTATCTATCCACCCAGCGGGGAACACTTCCCCGCCCGGGGCCAGGTTCCCCCTTCTTTTTTCAAAGGAGAGAACCATGTCCCAAGCTCAGTCTGAAGCACCATCCAGCGCCATTATCTCAGTCGATGAGAAGGCTTTCTTCGACCTGCACGTCAACGGGGTCGGCTATCTCAACCGCATCCGCGAGGTGAAGCCCCGCAAGGGTCAGCCATTCCTGGCGTGTTCCATCTCTGCCATGCGGGGCGAACCGACCGACCTGGATTACACCAAGTTCGATCTCCGGGTCACCGGTGCCGAGGCCAAGCGCATCGTCGCCATGTTGAAGCCGGAAGTGGACATCAAGAAGCTCGTCTTCATCGGCTTCAGGATTGGCGACATCTACCCCGAGTTGTTCACCTACGAGCGGGGCGAGAAGGCCGGTCAACAGGGCGTGGCCATCAAGGGCCGCCTGCTGAAGATCGGCTTCGCCAAGGTGGATGGTCAGCCCGTGCCTCTGCCCAAGGTGGAAGACTCGCCCCAGGCCGCGACTGTCACGCAGTAGCCACGCACCTGTTTGTTCCATCCATCCTGCCGGGGAGCTGCCTGTTCCCTGACGGGGCACGCTTTTCCCCGGTCCTGTTTTGGGGAGATCGATATGGAAGTCCAAGAGCAAACCGTCATGGAGTGCATGGGCTGGGGATTCTTCATCGCTGCTTTCGATGAAGCGTTGGGGGATTTTTCCCGCGTGTCCGAGGAGTTCTACCTGGATTTCGAGGCAGCGCAAGCGGCCTTGTTTTCCGGTGACTGGACGCCGGCGTAAGGCATCCGTAACCCGCTCATCCAACTCTGTGGCGGCCTGACAAACCGCTGTGCATTCAAGTCCGGCTCGTTTTTCCCAGGTATTGCGGAAGAAGTCCGGAATTCTGTGTTTTTCACCCTCGGCGGGATCTCTGTCTCCCGCCAGGGAGCGGGTCACCCGCCGGTTTATCCATCCGAAAGGAGATCATCATGTTGCACGTCAACGGAACACTCACCGTCAAAAAAATCACCGGCGCCAAGGGCGCTTTCTCCGTGGGGGACCTCGTCACCGAAGAGGGCACCTTCAAGGTCAAAGACGCACTTCTCGATCAGTTCGAGGAAGGCCGCTATCAGGGCGAGTTCGCCATTTCCAGCATCTATCTGTCCTCCTACATCTGGCGTGGCAAGTCGATGACGGATATACGTGCCAATCTGGTCGATGTTCATCTCGACGAGGTGGGCGATGTCACCCCGGAATCTGCGTCTGCGCAGGACGAACCCGATCCCATCGAGGAGGATTTTGTTCGATCGCAGGGACCGTCTTCCGCGGACACCGCCGGGGAGACCACAGTGGTCGTGGTTTCCTCCGCCGGTCAGGTCGATGCCGACCCGGCCCTGGAGGCCCAAGTGAAGCTCTTCGGCGCTGAACTGGGCGCGAAGGTCTGGCGGCGTGAAGGGATCAAGCTTGATCCCACTGTCGACCGTGGGGTGTTCCGGGAACAGCGGGACCGCCTCAAGGAACTCGGCTATCGCTTCGACGCCAAGGCGCAAGCCTGGGCCTTGGCCAGCGACTGATGGCTTGACAAGCCTGAAGGAGCACGCCATGAACGATGCCCGTAAGTCGGCCGATCAGGTTGATGCGAAACAAGACGGTCGCCCGCGGACCCGCCCTCGCAGGCTGTTCTATCTCTGCGTCGATGTGCCCTGGTGCATCTGGCCAAGCGACAGGTGGGGACCCGAGCCGTTCAAGCTCATTCGTGGCCGGACCCAAACCGGAGCTGCGGGAGGCCATCATGCGAGATGACACCCCAAGGCACACCAGGCTGGTCCAGTACTTCACAACCACGACGAATTGGCGGACGGGTGCAAGAGTGGATCGTCTCCTGGTGAATTCCAGAGAGATCGTCACCTTGACCCGTCAGGCCAAGTCCGTAGCGACCGCCATATCGAGCATGCTGAAAGTCTGCAAGGATAGGTTCGACATTCTCTCCTTGGAGGAACAGCAGGCGCTGAGCAGGGCTGCTCAGGTCATGAAACACCTGGGCGAGGACATCGAGCGCGCCAAGATTGCAGTAAAACGCATCGAGGCCGAGCGTGATTCTCTGGACAAGCGCCGCGAGCAGTCCGCCAAGGCTGCGGTGGCCGCGCTTTTCGCCCAACCCGATATCGAGACATCCGTCGCCCTGTTGCTGCATCTGGGGATGGATGTGCTTTACGGGGTCGGCGATCTGCGTCGTGCTCTCGGCCGGGACGATGTCCGAGATGTGTGTCACTACGCGCGCGAGATCATCAAGGAAGCGATTCAGGGCTTGGAGTATCAGGTCAAAAAACGGATCGAGCAGGGCGTTGAGGCCAATGCGGCCGCCGAAGCCTTGCACCAGACCTTCGCCGCTGCGAAACCGGATCTCGTCATGCGGCATGGAGATGTCATCCGCCAGGTCAATGCCATGCTGGTGCGAGCCCGGTTGGAGAAGGCCAACGCCTGAAACAATCGGCCAACAGGCCCTTTGCCCGCCATGAGCGGGCTTTCCGATGGAATCCTGGCAACTATCGGAAAGCCTGTTCTCACGGGCGCTCAGAACTCCGGGCAGCGGCGGCCCAAGCGCCGCGCCATTGGCGCAAACCTGCGCACCCCAGTCAGGCGTCCCGGCCTCCACGCGCGGACGCTCCGGCAATGCCGGCAGGGGGCGCAGTGCTGAAACCGTCCTGCACGTTGTTCAAGCCTGAACCCTGGCGGGTTCCCTGAACGCTTTTTGCGCATCAACAAGCGCTGAGGGAAACCGCTGGCTGTCGGTCACCGCCCGTCTGATCCGCGTCAAGGATTGCCATTCGAAGCTCGTCAGTCCCTGTAACGAGCACGGCCGCAAGGTCTGGGATTGCGTCATTCGTTTGCGTTATTCATTTGCGTCACTTCAACCACCCCGTGGGGATACCGATCCCCGGCTAGGGGCAGGGTGTCTCCGCATTTCTGCAAAGGAGCTCACCATGTTCAATCTGCCCACCACCCTCAATTGGAAAAACCAGATCTACGAAGTGCCCGATCTGGATCAGCTGGAAGCCTGGGTCATCGATTCGGTCTGCGAGACGCCAGAGGGCGATATCGTGGAACCGGATCATCCCGACAGCTGGCTGTCGCTGTTGGGCATCATTTAGGAGCCGGCCATGGCACTGATCTTTCAGCGGCTGGCCCGCAACTTCATCAAGAACGGCTACTTCCCCACCGACGCAGCCACGCTCAACGGCATCCTCGGCGCCCTGGATATCAGCGCGCCCGGCCTGCGTATTCTCGACCCCTGTTGCGGCGAGGGAAGCGCTTTGGCGGAGGTGAAGCACCACCTCAACGAATGCGGTGCCACGGTCGAGGCGCTGGGTGTGGAATTCGACGCGGAACGCGCCTGGCACGCCAAGCGGCTGCTGGACACCGTGGCTCATAGCGATGTGGCCGATGTGTTCATCACCGCACGGTCTGTCGGGCTCTTGTTCCTGAACCCGCCCTATGGCCACACCGTGGCCGACCGGGCCGGGACATCGGAACGCGCCAAGAGCGATCGGCTGGAGAAAGTGTTCTGCCGGAAGACCTTCCCCTGGTTGAAGCTCGGCGGCGTGCTGGTGCTGATCGTGCCGCACACCGTGCTGGATGCGGAGTTCTCGGAACTGATCGCGCGCAGCTTCAGTCGGGTGCGCGTGTTCATGGCGCCGGAACAGCGTTTCAAGCAGTGCGTGATCTTTGGCATCAAGCGCCGGTCCGACCGACCCGATCCCAAGGTGTCTGCGCTGCTTGAGGCCATGGGCCGGGGCGAGCAACCCGAAACCTTGCCGGAAGATTGGCGGGACGAACCCTACCTGGTCCCTGGCATCGCGGAAGGCGCTGAGTTTGCGTTTCGGGCGCTGCGCTTGGATGCCGCTCAGCTGGAGGCGGAAGTCGATCGGCTGGCGGGGCACACCCTGTGGCCGCGCTTCCCCGCGTTGTTCACCACCACGCAGACGCCGAACCGGCCACCGTTGCGCGCCATGTCCAAGTGGCACCTGGCGCTGGCCTTGGCCGCCGGACAGATCGGCGGGGTCATCCGCTCGCGGACGGGGCGCACCTTGCTCATCAAGGGCGACACGTTCAAGGAAAAGGAGACCCGGGTCGAATATGAGGAAAGGCAGGACGGCTCGGTGGCCGAAACCCGCATCCTCACGGACCGGTTCGTACCGGTGATTCGTGCCATCGACCTCACGCCTGGCCCCGGCTACGGCGATATCGTCACTATCAGTTGAAAGGCATGACCATGGCAGACAACAAAGCCACATTCACGGCTGATCAGCTCGGCTTCATCCAGACGGCTGCCACCGTATTACTGGCCGCAGTCGCCCGGGGCGAACTCGATCTCAATCAGTTGGCCCGCTTGGAGCTTGCCTCGCGCGGACTCGACCAGGACGGCGTCTGGGTCGGGTTCCAGCGG
>JAGUXX010000064.1 GCA_020061585.1 Betaproteobacteria bacterium | reverse complement strand
GCCGTGGCCGCCGACGAACAGGATGGCGGCGTAATCGGCCGGGTCGATGTCATCGGGGCGCGCCGTGGCGGCCAGCTTGCCAGGCACTTCGGCATCGGCCAGGAAGCCGCGCAGCACGGCGTCGTCGAGTTCGCCGCCTTCCATCGGCGCGCGGCCGCCCTTGGGGCTGACGAAATCGACCTGGAAGCCGGCCTGGTGAAGTTCGGCCCAGGGGTGGGCGGCTTCGGGCGCGTAGAACCCGGTGGGTTGGCCGGTGTCGCCTTTGCGGTCGTGGCTGGTCAGGGCAAATAGCACTTTGTTTTTCATCGTGTCACCTTTACATATCGGGTTTAAGGGAACGGCTAGGGAACGGGCGGTAAAACGGGCGCCGCGTGGCCGCCATCTTCGTGGCGCGGCGCGCGGTCGAGAACCCGTCCGCGTGGCATGGGCCGCATGCCGGCCGGGAATGAATCGGAGAAAAAATTGGACAAGCTGGCACGCATAAAAATCTTTGCCCGGGTCGCCGAGCGGGGTGGTTTCTCGTCCGCCGGGCGCGATCTCGGTCTGAGCCAATCCGTCGTCAGCAAGGCGGTGGCGGCGCTGGAGAAGGAGCTTGGCGCACGGCTGCTGAGCCGGTCGACCCGCCAGGTCGCGTTGACCGAGGCCGGGCGGACGTATTACCGACATTGCCGCAATATTCTGGCCGAACTGGAACTGGCCGAGGCCGCCGTCGGCGCCGCGCAAAGCGGCCTCGCCGGGCAACTCAACATCGCCGCGCCGGTGCCGTTCGGGTTGATGTTCGTGTCGCCGCGCGCGGCCCGCTTTCAGGCGCTGCATCCGGGTTTGTCGATCGGCCTGGATTTGAGCGACCGCTGTGTCGATCTGGTGGAAAACAATATCGATGTCGCCATCCGCCTGGGCCGCGTCGGCGGCGACGGCGTTGCGGCGCGCAAGCTGGGCGACAGCCCGTTCCTGACCGTGGCGGCGCCCGACTACCTGGCGCGACGCGGGGAACCGCGCCGGCCAGAGCAGCTCGGCGACCACGATTGCCTGGTTTACGACCATGCCGCCGCTGTCGTGGCATGGGATTTCGATGCCGCCAGCGGCATCGGCGCGGTCAACGTCGCCGGCCGTTTTCGCGCCAACAACCTGCTGGCGGTGCGCGATGCCGCGCTGGCCGGCCTGGGGATCGCCCGCCTGCCGTTGTGGATGACGACGGCGGATCTCGACGCGGGCACGCTGCGCCCGCTGCTGAGCGAATTCCCGCCGCCGCCGTACGCCATCCACGCGGTTTTTCCGACGCCGCGCCGGATACCGGCAAAAGCCCGCCAGTTCGCCGATTTCATGCAGGACGAACTGGCCGCGCTGACGTGTTTCAGCGACCTGCTCAGAGCGCATCCCGCCAGCGTGTAGCTTTTGCTACAGATCGACTTCCGGGCAATTCATAAAGTGGGCGCCGCCATCGATTGCCGGGGCGGGGGACGTAGCGGTACCTGGCGTTTTACCGCGTCCGGGCGATGGCGAATTCCTTCACTTTCGCTATGAGGCCAAACCATGAAACGTATCCTGTTGTCCCTGTGTCTGTTGTTCCCGCTGGCTTTTGCCACGCTGTCCGCCGGCGCGGCGCCGATGTTGGAGAAAAGCCGTACCGCCGTGCTGATCACCGATCCGCAGAATGATTTCCTGCGCGAGGACGGCAAACTGTATCCACTGTTGGCCGGCAACCTGAAAGCGCTCGGCACCATCGGCAACATCGAAAAATTGATGAAGACCGCCAAGACCGCCGGCATCGTCCTGGCCGTCGATCCTCTGGTCTACACATCGCTTGATGGCAACTGGAGCCACGCCGGCGCGCTGCAACGGCAGCTGCTCGACATGAAGGCGCTGCATCGAACCAGTTTGGCCGACCCGAAAGGCTTCGAAGGTTCCGGCGCCGACTTTTACGGTCCCTACAAGCGCTACATCGACGACGGCAAGACCCTGGTGGTCGCGCCACACAAGATGTACGGGCCGGAGAGCAACGACCTGATCTACCAACTGCGCAGCCGCGGCATCGACACCGTCGTGCTGGGCGGCATGGTGGCCAACCTGTGCGTCGACTCGCACATGCGCGCGCTGATGGAAAACGGCTTCAAGGTCTACGTCGTGAAGGATGCCGTCGCCGCGCCCGGCGACGACGCCTACAAGGCCGCGCTGGTCAATTACGGCATGATCGCCAACGGCGTCTGGACCACCGAGGAAGCCGTGAAGGCGCTGGTAAAACGCTGAACCGGGAGGGCGCCGCGCGGTAGCCATGGCTGTTGGCGGCTACGGCGCCCAGGCCGGTCCGAAGCATCGCGGTAGGGTGCGTCATGCGCAGCATTTCACGGCCATCGGTGCGCATGGCGCACCCTACAGTTGGAAAGCGTGTAGCTTTTGCTACAGATCGCGCGTGACCCCCTGGCTAACCTGAACGCGCTGCCAATCCGGCAGCTTCAACCAGGAGATTGCCATGCAAGCCATGCGTTTTTTCATCGACACCCACGACCGCGCCAGCCAGACTTTCCCGGCGCAACTGACGCCGGAAGACTTCGCCGGCTTCTACGCCAACTACGAAGCCGCCTGTTACGCCGAGGGCGTCATCCCGCTGCGTACCCATGTCGGCTACGATGATGGCCGCGCCTTCTGCTTCAACATGGCGCCCGATGCCGAAGCGGTGCGGCGGGTACACGAGAAGGTCGGCCTGCCGTTCGATTCGATCACCGAAGTGACCACGGCCACACCCGGCGACATGTTCTTCAAGCGCCGCTGACAGGGAGACGATCGCGATGAAGATCCTGGACGAACTGCAACGTTTCGAGCCGTTTCGCAAACTCGGCGAGGACAGCCGGACGCTGCTCGGCCAGGGTCTGGTCGGCAAGCAATGCGCGCGCGCCGACATGGCCCTGCACAAGGGCCAGCCGGTGTCCGGCGCCTACGTCGTGCTGTCCGGCCGGCTGCGGGTGTTTTCCCTGTCGCCCAACGGCACCGAGGCGACGCTGTACTTCATCGACCCCGGCGAAACCTGCGTGCTGGCGTTGAACTGCCTGTTCAACGACCTGCTCTACCCGGCCTGGGTGCAGGCCGAAACCGCCAGCCAGGTCGCGCTGATTCCCGGCGCGGTCTACCGCAAGCTGTTCGAGCGCGAAACCGCCATCCAGAACCTGACCGTGCACACCTTGTCGACCCTGGTGTTCCGCCTGATGTCGGAACTGGAACTGGTGCACACCAGCCACCACAAACAACGCCTGGCCAACTTCATTCTGATCCAGTCCGCCTCTGACGGCGTGCTGCGCATGACCCAGCAACAACTCGCCCAGCACCTCGGCACCACCCGCGAAGTCGTCGCCCGCCTGCTGCGGGATTTTGTCGCCAAAGGCCTGGTCAGCACCTGTCGCGGCGCCATCGCGATCCGCGACCTGTTCGGGTTGCGGCGGCTGGTGTCGCCGGGAGAGTGAAGGCTGGAGCGTGCTTCGGGCACGATCAGCCGCTTAATGTGCGAACCGGGCGGGCTGGAGGCTACCCGCCTGGAAAAATTGAATGCGATATCTCCAAGCCCGCCACCTTGTGTAGGTTACGTGTCGTGGTCGCGGGTAGGCATGCCCGCACTGCACGGCCAGACGTTACCGAAACGATGCTTTCACCCCCCGTTGTGTAGCTTTTGCTACTGAACCGCCGCCGTTATACGTCCATGCTGACCACTCGGCGGTACTGACTGGAGGTGGCAAATGCACGCGGCATGGTTTGATTTTCTTGGGGTATTCGCGCTGTTGGCGGTGTTCGGCGCGGTGGCGATTTTGTCCATTGTGTTGCGCGAACTGGCGCCGTCGGGCGGCTTGACCGGGCGGGGACGCTATCTGCTGGCGGCGGGGATGGGCATGGGGGTGCTGGCGTTCGCGGCGAAGGCGTCGGCGATTGCGTTGATGGTGGCGATGCCGCAGGCGACGTTGACGCAGCTGTCCGGTTTGCGCGAGGTGACTCGGCCGGCGCGCAAGGATAACTTCGCGCCGACCTATCCGCGCCGGTCTGATTCGGCGCAGAAGCGGCGTTATGTCTGGGCGGCGTTGCCGGTGGTGGCGCCGGCGCCGGAGGCCGATCCGGTCTCGCCGGAGAAGGTGGCGCTGGGCGAGCGGCTGTTTCACGACAAGCGCTTGTCGCTCGACCGAAGCATTGCCTGCGCCTCTTGCCACGATGTGCATGGCGGCGCCGGCATCGACGGACGGCCGACAGCGCGCGGCATCGGCGGCCAGTTGGGCGGACGCAACGCGCCGACGGTGTGGAACGCGGCATTCCAGGCGCGGCTGTTCCTCGACGGCCGCGCGGCGTCGCTGGAGGAGCAGGCCAAGGGACCGCCGGTGAATCCGCTGGAAATGGGCATGCACAGCCTGGCCGATGTAGCGGCGCGGGTGGTGGCGGAGCCGGACTATCGCGCGGCCTTCGCCCGCGTGTTCGGCGCCGAGCGGCAGATCGACATCGACGTGGTGGTGGCCGCCATCGCCGCCTACGAACGCACACTGATCACGCCGGATACGCCCTACGACCGTTTCGTGCGCGGCGACCCGCGCGCGCTGGATGCCGCCCAGCAACGCGGCATGGCGCTGTTCGAGACGCTGGGCTGCGTGGTCTGCCATGTCGGGCCGAACTTCAGCAGCGCCAGCGTCTACGACACGGGCGCGCCGTACCGTTTGTTCCCGGCTTACGCCAACGACTACACCAGTCGCTATCGTTTGCTCGAAGATGTCGGCCGCTCCCCCGATGGCAGCCGGCGTGGCTTGTGGCGGGCGCCGTCGCTGCGCAACGTGGCGCTGACCGGGCCGTATTTCCATAACGGCGCGGTGGACAAGCTGGAAGAGGCGGTGCGGATCATGATCACGGCGCAGCTCGGCCGGCGCATCCTGGCGGAACCGCGTGTCGAGCAACTCGCTTACTGGTCGGCGGCCGAGCAGGGCTGGCGGCATGGGGCGCGACGCGCGGTGACCGAGGATGACGTACGCGACATCGCGGCGTTTCTGCGGGGGTTGAGCGGCGACCGCTTGCAGGCCGTGAAACGTCTGCAACGGGATGCAAGTCTGACTATGTCGCACACCGGTCGCCCCGCGGGTGTCGAAGGGCGGAATTGTTACGTCAACCGGCCGCGCCCAGTCGTTTGAACCCTGAACCTTGCCAGCGTGCTACGCCATCAGACCATTCAGATCAGCAGCCAGCTCAGCGTCAGCCCGCCGGCCACCGCCGCCATGCCGGGCAGTACCAGACGGGCCAGCGCGGCGCCGCCTATGATGCTGGCCAGCCCGCTCTTGAAGGCGATGTTGGCGAGGATCGCCAGCAGGATGGCGTTGACGGTCTGCTCGCCGTGCAGGCTGCCCAGGTTGAACAGGCGCAGGCTGGACAGGGTGATGGCGTCGACATCGGTCAGGCCGGAAACCAGCGCGACGGCGTAAACGCCCTGGCTGCCGACCAGGTCCGACAGCCAGGCGGCGGCGAACAGCACGCCGGCGTAGATCAGCCCGAAGCTGAGCGCGGCACGAATTTCGGTGGGGTTTTTCATTTCCAGCTTGGGCGCGTTGGCCTGACTATCGAGCCGCCGCCAGGCCAGGTAGATCACCAGCAGACCGGCCAGCGCGCCGCCGCCGAGCAGCGGCAGCAATGATCGCAGCAAGCCCGGCGCCAATACCGCGATCAGCACCGACAGGCGGATCAGCACCACCCAGTTGGCGAGCAGGATGACGACGGCGGCCATGCCGACGAGTTGCGGCGAATCCCGGCCATGGCGCGAGAACGCCAACGTCGTCGCGGTGCTTGAGGCGATGCCGCCGAACAGGCCGGTGAGCAATGTGCCGTGGCGTTGTCCGGCGATGCGCAAGGCGGCATAGCCGGCCAGCGACAAGCCGGAGATCAGCACCACCATCCACCACACCTGATACGGGTTGACGGCGTTGTACGGTCCATAGTTCTGATTCGGCAGGATCGGCAGGATGACGAACGACAACACCGCGAATTGCAGTATCGAGACCAGGTCGAGACGGGTCAGATTGCGCGACACGCCGCGCAATTCCGGTTTGAAATACAGCAGCGCGGTAGTCAGGATGGCCAGCGTTACCGCCAATTGTTCCAGGTCGAACCAGACCATCGCGCCCAGCGCGTAGCAGACCACCACGGCGGCGATGGTGGTGGTGCCGGGGTCATCCGATTCGCTGGCTTTGAAGTAGCTCGCCACCATCATGCCGCCCATGATCAGCAGGCCGGCACCGAGCATCCACGGCGCGCCGGATTTTTCCGACAGCAACGCGCCCAGCGTGCCGGACAGGGCGACCAGCGAGAAGGTGCGCAGACCGGCTCGGGCGGCCGCCGAACGCTCGCGTTCCAGGCCGATCAGCAGGCCGATGGCGAGGCTGGTGAGGAACGGGTAAAGGGTGGCGAGTTGATCGGTCGGCATGGGTTCATTATGGCCAATTTCGGGCTGGCCGCTGAACACGCGTACTCAGCCGACCGGCACGGTGTCCTTGAACGCCTGGCGTTGCATCATGCGGTCGAACAGTTCCGACAGGTTGGGGTGGGTGCGCCGCCAGTCGATCTCGGGAAAGCGGAATTCGAGATAGCCCAGCGCGCAGCCGACCGCGACATCGGCCAGGCAGAAGAACTCGCCGGTGCACCAGTTCTGCTGGCCGAGGTCATCACTCATCATTTTCAGGCCGGCTTCGACTTTGCGCAGTTGCCGGGCTATCCACTCCGGGTCCTGTTTTCCGGCCGGTCGCTTGCGTTCGACGAACACCAGCGCGGCGGCATCGCAGATGCCGTCGGCGAGGGCTTCCCAGCGTTTCACGGCGATGCGCGGGCGCGCGTCTTTCGGCAGCAGATGGCCGACCGGGCTGACGTGTTCCAGGTATTCGACGATCACCCGTGAATCGAACAGTGTCTTGCCGTCTTCCTGCACCCAGACCGGCACCTTGCCGAGCGGGTTGAATTCGGGAACCCGGCTGTCTTCGTTCCACGGGGTATCGACGATCAGTTCGTAATCGACAAACTTCTCCGCCGCGACGATGCGTACCTTGCGCACGAACGGACTGGTCAGCGAGCCGATGAGTTGCATTTTCTGAGGCATGAAAATTAGCGTTCGTTGTGTTTGTAATCTGCGGCCCGGGATTCTACCGGGCGTGGGCGGATTTACTCCACCGTCGCCATGACATGCGGCCAGGCGGCGGCAAATCGCCGCAAGGTTTCGTCGCGCCCGAGCAAGGCGAGCACCTGGTCGATGGCCGGGGTCTGGGCGGTGCCGAACAGGATCAGGCGCAGCGGCATGCCGATCTGTCCCATCTTCAGGCCGAAAGCCTGCGCGGTGTCCTTCAGCAATTGGCCGAGCGCCGGCGCTTCCCAAGCTACTGTGGCGAATTCCGTTTGCAGCTTTTCGAACGCGGGGAGCGCCGCCTTGGGCAGTTTGGCGCGCAGTTCGTCGGTGCCGGCAAGGCTATGCTTGAAGTAGATGTGCAGGCCATCGGCCAGTTCGACGATGCTGCTGACGCGCTCCTTGACCAGCGCGATCAGACCGGGGAGATTGTCCTGGCCGGCGGTGGCTATGCCCTGCTCGCGCAGGAAGGGCTGCACCAGTTCGGCCAGTCGCGCGTTGTCGGCTTCCTTGAGATATTGCTGGTTGAGCCAGCTCAGCTTGCTGCCATCGAAGCGCGCGGCGGAATGGCTGACATGGCCGACATCGAACCAGTCGATGAACTGCGCCAGACTGAATTTCTCCGCGTCGCCGTGGCCCCAGCCGAGACGCGCCAGGTAGTTGAGCAGTGCTTCCGGCAAATATCCCTCTTCGCGGTATTGCAGCACCGAGACCGCGCCATGCCGCTTGGACAGGCGTTCGCCATCGTTGCCGAGGATCATCGGCACATGCGCGTAGGCCGGAATCGGCGCGCCCAGGGCCCGCAGGATGTTGATCTGGCGTGGTGTGTTGTTGACGTGATCGTCGCCGCGTATGACATGGCTGATGCGCATGTCCCAGTCGTCGATGACGACCCCGAAGTTGTAGGTCGGCACGCCATCGCCGCGCACGATGACCAGATCGTCCAGTTCGGCATTGGCGACCGAAATCGGCCCCTTGATCATGTCGTTGAACGTCACCACGCCGTCTTGCGGCGTCTTGAAGCGGATCACCGGCTTGGTTGTCAACCCCGCGCCGGCTGGCGGCGTCGGCAGCGTCTTGCCGGCTTCGGGGCGCCAGCGGCCGTCATAGCGCGGCTTCTCGCCGCGCGCCTTTTGCGCTTCGCGCATCACATCGAGTTCTTCCTTGCTGGCATAGCAATAGTAGGCGTGACCTTCTTCCAGCAACTGGTCGACCACCTCCTTGTAGCGTTCCATGCGCTGCATCTGGTAGTAGGGGCCTTCGTCCCAGTCGATGCCGAGCCAGGCCATGCCGTCGAGTATCGCCTGCACCGAGGCCTGCGTGGAACGTTCGAGATCGGTGTCTTCGATGCGCAGAATGAATTCGCCGCCCATCTTGCGCGCAAAAGCCCAGGAAAACAGCGCGGTGCGGGCGCCGCCGATGTGCAGATAGCCGGTGGGAGAAGGGGCGAATCGGGTGCGGACCATGATCTGAACGGTGAGACGAAAGATCGCCATTTTAACCGGCCGTCAGACCTTTGGCCGCCGGAAAAAAGCCTTTGACCCTGTACCCACGCATCATTAGAATGCGCGCCTCTTTGAACGCAATGTTCAGGGCAGTTAGCTCAGCGGTAGAGCACCGCCTTCACACGGCGGGGGTCACAGGTTCGAACCCCGTACTGCCCACCAAGAATACTTATATTGATCAGCATGTTACGGCTGACTTGACGGGGTGCTGTTCTTGTGTCGGCACTTGCGTCGGCATTTCGCGGTCTCGGCTACCCGATCTCGTTCCATGATCCGCCACGATGCAACCCGATTTCAGTTCGGCGAGCTACAGCGTTTGTCCTCCAACGCCACATCTCAGGTCGAAAGTCACAGGGGAGGGCGCGCGGCAAAGATCAAGCGCTCCCGCGGCGCAATTGCGATTCCCAGGCCCTGTCAGGTGGCAAGCCTTCGAAGACCTTGATGAAGGTTTTCCAGACGTGCTGGGTGGGTGTGTTCATGAATGACATCCAGGTGCCGCTGATCCTGGATGACCGCATGGGGGGCAACGGACCGCGCCAAAAAAACGGGCCGCACTAGGCGGCCCGAATCTGGCGGGTGATAAATCAAGCCATATCAGTCTTCTCCGCTGGGGCCATCGTGGCAGTCGTAGCAGCCCACCTTCTGGCCGGCGGTGTAGGTGATGGTCTGGTTGTCCTCGACCTTGAAGGTCTTGGTCATTTTCACCTTGGACAGTTCGCTGCCGCGATAGTCCGAACCGTGGCAGTAGGCGCACTCGCTGGCGTCGTGCTCGTCCACATAGTCGTGGTGCTTGTCCACCCACTTGTCGCCGATGGTGTGCATGCCATGCGGGCCGCCATCCTTGGTGGTGGGCACCGAGGTGTGGCAGGTGGTGCACTCGGTGATGGTGCCGGCATAACCTTGCAGACCGATGGCCAGGACATTGTCGTTGTCATGCGAGCTGGGGTACTCGGCATGGGTGGAGCCGTGGCAGCCTTGGCACTGGACGTTGCCGTGGCCCTTGCTGAAGCGATACAGACTGAAGCCGGTGGAGGGCACGTTGGCGTTGGTGGCGAAGCGCTGATCCAGCCAGACCTTCAGGATGCCGGTCTTGCTGACGGCGGCGGTTTCCCGCTTGCCGTCGTGGTGACAGGCTTGGCAGTTGGGCTGTTGCAGCCAGCCGGTGCGCTTGGTGTTGCCCACCTTGGACATCGTGGAGTGGCAGCTCTGACAGTTCATGGTGAAGGTGCCGCCGCTGTCCACCGCGTCGCCCATGGCGCCGCGCAGGCACTTGGTTTCCGAGCCCGGGTGGCACTGGTAGCAGGCGGTGCGGTTGTTGATGCTGTCCAGGGGCAGGCCGGTGGTCGGGTCCTTCACCATGCTGTGCTTCTTGTGTATGTCGGCGGTGAGGGCGCGGATGCCGGGCAGGCCGGTACCGGGCAGGGCGTTGGAGGCGTGGCAGCCGGCGCACAGCACGGGGGTGCCGCTGTCGGCGGTGGCCAACAGGCCGTTGCGCTTGTAGCCCTTGGTGGCCAGGGCGTTCTTGTAGAGCGCCTGGCGCAGATGCTTGTCGTCGTGGCGCTTGAGGATGTTGCGGCGGTAGTCCTTTTCCGGATCCGGGTCGTTGACCCAGCCGCCCACGGGCATTGCGTCGACGCTGGTATTGGAGCCGTGGCAGGCCTTGCAGGTCATCTCGTCGGACACCGGTAGAACTACCTTGGCTTCCGCCAGCAGCGTGCCGCTGGCGTTCTTCGCCACCACTTTGACCATGGGATAAGTGTTGAAGTTGAAGCTGTCGTCGTAGGGCGTGATGGGAATGCCGTCGGCGAAGAACATGCTGTTGGAACTGTCCAGGGCCATGGACTGGGCGGAGAAGGAGGCGGTGGAATAGCCCGCCAGGCCCTCGTCCGGGCTGACGCTGGCGCCATACAGCGGCTGGGCGTATTGCCAGAAGTTGGTCTTGGTCGAGGAAATGCTGTTGACCGAGCCGGTGGTGTCGGCCACGGATTCGAAGCTCAGCGTCACGCCGGAGGTCACCAGATCGCCGGTGGAGGCATTCACCAGTTGGGCGCGCAGGTTGTTGAAGGGCGGCAGGATGGAAAACACCGAGTAATCCGCGTCCATGCAGTGCATGCCCAGGTCGTTCCAGGCCAGCAGGGAGTAGGTGGTGGTGGCCGCGGCGCCGACCTTGGCGGAGGATTTTTTGCTCTTCTTGGCCTTGGTCGATTGCTCGCTCTTGGCCTGGTGCTTGCCCTTGTGTTTGCCCGTGTCGTCATCCGCGAAGCCTGCCTGGGGACAGGCCAGCAGGATGGGCGCCATCAGCGCCATCAATTTCAACCCAATATGTTTCATGACTACCTCCTCCGGGGAACCAGAACCCAAACGTAGACTGATGATTCATATACAAAAACACCCGCATCGCTACAGGTCTTTTTTAATTGGCATCCTGAGCGTTACGGCAAGCTGCAGGTGCCATCCCCACCGTCGCGAACAAAATAATCAACGGACAGATAGCCATTGGCTGCCGAAATGACATTCTGGCCCGCGCTCAGAAACACCGGCGTATGCGGGTAGGTCGTGCTCAGTTGCGTCAGCGGTACGCCATTGACGGAGACATTGAGCAGGTATTCGCCGTTAGCGAACAGGTTGACATAGGGCTGTGCCTGACTGGTGTCCGCATTCCATGCGCAACCGGGCGTTACGGTCGCGTATGACTTCTCGCTGGCGGCGTACTCCAGTGTGCCGTCGGCGCTGAAGGTATTGCCGGAGGTGTCCGGCAGGCTGCAAATGCCGGGCTGCACGGTAAATGTATAGCGATCGACCGTCCGCTTGTTGAGTGCTACAACCACGTTGTTGTTGCCATCGGCGAGCCAGACATTGGCGCTGGGCATAAGGGTCGTAACACTTGCCACAGGCGTGCCGTTGAGCGTCACCGTGGCGCGCAGCCTGGTGGTCGGGTTGAACAGACCCGCTTCGACCACCGGCGATGACGCGCCTGTACCCGGATCGGCCGCGCATTGCACCGCGCTGGAGGCGTAGGTATTGCCGCTTGATCCGATTTGTATGGTTGTCGCCGCCCAAGTCGAGCCGCTGAATGCTGTAATAGCCGCAATCGCAACGACTGCGGAAGATAATTTGCTGCTGTTGTTCATACGTGGCTCACTTTCATGAACGGCTGGATGAATAAAATTGGATTGACGACCTCCGTTGACCGCTGCTCAGCCTTCGAGTCGGCTGAAAATTAAATGGTCAACCTTAAAGCAAGCTTAAAAGACAATGTGGATGACATGGTCTCTCTCGCGTCTTTTGACCGCTCCGGAACCGAAGCCGGCACACTATTGATACGGCCAGATTTATCCGCGATTGCCGGTCGGGCTGTAGGGTGCGCCATGCGCACCGTTTAACGTGGAATGGTGCGCATGGCGCACCCTACGGTTTCACGGATAAATCCGGCCGGATCTATAGGCACGGGTCGTTGCAGTCGCGCTCGGAGCCGCTTGGCGGCCCGCTGGCTCGCGCCAACCAGGCGTGTCGGGCACGCCGCATTGGTGTTGCGAGAGGCGCGTGGTATCGATCATGAAAGTATTCAAACGCGCATGAATAGTGTTTTGATTTTGCGCATTCAGAATTTGCCGGCTTCAGGCAGGGCGCGTTTCCACGATAATCCCGACCCATGAGTCCGAAGAAAAAACTGTTCGAGCAATTCGCCCGGGTCGCCAAGTCACTGTCCAGCCCGAATCGCCTGGAGCTGCTGGAGACCCTGGCGCAGGGTGAAAGGAGTGTCGATGCGTTGGCGCAGGCAACCGGCATGTCGGTTGCCAACACCTCGCATCATCTGCAGATCCTGCGCGACTCCGGCCTGGCCGAGTCGCGCAAGGAGGGTTTGCAAGTCTTTTACCGCCTCTCGGATGACCAGATTCCGACGCTGATGGGCTGTATCAGCCGCGTCGCGGAGCAACATCTGGCCGAGGTGGAGCGCATCGTGCGCGAGCACTTCGATTCCCGCGATTCGCTCACGCCGATCGGGCGCGATGAGTTGTTGGCGCGGGCCAAGCGGGGCGAGACCATGGTCATCGACGTGCGCCCCGCCACGGAATATCAGGCCGGCCATATTCCCGGCGCGATCAATATTCCGGTGGATGAATTACCGCTGCACCTGGCGTCGCTGCCGCAGGATCAGGAAATCGTCGCCTACTGTCGCGGCCCGTACTGCATGCTGGCGTTCGAGGCGGTGGCGCGGTTGCGTGAAGCGGGTTATCAGGCGCGTCGTCTGGAAGACGGTTTTCCTGAATGGAAGGCCGAAAGCCGTCCGGTCGATACGGGAATGGCGGCGCCATCGGCATGAGTAACGTGCATCGTCCCCGCATTCATCCGCCCGGCGTCGGAAAACCGCATGTGTGAACTGTTCGGACTTTCCGCCAGTCGCGTCATCGATGGGCCAGCCTTGCCCCTGGCCGCCTTTCGCGCGCGCGGTGGCGGCGGCGCCGACAACCCGGATGGTTGGGGCCTGGCCTGGCGCGAGGGCGACATGTTTCGGCTGGAAAAAGCGCCGGAAGCGGGTTGCCGAAGCGCCGACTTCGAGCGGGCGATTGCCTCGCTGCAAACCAATCTGCTGATTGGCCATGTGCGCAAGGCAAAGTATCCGCCGGTGAATACGCTGGCCAATACCCACCCGTTTCGGCATGCCTGCTGCGGTCGCACCTGGGCCTTCGCCCATAACGGCCTGGTGCCCGAGGTGGTGGCGATGGAGACCGACAGCCGGCAACAGGTCTGTCATCCGGACGGCGAGACCGACTCGGAATTTGCTTTCTGCCATCTGCTCGGCCATGTCACCCGCCACTTTCGCGAGCCGGGCGCGGTCTGGCTGGATGCGCTGAGTCAGGTCAGCGGCATGATCGCGCGGCACGGTAAATTCAATTTTCTGTTGTCGGACGGCGAGCATCTGATCGCCTACGGGCATGACCGCCTGCATTACCTGGAATCGAGCGACCACGGCGCGAATCAGGCGTTGATCGCCACCGAGCCATTGAGCGATGCGCCGTGGACGCCGTTTGACGCCGACGAGATGCGCATTTACCGCGCCGGCGTGCGTATCCGGCGCAGTTTGCCGTCCGTGCACGAAAGCGGCGCGGCATGAGCCCGCGTACCGCGGCACGGTTTGCGTTGGCGGTGTATCTGGCTCTGCTCTTCGGCGCGGATGCGGTCGCGGGCTGGCGTATCGAGCATCGCGTCATTGTCGAACACGGCGTGCTGACCATCGATCACACCAAGACTGTCAAGCAGATCACCTTGGCGCAAGGCCAGGGCGGTTTCAAGGCCGATCATGGCGTCGGACTGTTCCAGAGTCGACTCAAGGCCGAACTGGCGTTCGGCGTGCTGGTCGTGCCTGGCAAGCGCCTGGACTTGACCACGCGGATCAGCACCGCGCCGGTAATCTACGTCGCCAGCGAATTGCCGAAGGATTCCTGCGCCTACAAGCTGGTGCTGGGCCATGAGCTCAAGCACCACGATTTCGACCTGGAAGTGCTGCGCGCGATGCCCGACGAAATCCGTCGTTTCAGTCCGGAGGTGTTCGACACCGATGCCATCGAGCGCGATGGGGCGCTGAATGAAGCGCGGGCGCGCGGGCGGTTTTTCCAGCAATTCAATTATGTCTATCAGGCGCTGGGCGAGATGCGTCACCCGCTAATCGACAGTCCGGAGTCGTATCGGCGCTTGGGCGAGCAGTGCAATGGCGAGTTGGCAAAATACTTGCCGGCCGCGCAAGCCAGCCCAGGCGCTGCAAAAAGGGGCAAATAGGCCAAGCGCTTCGGCTTTCTGATTTGTCTCTGTCAAGTATTCGCAAGACGGCAATGTTAGAATCTTGCGTTTTTCTGAACGGACACCTTCAAATGGCCCGCGCCCTCCGCAATATCGCCATCATCGCGCACGTCGATCATGGCAAAACCACGCTGGTTGACAAGCTCCTGCAACAAGCCGGCACCTACGCCGCGCATCAGCAGGTGACTGAACGCGTGATGGATTCCAACGACCTGGAGAAGGAGCGCGGCATCACCATTTTGGCGAAGAACACCGCGATCGACTACCAGGGTTATCGCATCAACATCGTCGACACCCCCGGCCACGCCGACTTCGGCGGCGAAGTCGAACGCGTGCTGGGCATGGTCGATGGCTGTCTGCTGTTGGTCGACGCGGTCGAAGGCCCGATGCCGCAGACCCGTTTCGTGACCCGCAAGGCGCTGCAACATGGCCTGAAGCCGATCGTCGTGGTGAACAAGGTGGACCGCCCCGGCAGCCGGCCGGATTGGGTCATCAACGAAACCTTCGACCTGTTCGACAAGCTCGGCGCGACCGACGAGCAGATGGACTTCCCGGTGGTATTCGCCTCGGCGCTGCAAGGCTGGGCGACGCTGGATCTGGCGGAGCACGAGAAGAATCCGGTGACCAATATGGAAGCCATGTATCAGACCATACTGAAACATGTCGCGCCGCCCAGCGGCAGTCCGGACGAGCCGCTGCAAATGCAGATCGCGGCACTCGACTACTCCAAGTATCTCGGCCGTCTCGGCGTCGGCCGCGTGCAACGCGGTCGCATGAAGCTGAACCAGGAAGTCATGGTGCTGCTCGGCGACGAGTTCAAGGAAAAGGCCCGTATCGGCAGCATCCTGGGTTTTCGCGGCCTTGATCGCGTGCCGGTTGAAGAAGCCGAAGCCGGCGACATCATCATCATCTCCGGCGTCGAGCACGTGGCCATCGGCGCCACCATCGCCGATATCGACCAGCCCGAAGCGCTGCCGGTGATCGCCATCGACGAGCCGACGTTGACCATGAACTTCATGGTCAACACCTCGCCGTTCGCCGGCAAGGAAGGCAAATTCGTCACCAGCCGCAATATCCGCGACCGCTTGCAGAAGGAACTGCTGGTCAACGTCGCGCTGCGCGTCGAAGACACGGAAGACGCGGATGTCTTTCTGGTGTCCGGCCGTGGCGAATTGCACCTGACCATCCTGATCGAAAACATGCGCCGCGAAGGTTTCGAGCTGGCCGTGTCGCGGCCGCGCGTGGTCACCCGTGAAATGGACGGCGAGAAGCAGGAGCCGTACGAACTGCTGACCATCGACGTGGAAGAAGCCCACCAGGGCGCGATCATGGAAGAAATCGGTCGGCGTCGCGGCGATCTGCTCGACATGGTGCCGGATGGCCAGGGTCGGGTGCGCCTGGAATACCGCATTCCGGCGCGCGGCCTGATCGGCTTCCAGGGCGATTTCATGACCATGACGCGCGGCACCGGCATCATGAGTCATGTGTTCGACGACTGGGGTCCGGTGCGTCCGGACATGCCGGAACGCCGCAACGGCGTGCTGATCTCCGCCGAAGACGGCGCCGCTGTGGCTTACGCCTTGTGGAAATTGCAGGATCGCGGCCGGATGTTCGTGCAGCACAATGATCCGCTGTACGAAGGCATGGTCATCGGCCTGCACAGTCGTGACAACGACCTGGTGGTCAATCCGATCAAGGGCAAGCAACTGACCAACGTGCGCGCCTCCGGTACCGACGAAGCCGTGCGCCTGGTACCGCCGACGATCATGACGCTGGAATCCGCCGTCGAATTCATCGCCGACGACGAACTGGTGGAGATCACCCCGAAGAGCATCCGCATCCGCAAGCGCTTCCTGAAAGAGCACGAGCGCAAGCGGGCCAACCGCGAAGGCTGATCTCGTCGGCTTGAGGGAGAACGCTGGTGCCGGGTTTCTGGAACACGCTGTTCTCCCGGTCTCGGGCAACCGGGGCGGCTGATCCAGTGCTTCGAGTAGGCTCGATCTCTGAATCGGACTGGCGGGAAGCGGCGGCATTGCCGCTTTTTTCTGGCCTGACGCCGAGTGATTTCGCCAATTTGCGCGCTCTGGCGGAGCAGTTGCTGGCCGACAAGACCTTGACCCCGGTTTCCGACGCGCGGCTGGATGGCGTGGCGTGCGCGGCCATTGCCCTACAGGCGGTACTGCCGATTCTGAATCTGGGCTATGCGGTTTATCGCGGCTGGCGCGAGATCATTCTGTATCCGGGCGAGTTCGTGCCGGACCGCGAAGTCACCGATGACTTCGGCATCGTGCATCGGGTGCGCCAGCCTTTGAGCGGCGAGGCTTGGGAAGGCGGGCCGCTGGTGTTGTCGCTCGATGATGTCGCGGTATCCGGCCAATGCCAGGGCTACAACGTGGTGATCCACGAATTCGCCCACAAGCTGGATATGCGCAATGGCGCGGTGGATGGTCTGCCGGTGTTGCATTCCGGTATGCCGGTCGAAGCCTGGTCGACGGCGTTCAACACGGCCTACGATGATTTTTGCCGCCGCGTCGATGCGGATCAAGAGACGGACCTCGATCCTTACGCCGCCGAAAGCCCGGCCGAGTTTTTCGCGGTGCTGAGCGAGTATTTTTTTGAAGCGCCGGATATCCTGTCCGCAACCTATCCGGCGGTTTATGAACAGATGCGCCTGTATTACCGGCAGGACCCGCTGCTTCGGCTGGCGCCCTATTTGCAAGGAATGAACCCGCAATGACGCTGCAACATCATGATCACCAACACGAAAACGCCTGCAAGGATCAATGCATCTTCGATACCGATCTGCATCATTTCGAGCGCGATGTCATCGAGGCTTCACACCAGCATCTGGTTCTGGTCGATCTCTGGGCGGAGTGGTGCGGCCCCTGCCATTTCCTGACGCCGGTACTGACCAAGGTGATTCCCGAGTTCGCCGGCAAGGTCAGACTGGCCAAGGTCGAGGTCGATGAGGACGAGAACATGAAAATCGCCGGTCGCTACGGCGCGCGCGGTTTTCCGACGGTATTGCTGTTCAAGAACGGCGAGGAAGTCGCGCGTTTCCACAGCGCCAAGCCGGAGCATTTCGTGCGTGAATTCATTGCCGAGCATCTCTGAGCTTCTGTGATGAAAACCGCCCGGCGCGCGGATGACATCGAACCGTTTCGCGTTATGGCGATACTGGCGCGGGCGCGGGAAATGCAGGCGGCCGGGCGCGACATCATTCATATGGAGGTTGGCGAACCCGATTTCGCCACCCCGACGCCGATTGTCGAAGCCGGCATTGCCGCGTTGCGCGCCGGTTACACGCACTACACGCCGGCGCTGGGCTTGCCGGCGTTGCGCGCGGCGATAGCGGCGTATTACGGCGAACGCTACGGCGTCGATATCGCGGCCGGCAGGGTCTGCGTCACACCCGGCGCTTCCGGCGCATTGCTGCTGGCGATGGCGGCGCTGTTCGATCCGGGCGAGGAAATCCTCATGGCCGACCCTGGCTATCCCTGCAACCGGCATTTCGCGCGTCTGGTGGAAGCCAGAGCCAAGGGGATTCCGGTCGGCCCGGAGACCGGCTATCAACTCACCGCCGAGTTGGTGGCGCGCCATTGGGGGCCGCGCACGCGCGGCGTGCTGGTGGCCAATCCAGGCAATCCGACCGGCATGCTGATTTCCGCTACGGAGCTGGCGGCGATTCATGCCGAAGTGCGCGCCCGTAACGGCTGGCTGATCGTCGACGAGATCTATCACGAGCTGGTTTATGACGCCGCGCCGGCCAGCGCCGCCGGGCTGGGTGAAGATGTGCTGATCATCAACAGCTTTTCCAAGTATTTCCTGATGACCGGCTGGCGTCTGGGCTGGATGCTGGTGCCGCCGGCCTTGCTGCCGAGTATCGACAAATTGGCGCAGAACCTGTTTCTCGCCGCGCCCACCGTCGCCCAGCATGCCGCGCTGGTCGCGCTGACGGCCGAAACGCGCGCGCTGCTCGATCAGCGCAAGGCTGAATTGCGGCTACGCCGTGATGCGCTATTGCCGGCGTTGTCGCGTCTGGGATTTGCAGTCAAGACGGCGCCGCAAGGGGCGTTTTATTGCTATGCCGATGTCAGCCGCTTCGGCATGGCTGCGGAACAACTTGCCGAGCGACTGTTGCTGGACGCCGGCGTCGCCATCACGCCGGGAACGGACTTCGGTACGCACCAGGCCAGCCGACATGTCCGTTTCGCCTACACCACCGACCTGCAACGCATCCTGGAAGCGCTGCGGCGGATCGAGGCAGTACTGGCATAAGCTGGTTTAAGCCGCCGCGCGGCGGCGCAGAGCCAACAGGCCTAGCAGGCCCAGCGGCAGCAGCGCCAGCGTCGCGGGTTCCGGGATGGCGTTCAGTTCCGGGTCGGCGGTGATCCAGTCATTGGCGCAGTTCATCGTCCAGTGCACATCGAACTTGCCGGAAAAGCCGGCAAACGAGCTGAGCGGGATGGCGGCTTCGATGACATAGTGCTTGTCGCTGGTGTAAACGCCCATATTGGTGAACGGTACATCGGTATAAACCAGACTGCCGATGCCGACTTGGGTGGTGGTTTTCATCGAGGTCGGATGCAGCAGGTCAGGGTTGGCCGGGTTGTGGTCGCCATTGACATCCCACAGACCGTAATGCCATTCCGAGACCTGGTAGACTTTTCCGGCATCCGGACCGGTGGTTTGAATGCCGAATTCGTAACTGCCGTCGAGACCAAAATCGATCGCGAAATCGCCCGGCGCATAGCTGTTGGCGGCCGGATTGTCCGGCGTATTCGGTGACAGGCCGGTGACCAGGGCCAGATAGAGAAAGTTGGAGTCCAGGCTGACATAGAGCGCCTCGGCATCATAAGCCTGCCCCCCCCAACCAGGAAACAGCCGCGTGTTGGCGCCGCCGGTCTGGTCCTCTACGGTGTATTGCCGGGCGCTGGGAACAATCGCGGTGTCGGGAGTCCAGTCGCTGGCCTGGCCGGTCTGTTTGAGACCCCACTCAGCCAGATTGCCGTCGATCACAATGGCTTGCGCATTCGCCGATGCAAGCCAGCCAGCCAGCATCATGATCCGCATCACGGTCTTGTTCATTGCAACCTCCATTAATTGGTTGCAATGCATTAAGCACTATTTGTGCCAATAACTATTTCAATAAAAAACAGGTGCTTACGCTGTGGTTATGCAAACCGCTGCAAGGTATTCGATGGCAGGGTCAACAGGGCTGTCGAAAATCTGTCTGCCTGGTCAGTGTGCATGCGAATCTGAGTGGGTTGCATCGGAAAATTCCAGGCGAAAAAAAACCGGCCCGAAGGCCGGTTTTTTCGCTACTTGCCGATTAGTTGGCGGGAGCGGGAGCGACTGCGTCAGCGGGAGCTTCGGCGGGGGCTTCAGCAGGCATCTCGGCGGGAGCAGCTTCTTCAACCGGAGCGGCGGGAGCCGGAGCTTCCATCGCGGGCATTTCGGCTTCAGGAGCGGGAGCCGGTTCTTCTTTCTTGCCGCAAGCGGAAAGGGAGAAAGCCAGCAGAGCGGCGAGCAGGACGGTATATTTCATTTGTGTATTCCTTTGGATGAAGATGATCAACATGTTGATTGTCGGCGGATCTCGCGGTCAGCGATAACACCGACGGGCAATATTCTAGCAAGATTATCCAATTTCGCTAGTCGGCCTTTGCGCGCAACACTGCGATCAATTTTTTGGTCGAGGCATCATGCGTCTGATCGGCCGTTTCGCCGGTCAATTCCGGCAGGATCACCTTGGCCAATTGCTTGCCGAGTTCCACACCCCACTGGTCGTAGGAATTGACATCCCAGATTGCGCCTTGCACAAAAACCTTGTGTTCGTAGAGCGCGATCAAACGACCCAGGGTGCGCGGCGTCAGCTTGCGATACAGCAGCGAATTGGTCGGCCGGTTGCCGGGGAAAATCTTGTGCGGCAACAGCGCCTTGATGTCGCGCTTGCTCATCCCGGCGGCTTGCAACTCGCTGTCCACTTCGGCGCCGGTCTTGCCGCGCATCAGCGCTTCGGTCTGCGCCAGGAAATTCGACAGCAGGACCGCATGTTGCCCGTTGATATCGTTATGCGATTCCGCCGCGGCCAGAAAGTCGCACGGAATCAGTTTCGAACCCTGGTGGATCAACTGATAGAACGCATGCTGACCATTGGTACCCGGTTCGCCGAACAACACCGGGCCGGTCGACACTTTCACCGGCTTGCCGTCGCGGGTCACGCCCTTGCCGTTGCTTTCCATGTCGAGTTGCTGCAAGTACGCGGCAAACCGGCTCAGGCGCTGCTCATAGGGCAGCACGGCGTAACTCTGCGCATCCCAGAAATTGTTGTACCAGACCCCCAGCACCGCCAGGATCACCGGCATGTTCTCGGCCAGCGGCGCGCTGCGGAAATGCTCGTCCATGTCGAACGCGCCGCCGAGCAGTTCCTCGAACTCGTCCATGCCGATATACAGCGCGATCGGCAGTCCGATCGCCGACCACAGTGAATAACGGCCGCCGACCCAGTCCCAGAAACCGAACATGTTGGCGGTGTCGATGCCGAACTCGCGCACCGCCGTTGCGTTGGTGGATACGGCCACGAAGTGCTTGGCGACCACCGTCATGTCCTTCTTCGCCGCATCCAGCAGCCAGGTGCGCGCCGCGCTGGCATTGAGCAGGGTTTCCTGGGTGGTGAAGGTCTTAGAGGCGACGATGAACAAGGTCGTCGCCGGATCCAGATCTTCCAGCGTGTCGTACAGATGGCTGGGGTCGACGTTGGACACGAAATGCGCGTTGATGTTGCCGCCATACGGCCGCAGCGCCAGACAGGTCATTGCCGGGCCGAGGTCGGAG
>JAGUXX010000198.1 GCA_020061585.1 Betaproteobacteria bacterium | reverse complement strand
CAGGCCGATGCCGCGCACCGCCTCGGCGCGCGGTTTCGCCGCTTCGTCCAGGCGTCCGACCCGCACCGGCACACTCAAGCGCCGCCCATCACGTATCACCTCCAGCGACAATCGACTCCCCGGCTTGGCCAGCGCCGCCAGATTGCGATACTGGCCGCCATTGTCGAGCACCGCGCCATCCATGCCGACCAGCACATCGCCGGGGCGTACGCCGGCGCGCTCGGCGGGCGATCCCGGGTTGACCTGATTCACCAGCACCCCCCGGTTGTTGTCGAGTTTCAGCGACTCGACCAGTTCCGCGCTCAGCGCCTGCACGCCCAGACCGATATAGCCGCGCACCACGCCGCCCTGGCTGAGAATCTGCTCGGAAATGACCCGCAGCAGATTGCTGGGAATGGCGAAGCCGACCCCCATGTAGCCGCCGCTCTTGCTAAATATGGCGGTGTTCATGCCGATCACTTCGCCATCCAGATTGAGCAGCGGGCCGCCGGAATTGCCGGGGTTGATCGCCGCGTCGGTCTGGATGAAATCTTCATAATCGTTGATGCCCAGGCTGGTGCGTCCGGTGGCGCTAACCACGCCGGCGGTCAAGGTGTGCGACAGGCCGAACGGATTGCCCAGCGCCACCACCCACTCGCCAACTTCCAGCCGCGCCGAATCGCCCCATTTGAGGATCGGCACGTCGCGGGTTTCGATCTCCAGCACGGCGATATCGGATTTCGGATCGGTGGCATTCAGGCGCGCGTCGTATTCCCGGCCGTTGTGCAATCTGACGCGGATCCGCGCGGCGTTCTCCACCACATGGCTGTTGGTCAACAGATAAGTCAGGCGTGCATCGGCGGCGAACGCGAAACCGGAACCCTGATTGATCGCCCGGCGCGGTTGGGCCGGCGCCTGACGCGGCGGGAAAGCCGGGAAATCGTCGCCGAAGAAGCGCCGCAACAGCTCGTCGCCCATCGGCCAGTTGCCTGACGCGAACGCCTCGCCGCGACCGCGGCCCTCGACCTGGATGAACACCACCGACGGCGAGACCTGCTTGGCGACGCTGGAAAACGCCTTGCCGGTGGCGCGCAGGCGATCGATGCCGTCATCCCCGGCGAACGCCGCCGGCAACAGACAACTTGCCATCAACAACAGCCAGAACGGCCGGCTCAGGTATATCCGCATCAGCTTTCCTTTGTTGGCCCAGCCGAGAAGCTGGGGCGCATGTCAGCCAATTCAAGGTCTTGAACTCGTCACGACGCAGCCCAATTTATGTGATGAAGACGTAACAACTCGCGTCTTTAATGTCCATCAAGGAGGAATTGACCATGCCCTATCGCACACAGTTTCCGCGTGACTGGTTCGCCGATCTCGATCGCCTGCAACGCGAAATGCAGCAAGCGTTCGATCTCTCGCCGAACATTCGCGGTCTGACTCGCGGTTTTCCCGCGCTCAACGTCGGCGGCACGCCGAAATCGCTGGAAATCTACGCCTTCATTCCCGGCGTCGACCCGGCCGGCCTGGAAGTTCAGATCGAAAAAGGCGTGCTGACGGTGGCCGGCGAACGCCAGATCGACGCGGTTCCGGAAAAAGCCTCGGTGCATATCGACGAACGCTTTGCCGGACGCTTCCGGCGCATCGTGACCCTGCCCGACGATGTCGACGCCAATGCCGTCGAAGCCCGCTATCAGGACGGCGTGCTGCACATCAGCATCGCCCGCAAGGAAACCGCGCAACCGCGCCGCATCGCCATTCAGTGAGGAGGAACATACCATGACCGACCAAACCGCAGTCGCTCAAACCAGCGAATCCGCGCGCAACCAGGCGGCGCTGTTGCCGCCGGTGGATGTCATCGAGGATGCCGGCGGCATCACGCTGTATGCCGATCTGCCTGGCGTCCCCAAGGACAAGCTGTCCTTGCATGTCGAAGCCGATACCCTGACCATCGAGGGCGAGGTGGCGCTCGCCATGCCGCAAGGCATGGAATCCAGCCACGCCGAAGTCGCCTTGCCGCGTTACCGGCGGGTGTTTACGCTGTCGAAGGAACTCGACAGCGGCAAGGTATCGGCTGAACTGAACCAGGGCGTGCTGAAGCTGCGCATTCCCAAGGCAGAGCACGCGCAACCGCGCAAGATCGAAATCAGGGTAGCCTGATGCGCGCCGGGCGGCGAATCGCCGTCCCGGCGAGTTCAAACACCATAAATGGAGGTAAACCATGAAACTGGATAACCTGAAAGAAAACTTCGATGCCTTGTGGAGCGGCATGGCCGAAGGCTGGCGGCACCTGTGGAATTCCGCCGCCGGCGCCCTGACCCGCTTCAAACCCGGCGACGGCACCAACCTGCCGGCCGCCGCCAATGTCGATGACGACTCGTTCCTGCCGACACGCGGCTGGTCGATGCTGGGCGGCGACCTGTTCGAGGATGACACGCGTCTGGTGCTGCGCCTGGAGGTTCCGGGCATGGACAAGGAAAACCTCGACATCCAGGTCAGCGACGACGCGCTGGTGATTGCCGGCGAAAAACGCTTCGAACACGAAACCAGCGAAGGCCGCTGGCGAGTCATGCAATGCGCTTACGGCAGCTTCCGCCGGGTCGTGCCCTTGCCGGTCGCGGTCAAGGCCGACGCGGCGCGCGCCAGCTACAAGAACGGCGTGCTGCGCGTGGAATTGCCAAAAGCCGAACCCGGCCAACCGAAGTCAGTCAGCATTACGGTGGAGTGAAGCCGGGTAATACAGGTAAGGGCGCTGTGCGTACGGCGGAAAAGCCGGCGGTTGCTTGTCGGCGCCCTCCGCCGGATGGATCGCACGTTGGCGCGAAGGTTGAGGGTCGGGTCTTGCAGTACGACATTCCCCTCGAATTGTTTTCCCCCCGTCTAAGATTCGCGCAGCGACGTGCCGAGTCACGCGGAATCTGATCCCATTTTTGAATCTTGCGGAAAATATTTGAATTGGCGTCATTCCCGCGAATGCGGGAATCCAGGTCGTTGGTCAAATCAGTTGTTCAAAAGAATGATTAGATGGTTGAAACTGGATTCCCGCATGCGCGGGATAAGCAGGGACTTGGCCGCCGTTTCTGGCAGTTTTAGTCATCGCTTAGCAGTTCCACCAATGACGCCTGAAAGCCAGAACAAATTTGCTGTGCCATCGCTTCCCCCGTCATTTCCACTCTTGATTTGCCTTGATCTGGATTTGTGATTTGTAGAGCAGGAATCAATCCACTCCGACCCCAATGGCACTACCTTAAGCATTCCGATACCTGCTCCCCCCTTTGAAAAAGGGGGGCTGGGGGGAATTTATGAGACTTCCGCATAGGCAACCGTTGTTAAATCCCCCTCAATCCCCCTTTACAAAGGGGGAAGCCACTCCGCCCAACGGCCTGGTCAGCCCGCT
>JAGUXX010000231.1 GCA_020061585.1 Betaproteobacteria bacterium | reverse complement strand
CCCTTGTTGGCTGTCCGCCGGCGCCTGGGCCAACAAGGGTCGGGAACGTCCGGAAGCGCCCATCGGCAGGGTCACCGGCAGCAGCGGCAACGCCAGCAAGGGCGCGGCCATCACCTTGTCCGGTGGCGCACGGGGTTAAATCGCCATGAACACGCACAACGCCTACGCCCTGCGCGCCCGCGCCCAGCATGCCCGACGACACGGTCATGCCCCCTATGGTCTCGGCACCTCGCTGGCCGCGCTGCCCGCACGGCCGGCGGACAGCGGCGAGCAAGGCAGTGAAAAGCCGGAGCAAAAGAACGCGACGGCGCGTCGCCATCCCCTGGCGGATCGACACACCAATGCCCGTCTGGCGTATTGCGAGGATTCGGTGAAGGGCCGCTTCGAGGCCATCGCACCAGCACTCAAGGCGCTTTCCGCCGTGCAGCATCTGGAGGATTTCCCGAATCTGGCGCAAAACATCGCCCGCGAACGTCTGGGTTACGCCTTGCCGCAGGGCATTCTGGATGATGCCTGGGTGGCCGGCCTCGACCTGAAGGCGCTTTATGCCCACTGCGCCTTCTCCGCGCTGAAGGCGGCGGCTGCGCAGTTCGCTCTGGACATCAAGAATCAGTTGGAACAGGTGCAGGACACGCGTAATTTCTTCCTCGACTGCGGCTTCCACGCGGTGGACATCAGCCCCTGCGCCGATGGCCGGCTGAAAGGTCTGTCGCGCTACATCCTGCGCCTGCCGCTGACCTCCCTGACCCGGCGCAAAGCCTATGCCGGCGCCCTGTTCGATGTGGAAACGGACGTGCGCCACTGGGTGGCCACCGAGTTGCGTCGCTTCCGCGAAGGCGTTCCGACGACGGCGGATGCCGGCACCCGCTACCTGAAGATCGCGGTGTATCACACCAGTTCTTCCGACCCCTGCCACGAAGGCTGCGCCGCCCACGGCAGCAACGAAGCCAAAGCCATCGAGGCCGCGCTGGAACGCCTGATGCAGTTCCGCCAGGCGATCCAGAACGCCTTCTGCTGCGGCGCCAGCACCGACATCCTGCTGATCGGCGTGGATACCGACAACGACAGCATCAAGGTGCACATTCCGGACGCCAACGGCGATCTGTCGGCCTATCGCCATGTCGACAACGCAAAGTTGTACGAGGAAACCGCCGGCCTTTCCGGCGATAGAGCCCGCGCGGCGGTGTACGACGCCATCCGCGCCGCCAGCCGCAAGGACGGCTGGGGCGCCGGTCATGGCGAGCCGCACGACGGCATGCGTCGGCTGATCGCCAACCTGCTGGTGAACAACTTCTCGCAGATCGAATACGTCAACGATCTGTACGACGGCCGCTACCCGGACATCGGCCACGCCGAGCGCTACATCAGCGTCGGCGACGGTTTCGAGGAAGTGCAGATGCGCAACGTGGCCTATTACGCCCACTTGCACACGCTGGAGGAAGGCGTGGCCGACATGGACGTGGGCATCAAGATTTTCAAAGGCCTCAATGTCAAGCACGGCCTGCCCATCCCGGTGGCCATCCACTACCGCTACGACGCTCGGGTGCCGGGCGCCCGCGAGCGGGTGGCGGAGAAGGCGCGCCGCGTCACGAACGCCATCCGCGCCCGTTATGCCGATCTCGCCGCCCAGGGCCTGCTGGCCTGCCACCTGTCGGTGCAGGACCTGCCCACCGGCAGCCCCATCGAAAGCCTGGAGGACTGAACCGTGAAGATCATGCAGGTGGAAAAGACGCTGGTATCGACCAACCGCATCGCCGAGCTGGGCCATCGGCCGCTGCTGGTGGTGCGCGAAAAGGTCGGCGGCGGACGTCAGGTGGCGGTGGATGCCATCGGCTGCATTCCCGGCGACTGGGTCATCTGCGTCGGCTCCTCGGCCGCCCGTGAAGCCGCCGGCAGCAAGGAGTTCCCATCGGATCTGACCATCGTCGGAATCATCGACCATTGGCAGGTGGACTCCCCCTCACCCCCAGCCCCTCTCCCGCCTGCGGGAGAGGGGAGCGGCGAACGTCCCGGCGGGACGGAGAAAGGGAGAGCCTGATGGAAATCATGCAGGTGCGTTCCGAACTGGTTGCCACCCGACGCGTGGCGGGGCTCAAGCAGATGTCCCTGCGTGTGCTGGTGGATGCCAAGGGCGCCCTGGCTGTGGCGTGTGATCCGGTGGGCGTACCGCCGGGCAAATGGGTTTTCACCGTGAGCGGTTCGGCCGCGCGGATAGCCGCGGGTGATGTGAAGGTGCTTACCGACCTGACCATCGCCGGAATCATCGACAACTGGGACCCGGACGCCAGTTGATGGCCGGGATGCTTCAAAACGCTGTTTTCAAATGTTTTTTAACCTGAAGGAGAACTGAAATGGCTGCTGTATCTGGAATTGCATTGGGAATGATCGAAACCCGTGGCCTGGTGCCCGCCATCGAGGCTGCGGACGCCATGACCAAAGCGGCGGAAGTGCGCCTGGTCGGGCGCGAATTTGTCGGCGGCGGCTACGTCACCGTCATGGTGCGTGGCGAAACCGGCGCGGTGAACGCCGCGGTGCGCGCCGGCGCCGAT
>JAGUXX010000063.1 GCA_020061585.1 Betaproteobacteria bacterium | reverse complement strand
TGGCGGCGCTGGCGCTGGCCGAGCCGGAACGCTCGGCGCGCCGCGAGGTTTTTCTGGGGCATCTGTGCAGCCCCGCACAGTTGGACGTCAGCGCCGTCGCGGAAGCCTTCAAGCCGATGCTGACCGAGGTCTGGGGTTGGATGATACGCTGGCTGCACGACCTGCTGGCGCAGCGTCTGGCCGGTGAATCACGCTTCTTTCCGGCCCGCGCCGAGGCCATTGCCGGTCTTGGACGACAGGCGGACCTGGCCGCGCTGATGGCGCTGGATCGCGAACTGGTGAGCGCCGGACGCTGGTTGCGCCATCCGTTGAATGCCACCTTGTTGTTAGAATCCTGGCTGATTCGATATGTATCGGCAACCACTGGCAAGCGTCAATCCAAAGTCTGATGGACAAGGACACCATATGAGCGAAAGTCCCAAGCAACCCGCTGGCCGGGCCGGCATGCTTTCCCTGGCGATCAAGGAGCGCACCGCGCTGTTCGCCGCCTTCATGCCGCACATCAAGGGCGGCGGGCTGTTCATCCCGACCAATCGTCCCTATCAGATGGGCGATCAGGTCTACATGTTGCTGACATTGATGGATGACGCCAACAAATTGCCGATCTCCGGTCGTGTGGTGTGGATTACGCCGGCGGGTTCACAGGGCAACCGCCAGCAAGGCATTGGCGTGCAGTTCGATGACAACGAAGGCGCCGCCGCGGTCAGAAACAAGATTGAAGGCATCCTCGGCAATGCGTTGAAATCGACGCGCCAGACCCACACCATGTAACTGCCTGGCTCGCCGCGAGCCTGGCCGGCCAACTCGAATTTCATGTTCATCGATTCCCATTGCCATATCGACTTCCCGGATTTCAACGAGGGATTGGCGCCCTTGCTGGCCAACATGCGCTCGGCGGAGGTCGATGCCGCGTTGTGCGTGTCGGTCAATCTGGAGAATTTTCCGCGCGTGCTGGCGGCGGCCGAGGCCTATCCCAATGTCTATGCCTCGGTCGGCGTGCATCCCGATCACGATGATGGGCGTGAACCCGATGTGGCCGAACTGGTGGCGCTGGCGGCGCACCCGCGCGTCGTGGCGATCGGCGAGACCGGACTCGATTACTACCGAATGGCGCGGGAGGCTGTCGATTGGCAGCGCGCGCGTTTTCGCACCCATATCCGCGCCGCCCGGCAGGCCGCCAAGCCGCTGATCATACATACCCGCAACGCGGCGGACGATACCTTGGCGATCATGGCGGAGGAGGGCGCCGAGCAGGCCGGCGGCGTGATGCACTGTTTCACCGAGAGTTGGCCGGTGGCGGAAGCGGCGCTGGCGATGGGCTTCTATATTTCGTTTTCCGGCATCGTCAGTTTCAAGAGCGCCAAGGATTTGAAGGAGGTCGCCCGCCGCGTGCCGCTGGAACGCATGTTGATCGAAACCGATTCCCCCTATCTGGCGCCGATGCCGCATCGCGGCAAGCGCAACGAACCAGCCTACGTGCGCCATGTCGCCGAGGAAATCGCCAGCCTGCGCGGCATTGCCCTGGAGCGGGTGGGCGAGGCGACCAGCCGGAATTTCCGCGATCTGTTCAGGATCGCGGCCTGAGCCAAGCCTGAGCCACGAAACAGGGCGCCAAGCGCCCTGTTTCGTCGGTGGTCAAAGTTTCAGGCGGGAACCAGCGCTTCTTCCTTGAAGTCGAGCTTGACCGTATCGTCTTCGCCAATATCGACGCTGAGTTCGCCGCCATCGCTGAGCCGGCCGAACAGCAGTTCGTCGGCCAGCGCCTTGCGGATGGTGTCCTGAATCAGGCGTCCCATCGGCCGCGCGCCCATCAGCGGATCGAAACCCTTGCGCGCCAGCCAGAGTCGCAATTCCTCGGTAAAGTGCACTTCCACCTTCTTCAGATGCAGTTGCTCTTCCAGTTGCATGAGGAATTTGTCGACCACGCGCAGGATGACGTCCTGGCTCAGCGAGGCGAAGGAAATGGTGGCATCGAGACGATTGCGGAATTCCGGGGTGAACATCCGCTTGATGTCGGCCATTTCGTCGCCGGCCTTGTTCGACAGCGAGAAGCCGATACCGGTCTTGTTCATCGCCTCGGCGCCGGCATTGGTGGTCATGATGATGATGACGTTGCGGAAGTCGGCCTTGCGTCCGTTGTTGTCGGTCAGCGTGCCGTGATCCATGACCTGCAACAGCACGTTGTAGATGTCCGGGTGCGACTTCTCGATTTCGTCCAGCAACAACACCGCGTAGGGGTTCTTGGTGATCGCCTCGGTCAGCAGGCCGCCCTGCTCGAAGCCGACATAGCCGGGTGGCGCGCCGATCAGGCGGGACACGGCATGGCGCTCCATGTATTCGGACATGTCGAAGCGTATCAGCTCGACCCCCAGCACATAGGCCAGTTGCCGCGCGACTTCGGTCTTGCCGACGCCGGTCGGGCCGGAGAACAGGAAGGAACCGATCGGTTTCTGCGGATTGCCGAGGCCGGAACGGGTCATCTTGATCGCCGAGGCCAGCGCGTCGATGGCGCGATCCTGGCCGAACACCACGGCGCGCAGGTCGCGATCCAGGTTCTTCAGCGCATTGCGCTCGTCGTTGGCGACGGTCTTGGCCGGCACGCGCGCGATCTTGGCGACGATTTCCTCGATTTCCTTCGGCGTGATGACTTTCTTCTGCTTTGACTTGGGCTGGATGCGTTGCGCCGCGCCGGCCTCGTCGATGACGTCGATGGCCTTGTCCGGCAGGTGTCGGTCGTTGATGTAGCGGGCCGACAGTTCGGCGGCGGTGGACAGCGCGCCTTGCGTGTACTTGACGTTGTGATGCGACTCGAAGCGCGATTTCAGGCCTTTCAGGATGGCCACGGTTTCCGCTACCGAGGGTTCGTTGACATCGACTTTCTGGAACCGCCGCGACAACGCGTGATCCTTCTCGAAGATGCCGCGAAACTCGTTGTAGGTGGTCGCGCCGATGCAGCGCAACTGGCCGGAGGAGAGCGCCGGCTTGAGCAGGTTGGAGGCATCCAGCGTGCCGCCGGAAGCCGCGCCGGCGCCGATCACGGTATGGATTTCATCGATGAACAGGATGGCTTTGGGATTGCTGCCCAATTGCTTGATGACGGCTTTCAGGCGCTGCTCGAAATCGCCGCGATACTTGGTGCCGGCCAGCAGCGCGCCCATGTCCAGTGAATAGACGGTCGCGCCTTCGAGGATATCCGGCACGTTGCCCTCGACGATGCGCCGCGCCAGACCTTCGGCGATGGCGGTCTTGCCGACGCCGGCTTCGCCGACCAGCAGCGGATTGTTCTTGCGCCGCCGGCACAGGGTTTGAATGACCCGCTCCAGTTCCTGATCGCGACCGATCAGCGGGTCGATCTTGCCGGCCTGCGCCTGCACATTCAGATTGCTGGTGAACGCGTCGAGCGGCGAAGCGGCTTTTTCTTCGCCTTCCGGTTGTTCGTTGCCGGTCTCGCCGCGACCGTTCGGCGCGGCTTCCTGGGGGGTCTTGGCGATGCCATGCGAAATGAAGTTGACCACATCCAGGCGAGTCAAGCCCTGTTGGGTCATGAAGTGCAAGGCGTGCGAATCCTTCTCGCCAAAGATCGCGACCAGCACATTGGCGCCGGTCACTTCCTTCTTGCCGGAGGATTGCACATGCAGGATGGCGCGCTGTATGACGCGCTGAAAACCCAGCGTCGGCTGGGTATCGACATCGGCCTCGCCAGGCACGCAGGGTGTATGGCGTTCGATGAACTCGGCCAGTTTCTTGCGGATTTCCTCGATATTCGCGGCGCAAGCGCGCAACACCTCGGCGGCGGACGGGTTGTCGAGCATCGCCAGCAGCAGATGTTCGACGGTTATGAATTCATGGCGCTTCTGGCGAGCCTCCATAAAGGCCATGTGCAAGCTGACTTCCAATTCCTGGGCAATCATTGGCTTTCCTCCATCACGCATTGCAGCGGATGCTGGTGGTTACGGGCGAAATCTCTTACTTGATGCACTTTGGTTTCCGCGACATCGCGCGGATAAATTCCGGCCAGACCAGCGCCTTCATTATGCACTTTGAGCATGACTGCCGTGGCTTGTTCGCGGCCCATCTGAAAAAACCTTTCCAGGACATGAATGACGAATTCCATAGGCGTGAAATCGTCATTCAGAAGTAAAACCTTATATAGCGGCGGTGGCGCGGTTTTGGTGCGCTCAGCCTGAATGACGGAATCCTCTTGCTGCCGTGCTGCCATTGGGGGTGCGGGTAACTCGAATGTCATCATTGTGAGGATGGGAAGATTTTTTTCAAGCCGATTGACGACAGGGGGATTGGGCGAGTAAAAAGCCCACGTTTGGGCTTGCGGGACAGTTATTGACCGGTTTGGTTCAAATGTTTTGTTTTTAATTCAAGTTACGTCGGTTTCGTTTAGGAGTAGTAGCAATGGCCACTGGCACTGTTAAATGGTTCAACGATTCTAAAGGCTTCGGCTTCATTACCCCTGATGGCGGTGGTGATGATGTGTTCGCCCATTTTTCCGCGATCAATTCCAAGGGCTTCAAAAGCCTGAAAGAAAATCAGCGTGTTTCGTTTGATGTGGTGGACGGCCCGAAAGGCAAACAAGCCTCCAACATCGTACCGATGTAATTCGGTTTGGCGGCGGACGGGATAAATTCCGTCCGCCGCCGCATTGACCCGCTCCGGGTTGCCTGCACGCCGCGATCCTTGTGCTATAGCTTAAATGCACAAGCTCAGCGGTTGGCACAGGAGGGGCCAAAATGTACATCCCCGCAGGTCCGCAGGAGGATATCGGCGAATTGCCGCAAGTCGCGACCGAATTCGACTCGGCTGTTTTGTTGCGGCATCTGCTCGACGGTCTTGAGCAGCAGAAGGACGAACTCGGACCCATAGCGGATGAATTGATCGAACTACTGCATCTGCTTGGTGTGGCGGGTTCCGCCTGACACCCGCACCCCAAGCTGCGGCCTCAATCCATCCAGCGGATCATTTCCGCGCCGAATTCCGAACACGGGATCTGCGTCGCGCCCTCCATCAAACGGGCGAAGTCGTAGGTGACCTTCTTGGCGCGAATCGCGCCGTCCATGCCCTTGATGATCAGGTCGGCCGCTTCCAGCCAGCCCATGTGCCGCAACATCATCTCGCCGGACAGGATGATTGAGCCCGGATTGACGTAGTCCTTGCCGGCATACTTCGGCGCGGTGCCGTGGGTGGCTTCGAACATCGCCACAGAATCCGACAGATTCGCGCCAGGGGCAATGCCGATGCCGCCGACTTCCGCGGCCAGCGCGTCGGAAACATAGTCGCCGTTGAGGTTCAGCGTGGCGATCACATCGTATTCATCCGGACGCAGCAGGATCTGCTGCAGGAAGGCGTCGGCGATGACGTCCTTGATCACAATGCCATTCGGTAGTTTGACCCAGGGGCCGCCATCGATCAGTTCGCCGCCGAACTCGCGCATGGCCAGTTCATAGCCCCACTTCTTGAAGCCGCCCTCGGTGAACTTCATGATGTTGCCCTTGTGCACCAGGGTCACCGAGCGACGCTTGTTGTCGATGGCGTATTGGATGGCGCGGCGGATCAGGCGCTCGGAACCTTCCACCGAAACCGGCTTGATGCCGATGGCGGACGATTCCGGGAAGCGAATCTTGGTGACGCCCATTTCCTTTTGCAGGAATTCGATGAGTTTCTTCACTTCCGGCGAGCCGGCCTCCCATTCGACGCCGGCGTAAATGTCTTCGGTGTTCTCGCGGAAGATCACCATGTCGACTTTTTCCGGCGCCTTGACCGGGGTCGGCACGCCGGTGAAGTAACGCACCGGGCGCAGGCAGACGTAGAGGTCGAGCATCTGGCGCAGCGCCACGTTCAGCGAGCGGATGCCGCCGGAGGTCGGGGTGGTCAGCGGGCCCTTGATCGACACCACGTAGTCGCGAATCGCCGCGACGGTTTCATCCGGCAGCCAGGCGTCGGCGCCATACACCTTGGTCGCCTTCTCGCCGGCAAAGACTTCCATCCATTCGATCTGGCGCTGGCCGCCATAGGCCTTGGCCACGGCGGCGTCGAGCACCTTGATCATCACCGGGGTGATATCCACGCCGGTGCCGTCGCCTTCGATAAACGGGATAATCGGCCGATCCGGCACGTTCAGCGAGGTATCGGCGTTGACGGTGATCTTGGTGCCGGCGGTCGGCGTCTGGATATGGCTGCTAAGGTGGTTACTCATGGCAACTCCTGTTCAAAGTTATCGAATCGAAAATTTAGACTGATGGCGCGCATCATTTTATTCAACAAGCCTTACGGGGTCCTGAGCCAGTTTACCGACGAAGACGGCCACCCCGGGCTCAAGGCCTATCTGGATATTCCCGGCATCTATGCGGCAGGACGCCTGGATCGGGATAGCGAGGGGCTGTTGATTTTAACCGACGATGGTGCGCTACAGCATCGGCTTGCCGACCCGCGCCACAAACTGCCGAAAACTTACTGGGCGCAGGTGGAAGGCGCGCCCGAAGACGCCGATCTGGCGCCGCTGCGGCGGCCGATGGACCTGGGCGATTTCGTCACGCAAGCGGCTCAGGCGAAGCTGATCGACACGCCGGAAAATCTGTGGCCGCGCGAGCCGCCGGTGCGCTTTCGCAAATCGATACCCACCACCTGGATCGAACTGGTGCTGAAGGAAGGCAAGAACCGCCAGGTACGGCGGATGACCGCCAAAGCCGGCTTCCCGACCCTGCGGCTGTTGCGCGCGGCGATCGGCCATTACCGGCTGGATGGCATGCAGCCGGGCGAGTGGCGAGAAACGAAGGGCTAATCCCTGTCTTACGACGCGATGCGCCCGCGCCAGACATGCGCCCGAGCGATGACTTCGCCGGCATCCAGGGTCTGGCACCGCCCATCACGCACGATCGCCGCGCCGCCGATCCAGACATCGCTGACCTGTTCGCTGCCGGCGCTGTAGACCAGTTGCGCGATCGGGTCGTAGCACGGTTGCGTTGCCGGCCGGTTCAGGTCGATGGCGACGATGTCGGCCAGCTTGCCGATCTCCAGCGAGCCGATACGATCCTCCAGGCCCAAAGCCCGCGCGCCGCCCAACGTCGCCATGCGCAACGCCCGATGCGCCGGCAACGCCGCCGGATCGCCCGCCACGCCTTTGCCGAGCAGCGCCGCCAGACGCAGTTCGCCGATCAGATCGAGGCGATTGTTGCTCGCCGCGCCGTCGGTGCCGATGCCGACATTGACGCCGGCGGCCAGCAACGCGGCGATCGGCGCGAAGCCGCTGGCCAGTTTCAGGTTGGAACTCGGGCAGTGCGCCACATGGCAGCCGTGGCTGGCCAGCAGCCGGATCTCATCGGCGTTCAAATGCACCGCGTGAACCGCGATCAATCCCGGCGTCAACAAGCCCAGCGCGTCGAGCCGGGCCAGCGGCCGCACGCCGTACTTCTCGATGCCGAGTTGGATTTCATGCTCGGTTTCATGGATGTGCATGTGGATCGGCAGATCGAGCTGCGCCGCGTAGGTCGCGACTTTTTCCAGCGAACGGTCGCCGACCGTATAGGGCGCGTGCGGCGCCAGGCAAAAACTGACCAAGGCATGACCGATCCACTCATCGCGCAGCGCCAGGCCTTTTTGCAGATAGTCATCGGCATCGCCGGCATACGGCGTCGGCGCATCCACCACGATCAACCCGGCCGCGACCCGCATGCCGGCCTCGACGGCGGCCTCGGCCACCGCTTCCGAGAAAAAATACATGTCGTTGAAACAGGTCACGCCGGCCCGCAGCATTTCCAGACACGCCAGCCGCGTGCCGTCGCGCACGAAAGCCGGCGAGACATGGCGATTCTCCGCCGGCCAGATGTGCTCTTGTAGCCAGGTCATCAACGGCAGATCGTCGGCAAAACCGCGCAGCAGCGTCATCGCCGCATGGGTGTGCAGGTTGACCAGGCCGGGAATCAGCACATGGCCGGGCAGATGCACGTGTTCCCGGCTGACCCACGCATCGGCCTGGTCGGTCGGCGGCAGCGCGACGATGCGCCCGTCCCTGACCAGCAGACTGTGGCTGCTGAATACCTGCGCATCCGGTTCTACCGGGATGATCCAGCCGGCATCGATGCGCAGATCGACGGTTTTCTCGGTCATGGCGTGAATCCTTGCTGGAAAAGCTGAAATCCTAGCGGTTTTCGGGCTGAATAAGCTTCATCAATTTATTTCGCCTTGGAATCCTCACCGCTCGCGCAAACTCTCATCCCCATACTGCAACAGCGGACTCAGGAAGTATTCGATGACGCGGCGCTTGCCGGTCTTGATCTCGACGGTGACCGCCATGCCGGGGGTCAGGTTGACGCTTTTGCCATCGACCGCGATCGCGGATTTGTCCAGCTTGACCCGCGCCGCATAGACCAGGCCGCGCTTGTCGTCCTGGATCGCATCGCTGGAGACCTGCGTCACCCTGCCGAGGATCGTGCCGTACTTGGTGAAGGGAAAGGTTTCCAGCTTGATTTCGGCGGTCTGGTCGGCGCGCACGAAACCGATGTCCTTGTTCTCCAGAAACGCCTCCACCTCCAGCGGATTGTCGCCCGGCACGATCACGAGCAAGGCTTGCGCCGGGGTCACCACGCCGCCCACGGTATGCACCGCCAGTTGCTGCACGCTGCCGCCGACCGGCGCGGTCAGGCGCATCAGACGGCTGCGATCCGCCGCCTTGATCTGCTCCTGCGCCAGGCTGGCCGCCTTCTGTTCCGCCTGCTGCAAGGCATCCAGCGTGGCGCGCCGGGTTTCCGCGATCAACGCCATGCGTTGATGGCGGCTTTCCAGTAACGCGGCGCCGATTTCCTCGACCCGCGCCTGCTGTACCGCCAGATCGCGTTCCTGTTCGATGCGCGCCTGTTCGCGTTCCAGATAGCCGTGGCGCGAGACGAAGTTCTTGTCCAGCAGATCCTTGTAGTCCTGCGCGCGCTGGCGGGCCATCGGCGCGGTCTGCGCTAACTTGTCGACCAGCTCGCGGGTGGCGCGCAGTTCCGCCGCGCGCCGGGTGACTTCCGCATCCAGTTGTTCCAGCTTCGCGCGCAACTCGCCATGCCGTCCGTCCAACTGGCGCTGTTCCGCCGCCAATCGATCCGCATCCACGGCGAATTCGGGTTGCAGCCGCGGCGGTCGCGACGTTTCCAGCGAGGTGAGCAGGGCGCGCGCCAGCGCGACGTCCAGCCGGGCCGACTGGAAATCCTGGTCGATGCGCGTGCTGTCGGCCCGTACCTGGGTCGCATCCAGTTCGATCAGCAGATCGCCGGCCGCCACGCGCTGGCCGTCGCGCACGTGGATGGCCAGCACCGAAGCGGTTTCCATCGGCTGCACGACTTTCGACCGATCATCCGGAATCAGCTTGCCCTGGGCGCTGGCGACGATGTCGATGTTGCCGAACACCGCCCAGAGCAGCGCGATCAGCGCGAACAGCATGATCAGGCCCATCGCGATGCGCGGCGCCGGATGCAACGGCGTATCGCGCAACGCCAGCGCGGCGGGTAGGAATTCGGCCTCATGACCATGGCGTCGCGTCGCATCCATCTGTTGGCGTTCGCCCCAGGCGTGGCGCAGCACGCGGGCATAACGGCGCAGCAAATCCAGCCCGGCGCTCATGCTTGTTGCATCCGGTGCAAGCGGCTGTAGATGCCGGCCTGATGCTGCAGCAGTTCCGCGTGCGACCCGGCTTCCACAATCTGGCCGCGATCCAGCACCAGGATGCGGTTCGCCTCGCGCACCGCGCTGAGCCGGTGGGCGATGACGATCACCGTGCGGCCCTGGCAGATCGCCTGCATGTTCTTCTGGATGACGCGTTCCGACTCGTAATCGAGCGCGCTGGTCGCCTCGTCGAAGATCAGGATGCGCGGCTGGGTAATCAGCGCCCGGGCGATGGCGATGCGCTGGCGCTGGCCGCCGGACAGCGTCGAGCCGTGTTCGCCGACCAGCGTGTCATAGCCCTCCGGCAGTTCCAGAATGAACTCGTGCGCCCCGGCCAGCTTCGCCGACTGCATCACCGCCTCCAGCGGCGCGCCCGGATCGGCCAGCGCGATGTTGTCGCGGATGCTGCGGTTGAACAGCACGTTCTCCTGCAACACCACGCCGATCTGGCGGCGCAGCGACGACGCATCGGCCAGCGCCAGATCCATGCCGTCGATCAACACCCGGCCGCGTTCCGGCACATACAAGCGCTGCACCAGCTTGGTCAGTGTGCTCTTGCCTGAGCCGGAACGGCCGACCACGCCGATCACCTCGCCCGGCTCGATCATCAGACTCACCCCGCGCAGCACTTCGGAGCCGTCCGACCGATAGCGGAACGTCACCTGATCCAGCTCGATACGCCCGGCCAGGGCGGGCAGGGGTGCCTTGTTGCCGGCCACTTCGGTGCGGGTGTTGAGAATGTCACCCAGGCGTTGCATCGAAATCCCGGTCTGCTGGAAGTCGGTCCACAACTGCGCCAGGCGCATGATCGGCTGCGCCACCCGCCCGGCCAGCATGTTGAAGGCGATCAACTGGCCGACCGAGAGCTGCCCCTCGATCACCAGCCGGGCACCCAGCCACAGCGTGCCGACCGTCACCAGCTTGCCGATCAGATTGACCCCCTCATGCGCCACGGTCGACACCGTCGCCGCACGGAAGCTGGCCGCCACATAGCCCGCCAACTGCTTGTCCCAATCGCGCGTCATGCGCGGCTCCACCGCCATTGCCTTCAAGGTGTCGATGCCGGACACCGTCTCCACCAGAAACGCCTGGTTTTCCGCGCCGCGATTGAACTTCTCGTGCAAGCGCGCGCGCAGCAGCGGCGTGATCAGCAGCGAAATCAACAGATACAAGGGCAGCGACGCCAGCACGATCAGCGTCAGCCAGCCGCTGTAGAACAGCATCACCGCAATGAACACCACCGAGAACAGCACATCCAGCACCACAGTGATCGAGTTGCCGGTGAGGAACTGGCGGATGTGCTCCAGCTCGCGCACCCGCGCCACCGAATCGCCCACCCGGCGGGCCTGGAAATAGCCCATCGGCAAGTTGAGCAGATGGCGGAACAGCCGCGCGCCGAGTTCCACGTCGATGCGGCTGGTGGTGTGGGCGAAGACATAGGTGCGCAAGCCGGACAGCGCCACCTCGAACAGCGACACCACCAACAGGCCGAAGGCGATCACGTCCAGCGTGGTCAGACCGCGATGCACCAGCACCTTGTCCATCACCACCTGGAAGAACAAGGGTGTGACCAGCGCGAACAGATTCAACACGAAGGACACCAGCAGAATCTCGCCCAACAGCTTGCGATATTTGACGATGGCCGGGATGAACCAGGTGAAGTCGAACTTCGCCAATTCGCCGGCCAGACTGGCGCGCGAGGTGAACAGGATCAACTCGCCCGACCAGCTCGCTTGCAGTTCCGCCCGGGTCAGCGTCCGCGGCCGCGCGGCGGCGGGGTCGTGGATCAGCACCGCGTCGTCGTCCACCTTGGCCAGGATGAAGAATGTGCCATCCTCCGCCACCGCCATGGCCGGCAATGGCGTCGTCGACAAGCGTTCGAGCGAGGTGTGGACCGGCTTGGCCTTGAGGCCCAGTTTCTTCGCCGCGAGGAGTATCTCGGTCAGGCCGAAAGCCTGGCCTGAACCGAACTCGTGCGCCAGTTGCGCCGGCTCCGCCGCCACGCCGTGGAAGCGGGCCAGCATGGCCAGACAGGCGAGGCCGGAGTCGAGGCTTTGGGCCTGTGTTGGGTTGGCGCTGGGCGCGCCTTCATGTTGCTGCATCTGGGTATCCCTGTTGCGTCGCTGCGTGGCGGCGCGTTGTTATGGTTGAAATCGGCAGTAGGGAGCGCCGTGCGCACCGCCTGCCGATGGCGGTGCGCTACGACAAGCGGTGCGCACGGCGCACCCTACAAAATCTGCGCAGGCCTCGTCACCCCGGCGCAGGCCGGGACCAGGAATGATTGCACTCGGCGAACGTTTCCTGGATACCGGCTTTCGCCGGCATGACGCTTTGTCATATCGTGGGCGGCTGCCCCTACTGCCAGTTCGCCGCCAGCACCGGTGCCAGTGCATCGTGGTAGTTGCTCGGCAAGGTAGTCTGGCCGGCCGCCGGCGGGGCGAACGCGGCCATGGCCGCAACCAACGCGTCGATCTGGCTGTCGAGCAACACCCGGCCATCGCCGGATTCGAAGCGCTCGATGTGGTGCTCGCTGCCGGCATACCAGTTCTTGATGGTGATCTGGTCGTCGGCGCCGATGATCGAGGCCTCCAGATCGTCGCCAAGCTGGCGGAACCAGATCTGGTCATGGGCGATGTCATCCGCGAATTGAGCGATATCCAGGTTGCCGGGTGTAGCGTCGAAATCCGACCAGGTGTCGCCGCCATCGCCGCGATCGAACACATAGGTGTCGTTGCCGCCGCCACCGACCAGACTATCGTTGCCGGCGCCGCCGATCAGCGTGTCACCGCCGGCCGCGCCGAACAGGTCCGCCGCCAAATCGAATCGCAGCGCGCCGTTCCAGTACATGCCGGACTGCCCGGCAATGACGTTCTCGCCATCGAAGGCCGCGTCGCCCTTGCCCTTGTCGTAGGTCGCCGAACTGGCCGGGGTCAGGGTCTGACCATACACCCGCACCGACTCGACAAACAGGTTGCGGTCTTCGCCGCCGATCACCGCGTCGTTGCCGAACACCACATCCAGCACGGATGCCGATCCCGCCTGGAAATCACCGAAGAACTCGTAATCCGCATACTCCGCGTTGCTGATCGCCAACGTGCCAAGTTCCACCCCGTCCAGGCGTACCGTCATGCTCGGCGCCACACCGGCCGCCAGGCTGCCGCGCGCCCGCACCACGATGCACTGCGCCGACGCGCCATCGCCGGACAACGCATCGTCGCCCTCGCCGCCGCGCAATACATCGGCATCCGCGCCACCGTGCAGGCTGTCGTTGCCGGCTTCCCCCTCCAGGGTGTCGGCGCCGGCGCCGCCCAGCAGCCTGTCGTCGCCGTTGCCGCCGTACAGCAAATCGTTGCCGCCGCCGCCGCTCAACGTGTCATCGCCGTCATGGCCGCGCATGACGTCATCCGCCGCGGTTCCGGCCAGATCGGCCGGCAACTCGAAACGCAAGGCGCCGTTCCAGGCCATGCCGATCCGCCCGGCAATCACATCGACGCCATCGAACGCCTTCGAGCCGCCACCCCGGTCGTAGGTCACACCGGCATCGGCGGGGCGGAAGACGCGCTCGCCAAAGGTGATCGAATCGACATAAAGATTGCGATCCTCTCCGTCGATGACCGCGTCGTTGCGGAACACCACATCCAGGCGCGCGATCTGGCTCGGAGTGAAGTCGCCGGAGAAGGCAAAGTCGACATAGTCGCCCGACGCGACCTGCACGGTACCGAGCAATTCACCGTCCAGCCACACCGCCATTTCCGGCGCGACGCCGGCCGCCGAAGTGCCCCGGGCGCGAACGACGAAGTCCAGCGGCCGCGCGGCATCGGCGGTCAGCAGATCGTCACCCGCGCCGCCGTCGATGCCGCCGGTCGCCAGCAACGCGGCGATATTGTCGGCGCTCCACTGGGTGCCATCGGCGAACTCGACGCGGTCCAGCGGGTAGTCGCCCGAGGCTTCGAACCAGTTGGCGACGATGACCATGTCCGCGCCGTTGGCGTGCCGGAGTTCGAGATCAAGCCCGTTTTGGATCGGGGTGATGTCGTTCGGGTTGATATCCGCGCCTAGATAAAGGACATCGATATCAACCAGGCTGTTTTCTTCGCGGATGGTATCTACGCCATCTCCCAGGCTGAACTGATAAGTGTCCGATCCCAAGCCGCCTTGCAGGGAATCATTTCCGGCCCCGCCCGCCAGAATATCTTCCCCCTGTTCGCCAAACAGAACATCATCGCCTGCCAAGCCCGTCAGCGTGTTGTTGGCGCTGTTGCCGGTGAGTACGTTGGCGAGTTCGTTGCCGGTACCGTTGATGGCGGCCATGCCTTTGAGGGTGAGGTGCTCCTGGTTGGCGCCCAGGGTAAGGCTGATGCTGCTATTCACCGTATCTACACCACCGCGATACCAGATATTGCCAAAAAACCAGTCAGAGCTGATGATGTAATCTGCGGATTCATAAATAACATCACCGATATCATCCACTTCGTAGATATCGTTACCCTCTCCGCCATACAACTGGTCTGCGCCTGTACCGCCGTCCAAGGTATCGTTGCCGGCATAGCCATACAGTTTGTCATTCCCCTCCTTTCCCTCAAGTCGATTGTCATATTTATTTCCAGTCAATTTGTCATCATCGGCGGCGCCGATGATATCGGAATCGAGCGCGCCGTCTCCCAGGGTCAATACCTCGATATTATTGAAATCACTGAGTTGATAAGTCCTTTTGCCTGATTTGACAATCTCTACGGTATCTACACCTTCCCCAGGATTTTCAATCACCACATCACCCTCAATGATGATGTAAGTATCGTTTCCTAATCCGCCAATCAAATAATTGGTCACATCGTTCTGAGAACCATCCAGTATATTGTTTAGTTCATTTCCGATACCTGTAACGGCCTGATCTCCATACAATACGAGCCGCTCTACATAGGCCGGCAGGGTATAGTCGATATAACTTCGAACCTCGTCCGAGTACATACCCGAGGACGAGGCAATAACTTTGTCGCCAGGGTTATCTACAAAAAACACTACACTGCTCCACGCAAGGGCAATCATGGTGTCGGCGCCCGCTCCGCCATTTAGAATGTCCCCTGATACGTTTCCTCGGCCGATAAGGACATTGTCCAATGCATTACCGATAGCCGAGGCATTATATATGTACCAGAGACCAGAGCCGTCATCGAGGGACATGTTTTCCACGTTATCGGGCAAGGTGCCGCCATATATCGTTAACCAGGTGTCTATCCCTTCATCGGCGTGTTCTACGATAGTATCCATATTGCGGTAAGTGTCGTCCCCATCCCCGCCATAGCCAATATCTATTCCGCTCTTTCCATCCAGGACATTATTCCCGGCATTGCCAATCAGAATATTATTCAGGCTATTGCCTGTGGCATTGATATTGAGGATGCCTGTCAGGGTGATGTTTTCCACGTTATCGGGCAGGGTATAGCTGCGCGATGACTCGATGGTGTCCACTCCGTTACCGCTATTTTCTGAAACGGTGTCGAGTTCGTTATCCACGATAAATAAATCGTTGTCTGCCGTACCTGTCATGTCATTCTGGGCTCCTTCGTCGATCATTTGCGCAGCAATATCCGCAGCCCCCCAGACAACGCCAGTCCCATTGTCAAATTCGATCCATTCGATCTGGAAGTCTCCGGCTGCAAAGTAATCGGCGATCTTGACCTGAGTCGTACTGCCGTCAACGACAAGCACCAAATCTTCTCCCCATCCTTTCAAGTCATTGATCCGATAAAGACTTACGTCCCCAGGCATGATGCCACGCCCCAGCCTCAATATATCGTTGCTGGCAGAGCCATCAGCATTCCCTGATTCCGCAACCTCGTCATTGCCATCACCGCGACCGAACAGAAAAGTATCATCACCATCGGAGCCCCACATCAGATCATCGCCACTCCCACCCCAAAGCAGATCGTTACCGACATTTCCCTGTAGCGTGTCATTGCCCGCCCCACCGAGCAAAGTGTCGTCCCCAGCATATCCATTGATAAGCTTGGTCGACCTGGAATCGCCCGCATACATTAAATCGTTGGAAGAAGTGCCAAGCAGTCTGGGGCTAGCTAACAATGACCCATAGAGCAATTCACTCATGGTCATCGCCTCGCCATCAGCGAATTCCAAGTTGGCGATCGTCCCACCCAGCCCGCCATTGACATTGACGTAATCAGCCGCCGCGTATTGCAGGATTACATCCATGCCGCCCGCCCAAGTCACGAAGATGTCTGCTGAAGAAATGCCCGTGCCATATACGATGGTATTGACACCCCATGGATCTTCAATGCTTTCCGCCACCCCGTCGACCAACGCGCCATCACCGATGGACAGGACATAACGGTCATCGCCCTCGCCACCGTTCATGGCGTCCAGTCCTGTGCCACCGATGAGAATATCGTTACCGCTGCCGCCAAAGAGCGTATCGGCATCCGCTCCGCCATCTAGCGTGTCGTTGTCGTTCCCTCCGTTGAGCGTGTCGTTGCCGCTATTCCCATACAGGGTGTCGTTGCCATCCAGGCCACTGATGGTGTCGTCGCCCTCCCCGCCATACAGCGCGTCATTCTCCGCTGTGCCATTTATTGTTAAGTTGGGTAGGCTGACTACCACATCGAACACATCCGAAACACTCAGATTCCCAGTATCTTTCGCCGTAACCAGGACGCTGGTTGTACCCGTATTTGTCGGCGTGCCGCTGAAAGTACAGGTCGAAGCGTTAAAGCTCAGCCATGATGGCAGTGCACTGCCATCGGCCAGCGTCGCGCTGTAACTGAGCGTGTCGCCCGCATCGGGGTCGGTAAAGCTATTCGAAGCCAGCGTGTAGCTGAACGCGGTGTTCTGGGTTGCAGCCTGATCCGGCAAGGCCATCGACAAGACCGGCGCCTGATTGGGCATGCTGACTACCAGATCGAACTCATCCGAAGCCGTCAGATTGCCCGTATCCATCGCCGTGATTCGAATACTGATCGTCTCCGCGCCAGTGGGGGTTCCGCTAAGCACGCCCGTCGTGGCGTTGAAGCTCAGCCAAGTCGGCAAAGCACTGCCATCAGCCAGCGTGGCGGAGAGCGTCAGCGTATCGCCGGGATCGGGGTCGGAAAACGCATTCGAAGGCAGCGCCAGCTCGAATGCCTCGCCCTGTATCGCGGTCTGATCGGGCAAAGCCGAAACCAGGAGCGGCACGCTGTTGGATTGGGTGACGATCAGGGTAACCAGTTGCCCCGTATAAGCGCCGTAATTGTCCGATCCCAACAAATAGAACCCCAAACTGCCGACATCGCTCGCACCGGGCCAACCGGCAAGGGTCATTGTCGCCGCATCGAAGCTCAACCAGTCCGGCAGCGGCGAGCCATCGGGCATTTCCACGCTGTAGGTGATCGAATCCCAGGGATCGGGATCGACGACGGTGTTCTCCGGCACGATAAAGCTGAAGGCGCTGCCGGTGGTGGCCTGCAACGTCGGCAAGAAGGTATTCACCGTCGGCATCTGATTGTTCACGGCACGGTCGACGACGGTCTGGATCATCGCCTGATCCCATACCACGCCGTTGGCGAACGCCACCTGGTCGATCTTGTGGTCATACAGCCGATTGCCCACGACTTCATCGGCCGCGAAATAATTGATGAACGCCGCCTGTTCGCCGCTTCCCTTCAAGGTCAGAGCCAAACCCATCCCGACCTGGACGGCGAGAACATCGGTATCGGCGATGCCCTCGCCAAACCGCAGGATGTCGAAGGCGGCGGGCAGGTCGGGCGCATCGGCGTCGTGCAGGATGTCGAAGTTGTCGATCGAATCCTGGCCGTCGCCCCGGTTGAACAGATAAACATCGTCGCCGGCATCGCCGTACAGGTAATCGTTGCCGGCGGCGCCGTGCAGCGTGTTGCTGCCCAGATTCCCCCAGATGCCGTTGTCGGCGGCATTGCCGACACCATCGACGGCGGCGGCGCCGAACAGACTGAGCTGTTCGATGTTGTCCGGCAGGGTGATGACGACAGGCGCATCGGCATCGTCGGACATCACCGCATTCAGGGCGTTCAAAGCACCGCCGGCGGGTTGAATCTCGACATCGGCGGTGTAGCGGATCGAATCATTGCCTTCGCCCGCCGCCTCGATCACCAGGTCGTCGACATCATCCACCACATAGATATCGTCGCCGGCGCCGCCCGCCATGATATCGGCGCCCGCGCCGCCATCCAGCCAATCGTTCCCCGCGCCGCCATCGAGCACATCGTCACCGCCGCCGCCATTCAGCCAATCATCGCCCGCGCCGCCAGCCAGGTAGTCATTGCCGTGCAGGTCGCTGGCGGGGTCGGAGGAATCGCCATGCAAGGTATCGTTACCGTCGCCGCCATACAAGGAATCGTCACCGCCGCCACCGATGAGTTGATCGTCGTCAGCGCCGCCATCAAGCATGTCATCGCCATGGAACTGAACCGCCAGATCCTCCTCGTCACCGGCATCCCCCCAAAGCAGGTCGGCGCCGTCGCCGCCAAACAAGGTATCGTCGCCGCCGCCGCCGACGAGCTGATCGTCGCCGGCGCCGCCGTCGAGCAGATCGCTGCCGTGGGACGCGCCAGGCAACAAGGATTCATTCTGATCATCGCCCCACAGATAGTCGTTGCCCTCGCCGCCGAACAGGTTGTCGCCCTGGCCGCCACCGATCAGCGCGTCGTTGCCGTCGCCGCCAAACAGGGTGTCGATGCCGTGCAGGGCCGGGTCCAGGGTTTGATAAAAGCCCGGCTTGAGAATGCCGTCGCCATAGAGGGTATCGTCACCGTCGCCGCCGTCGAGTATATCGTTGCCGCCGTGGCCGGCCAGGTAGTCGTTGTCCTTGCCGCCGTCGAGGTAGTCGTCGCCCAGACCGGCCACGACCCGATCGTCGCCGTCACCGGCGAAGATGAAATCCGGCGCGCTGTCCGGGTTCATGGAACCGCCGCCGTCGATGCTGTAGCTGTTGGGGTCGTCGGCATTGGCATAGATGCCCCAGGTGCGGCCCTGGGTCCAGACCGCGCCGACCCCGTCCGGGGGCGCCCAGGGGTCGAGGTTGCCGTCATTGTCTCGGTCTTTTTGCGGTGACAGGTTGAGCCCGGTGGCGGAGAGGATCATGTCGCGCCCGTCGCCGCCGTAGAGCAGGTCGGAGCCGGCGCCGCCGGCGATGAGGTCATCGCCGTCGCCGCCATCCAGGATATCGTCGCCGCCACCGCCATCGAGCGCGTCGTTGCCGGAGAGACCCTGCACGAGGTCGGCGCCGGTGCTGCCGATCAGATCGTCGCTGTAGTCGTC
>JAGUXX010000149.1 GCA_020061585.1 Betaproteobacteria bacterium | reverse complement strand
TGGCCGGCCAGTTTTCCACCGCGATCATCGTCGTCACCCACGACGAAAAGATCATCCCCACCTTCAAGCGCATCTACACCATCCGCGACGGCCGCACCCTCGAAGAGGCGGGCGAAGGTCGCTCCATCGAGGGCGATAAGGCGCTAGCTGCGAAAAGTCTCGTATGAAGCTCCGGATCAACTACCTCCTCCCGCTGTTGCTGGCCACGAATCCGACGTGGGCCGCCGAGGCCGATCCGCCGGTCAGTGAGGAAGTGACCAGGCTGCGCGCCGAGGTGAGTCAACTCCGCGCCGAGATCCAGGCACTACGCGCGCAGTCGCGGCAGCCCGAACCGGCGCGGGTGGCGGCCGACAACGCGCCGCCCAGCAAGCCACGCAGCACACCACGAATCACGCCACTGCCGACCACGCAACTGTTCACGCCGTTGCGCGCCGATCCCAAGGAACCGCGCTTCTTTGTCAGCGCACTTCAGGTCGATTCCGAACCGCACGGCACCACCCTCGGCGCAGTCGGTTTCGGCGAACATTTCGGCATCGTGCGCCGTGAGACAAGTAACAGCGCGGGTTGGCAGCTTGGTATCGCCGGCGCGGTGTTCGCCCAGTTCGATCTGGAAGCGGCGTCCTCCGATCTGATCAATGCCGACTACGTCATCGGCCTGCCGCTGACCTGGCGCCATGGCGACTGGTCGGGGCGACTGCGCCTGTATCACCAGAGCTCGCATCTGGGCGACGAATACCTGCTCAGCACGCAACCACAGCGGGTGAACCTCAGCTTCGAGGCCATCGAGGCAATCGTCGCCTACGACTTCGGCAATCTGCGTCTCTATGGCGGCGGTGAAACCCTGTTCGACCGCGATCCGGCCGATCTCGGCAAGCATCTGCTGCATGCCGGCCTCGACTGGCGCGGGCGCGAGGTCGCATTCCGCCTGGGCGACCTCGGCGGCGCGCGCTGGGTGGCTGGGCTGGACATGAAGCGTTGGCAACAGAACGACTGGGCGAGCCAGATCAGCGCCAAGGCGGGTCTGGAGTTCGCGCCGCACGGAGCAACAGGCCGTGCCGGCCGCAACTGGAACACGATGCTGGAGTTCTACGACGGCCCGTCGCCCTATGGCCAGTTCTATCCGCTGGACGTGCGTTACTGGGGTATCTCCCTCCAGTTGGGTCTATGAATAACCCTGTATTGCCCCCCACCACCCTTCTACTTCGAGGAAAAAGACCATGAAACGCTGCCTTACCACCACATTTTCCCTGAGCTTGGGGCTCACCCTGCTGACCGCCGGCGCTCCGGCACTGGCCGCAGCCGAATCCGCCCAGCCTCTCGCCATGCGCGGCATCATGCAGGACCTGGGCCGGCACATGCAGACCGTCACCTTGGCGATTGCGCGCGAGGATTGGGCGTTGGTCGAAAAAACCGCGCCGCTGATCGCGCAGCACCCACAACCGCCTTTGATGGAAAAGACCCGCATCCTGCGATTCGTCGGCACGAACATGGGCAAGTACAAAAGCCACGACCACAAAACCCACGAAGCCGCGCATGAACTGGCCCAGGCCGCCAAAAACAAGGATGGCATGGCGGTCATCGCCGCCTTCCAGTCGGTTCAGACCGGTTGCTATGGCTGCCATCAGGAATTCCGCAAACCCTTCGTCGAGCACTTCTACGGGGCCCGCTGACCTCACCAACGCTGCGGGAGACATGGCATATGCAAGCTGACAACAGCAATGGATTCAAGCCCGAACATTTGCGGAAGTGGTGGCAAGCCACACGTGACGCGCTGTTCGCCGATCTGAAAAGTTTGCTGGAGCCCGCCGCCCAGGCCGCGGATGAACGGGTGCCGCTGGCGAAGGAAGTTGGCTGGAAAAGCTACACCAGCGTGCTCTGGATCGGCCTGGCATTAGCCGGTTGTGCCATCGGCCCGGATTTCAAGGCGCCCGCCGCGCCCGATGCGGCCGGTTACACCGCCGTGGCCTTGCCCGTGCAGACCGTCGCCGCGCCGACCGACCTGGGCGGCGCGCAGCGCTTTGTCGCGGGTGCACCTATCGCCGCCGAATGGTGGCGGCAGTTCGGCTCGGCCAAGCTGGATGCCCTGGTCGAAACGGCCCTGCGTGCCAGCCCCACCCTGGAAGCCGCCGAAGCCACCTTGCGCCAGGCCCGGCAGAACTACGAAGCGAAGGCTGGAACCACACAATATCCACAGGCGAACGCCAACCTGGGCGCCCAGCGCCAAGGTGTCAACAATGCCGCCGCAGGCCTGCCCGGCGGCGAGCGCACCTACAACCTGTTCAATGCCAGCGTGGCGGTGAGTTACGACCTTGACCTCGCCGGCGGCAACCGGCGCGCGCTGGAGGCCCTGGCGGCGCAAACCGAGTATCAACGCCACCAACTTGAAGCGGCGCGCCTGACCCTGAGCGGCAATCTGGTCACCACCGCCATCGCCCAGGCGCAACTTGCCGGGCAGATCAAGGCCAGCGCGGCCATCCTTGCAACCCAGGAAGAACAACTGGCGTTGACCCGCAAGCGCCTGGAACTGGGCGCTGCCTCTGATCGCGACGTTCTGGCGCTGCAAACCCAGGTGGAACAGACGCGCGCCGGACTGTCGCCGCTGCGCCTGCGACTGGAACAAAACCAGCATCTGCTGGCCACCCTCGCCGGCCAGCCGCTTGGTTCGGCGCCCCCACCGCGAGGCGCCTTGCCGCATTTCACCCTGGCCGATTTCAGCCTGCCCGGCGAGTTGCCGGTCAGCCTGCCCTCCGAGCTGACTCGCCAACGGCCGGACATCCAGGCCGCCGAGGCCCTGCTCGCCGCCGCCAGCGCGCAACGCGGGGTGGCCATCTCCAGGCTGTATCCGCGCATCGCATTGAACGCCAATCTCGGCGCACAAGCCCTGACCGCCGCCAGCCTGTTCGATGGCGGTTCTCTGGTCTGGGGCCTGGCGGGCCAGTTGGTGCAACCCCTGTTCAATCGTGGCTTGCGCGCCGAGGTAAGCGCCGCCGAAGCCGGATTCGACGCCACCGCCGCCCACTACCGGCAAACCGTGCTGCAAGCGCTGCGCGAAGTCGCCGACGTGCTGCGCGCGCTCGATCAGGACGCCCTGGCCCTGGCGTCGCATGCTGCCGCCGACAGCGCCGCGCGGGAATCGCTGCGGCTGACGCAAAAGCACTATGACCTGGGCGCGGCCAGCTATCTCGAACTGCTCATCGCGCAGCAGCAAGCCCAGCAGACCCGAATCAACCTCGTCGCGGCGCAGGCGTCGCGCCTGGCTGATACCGCCGCGCTGTACCAGGCCATGGGGGGTGGCTGGTCGCGGGACCTATCCGCCGATGGGCAAGCGCAACCCGGTCGCAAAAGTGAACAGCAGAAGCCTGATGCGGCGCCGAGTTGAACATCTTTCCCGGCACCCCTCAGTCAATTGACAATGTTGCCAGAACAAATCAGCAATTTCTTAACAAGTGTCAATGACCGCCGTCTGTACTTAATTTCAAATGGAATGGTCATTCATTGGGCACTTGAATCCAGTTGAGGCGACCACCCGGTCCCTGGCATCTTCGCCGCAGTGAAGAAAAATCTGCGCTCCCCAGGCGCGTCTATTTCTCATCTGGAGTCCCGCTCGATGCAAGCCCTTTTCCGCCCTGCCATCCATCTAATGAATCGACTGCGCTACCAGCGCAAGTTCATGTTACTGGGCGCCGCAGTCGGCATTGTGATGACGGTGTTGCTGGTCACGGTGTATTCCAGTTTGCAGCGCGACATCACCATGGCCGAGCAGGAACTTGCTGGTTTGCAGATGCTGAAGCCGATGAATCGGATGACCCAGTTCATGCAGCAGCATCGCGGGCTATCGTCCGGCGTGCTGAACGGCAATGAAGCGATGCGGGAAAAGCGGGCGGCGAAGGAGAAGGAAGTCAGCGCGGCGCTGGCCGCCACTGAAGCCACGCTATCGTCGTCGTTGCGCGAGAGTGCGGGTTGGAAAAGCATCAGCCAAGACTGGGCGACAATCAGCGCCGAGGGCATGGGTTGGCCGACGCCTGACAACCTGAAACGGCACACCGCGATGATCGCCAAGGCGCTGGTTTTCATGGCCGATGTGGCAGACGAAAGCGGCATGATTCTCGACTCGGCGATGGATACCCATTACTTCATGGATAGCGTGGTCAGTAAGATGCCGGCGATGCTTGAACCGCTCGGCATCACCCGTGCCCGTGGCACCGGAGTGCTGGCGGCAAAGGAATTGAGCCTCGATATGCGGCGCGGCATCACCGGTCTGCTCCAGGAAATGACCGGTACGCTGCGTCTGCAGAACAGCAATCTGGAAAAGGTGATGCGATATGCGCCGCATCTGGAGCCGGCGTTGAGCGGCGCAACCCGCCAGTTCTCGACTGATGTGGAAAAAATCTTCGCGCTGATCCAGAGCGATATCCTGGAAGAGAAATTCGAGACGCCGCCGCAGGACTATTTTGCGCTCACCACACAGGTCATCGACCAAGGCTACAAAGTGATGTTCGACACGCTGATACCGCAATTCGAACAGCAACTGAATGCACGAAAAACCAGTGCGCAAAACATGCTGCTGGCGCAACTGGGATTAGCGGTTGTGATCGTTCTGCTGTCGCTTTACCTCAGCATCGGCACCTACTATTCGGTGATCGGCAGCGTCGAAATTTTCTCCAACGGCGCGCGTCGCCTGGCGGAAGGGGATCTGACCGCTGAATTCACCACCGACGGCGCCGATGAGCTACACGCCGCCGGCCAGGATTTCAACAACATGGCCAACGCCTTTCGCAACCTGCTCGGGCGGATCAAACAGGACGTCGGCGAACTACATGTCGCGGTCAATCAACTGGCGACGTCCAGCCAGCAGATTTCCAGCAGCACCAGCGCGCAAAGTGACTCGGCCTCAAGCATGGCCGCATCGGTTGAGCAGATGACCGTCGGCATCGACCACATCGCCCAAAACGCGCAGGACGCGCAGAACTACTCGCGTGAATCCGACCTGGTCGCGGCCGATGGCGGCCGTATCGTCGAAGGCGTGGTGAACGAAATTCAAGGCATAGCCGATACCGTCAATCAATCGGCACGCGTGGTCGAGGAATTGGGCAAGCAGTCCGACCAGATTTCGGTGATCGTCGGCACCATCAAGGACATCGCAGACCAGACCAACCTGCTGGCGCTGAATGCCGCCATTGAAGCCGCCCGCGCCGGCGAAATGGGCCGCGGCTTCGCGGTGGTCGCCGACGAAGTGCGCAAGCTGGCCGAACGCACCACCCAATCCACCCAGGAAATCGCCCAGATGATCGGCGCCATCCAGGCGGGCACCTCGAACGCCGTGGTCAGCATGAAGAGCGGCGTCGAACGCGTCGCAATCGGCGTCGAACACGCCAGGCAAGCCGGCAACACCATCAGCCAGGTGCAGGCACATTCGCGCAAAGTGGTCGACTCGGTATCGGAAATCAGCGTCGCCCTGCGCGAAGAAGCCTCAGTCAGCACCCAGATCGCCCAGAACGTCGAACACATCGCCCAAATGGCCGAAGAAAACAACGCCGCCGCCGCCGGCAACGCAGAAACCGCGCAAAACCTGCGGAAACTGGCGCAGAACCTTAATCAAGAGGTTGGCCGTTTCAGGACTTGAATGGTTTAAATTCAGGCATGTCACGAACTGGTTGGATTGGAAGTCGCAGAAATCATCTTGAGCATCTGCTCAACAATCGCCCCGGCCATTACCTCGTTGGAAACCAGGTTTGTGCGCCCGTAAAGGCGTGCAAAGAGCTTGTTGTCAGTCCATTCCGGGGCAAGTCATGACTTCGAAGCTGAATAAAACCTTCGGCCTTACTAATGCCTAGATTCTGTATCGAACTGCCGTTTTGAACTTTGATCCAACCTGAGCAAGCCAAGACACTTATTCGGCTGCAGAATTTAAAAACATATTCAAGTTTTCTTGCCGAACATCAAGTTGAGCGCAAAGGAAACTAGCACTCCCAGCCGATAAGTGAGGACTTTGCCTTGGCAGGTTCTCGATGAAACTGAAGTTCAATATCTGGCTTTTGCTCAGCGCACTGTTAAGCGTTGTACTGGCGATCGACCTGGCATTCAGCTACCAGAAATTGAAGTCTGAAACCCGTGCCGAAACCGAGTACGACGCAAAGACCATCTATGGCTTCATGATGGCGACTCGGCGGGTATATCAAGAGCAATTCATCGCAAGCAAACTACCTGTAAATGACGCAACCATCGGTTTATTGCCTGCACATTCTTTCTCTCGCATCTCACAGGATTTTGCCAACTGGAACAACAACGGCATCATTTTCAACAACGTCAGCGACGTGCCACGCAACCCAAAAAACCAAGCCGACCAATTTGAATTGGAATCGATCAACTGGTTTCGCAGCAATCCCGATGCAACAGAACAGATGCGCGACATCGTTACCGAACAGGGGGTCGGCTATCTGCTGTTTACCGCGCCGATCCGGATCGAACCGTTCTGCCTGAAATGCCATGGCGAGCGCGCAGCAGCGCCAAGCAGTATTCGAGAGCGCTACTCTGAAGCCTATGGCTACAAAGTTGGCGATATGCGCGGGGTGGTCAGTATTCGCATTCCCACCAAGCATTTTCAGTACCGGGTATACCGTTTGTGGGCCGGGCAACTGGTGAAGAGCCTGGTCGGCTACGCCACGATTTTTCTGGCCCTTGGTTTTATTCTCGACCGCCTGGTTATCCGGCGACTGTCCCGCTTGAAAGACAGCGCCCAACAAATCGCCAATGGCGAATACGACGCACGCGATACACAAGACCAGAGGCAGGCCAAAAAGCCGGATGCCCACGACGAGATTTCCGATCTTGCAAATACCTTCGACCGGATGGCGGAAAAGGTGCAAAACCGCGAAGCCGAAATTTTTAACCTCGCTTATTTCGATCCCCTGACCAAACTACCAAACCGACGCCTTCTGATGGATCGTCTGAATCAAGGAATGATCGCCAGCCACCGAAGCCAGACCTATGGCGCCTTACTGATGCTCGATCTGGATCAATTCAAAACCCTCAACGACACCCAGGGCCATGATGTTGGCGACCAGTTGCTGATCGCAGTAGCGCAACGGCTGACTGAAAACGTGCGCCAGGAAGATACCGTTTCCCGCCCCGGCGGCGATGAGTTCGTGGTGATCCTGGATAACCTCAACCAGGATGCGACCACCGCTGCCAAGCAAGCCGAAATGATCGCCGAGAAGGTGCGGGAAGCGCTCTGCAAGCCCTACAAGCTCAAAGGTGTCGAACAACTGCACGAAAGCACAGCGAGCATCGGCATGACGTTATTCATTGGCCATGAAAACACCTCCGATGTGCTGCTCAAGCAGGCGGATGTTGCGCTTTATCAGGCAAAGGACGCCGGCCGCAACAGACTGCGCTTCTTTAATCCCGAGATGCAGGACACCATCGACAAGCGTACCTCGATGGAAAATGCACTACGGCTATCCATCCGCCAGAACGAATTGCAGATCTATTACCAGCCGCAGGTCGACAAACACGGCCGTATCTTCGGTGTCGAAGCCCTGTTGCGCTGGTTTCGGCCAGGCATCGGGATGGTTTCACCAGCCGATTTCATTCCGCTGGCAGAGGAAAGCGGGCTGATCCTGCCGATTGGTGAATGGGTGCTGAAAACTGCCTGCACGCAACTCAAGGCCTGGTCCAACCACGCCGATACCCGCAATCTGGAATTGGCGATCAACGTCAGCGCGCGCCAATTTCACCAAGCCGAATTTGTCACCCAGATTGCTACCTGCATCACACTCTTCGGCATTAACCCGACGCGGCTGAAGCTGGAATTGACCGAAAGCATCGTGCTGGAAAATATCGCGGACGTGGTTCAGCGCATGCAGCAACTCAGGGCACTGGGAATCAGTTTCTCGATGGACGACTTTGGCACCGGTTATTCCTCACTGTCATATCTGAAGCAGTTGCCGCTCGATCAACTAAAAATCGATCAGTCCTTTGTGCGCGACATCAGCATCGACTTCAATGATGCCGCGATCGTCCGCGCCATCCTGGCGATGAGCCAATCGCTCGGCCTCAACGTCATCGCCGAAGGCGTCGAAACCCAGGCCCAGCATGAATTCCTGCTCGCCAATGGTTGCAAGGCATTTCAGGGCTATCTATTTGGCAAACCCATGCCAATCGACGAGTTGGAGAAGCATTTTGACCTTCTACCCGACGTCGACATAAGCTGAAGTGAGGAAACCTGTGTAAAACTGCGTAAGCACGGAAAGACGGCTGAGCAGCTCAAAATGAAAGACGCGAACATCCCTCAATCAACGCTTGCAGGACTATTCATCGGAGTTTCCGGGTCAACACTTCAACGTCTCTTCTCCACCGCCCACACCGCAGCTTCTACGCGGGAGCGCAGATTTAATTTACGCAGAAGATGTTTGACGTGAACCTTCACTGTGCCATCTGAAATATTGAGTTCACGCGCGATCAGCTTGTTGCTCTTGCCCAGGGCGATCTGGTCCAGGATGCGGCTTTCCTGTTCGGTTAGGCCAGCTTGATCCGGGTCTTTCGGTTTGCTGTCCTCGCGCAGAGAATGCGCCAGCAGGCGGGTCAAGCGCTGTGTCAAAGTCACCTGCCCGGCGGCGGCCTCCTTCAGTTTGGCGAACAGGTCTTCCGGCTCCATTTCCTTCAGCAGATAACCGTCAGCGCCAGCACGCAGCGCGGCGACCAGATCACTTTCTGCATCGGACACCGTCAGCATGACGACGCGGCTGTCCATGCCCCATGACTTGATCACCTTGAGCACTTCGATGCCGTTCATATCCTTCATGTTGAGATCGAGCAGGATCATGTCCGGCTGCAGGGTCTGTGCCAGATCGAGACCTTCGCGGCCGGATGACGCCTCACCAACGACTTCGAAATCGCCGGTCATGTCCACCAACTGCAGGATCGCCTTGCGAAACAACGGATGGTCATCAATGACAAGCAAGCGTTGCGGGGTGTCGGGGTTCATGTTTCCAGCCTCCTGAGAATCTGAGTGGTGTCGGCGCCATAGGCCACGCGACGACTGGTCGGACGGAATCCAAGTACAACGTGCGTGCCGCCTTGCGGCCTTGCTTCATAGCGCACTTCGCCAGACAGGGTGCGGGCGCGCTCTTCCATGATGGTCATGCCGTAGTGATGCACGTCGGCACTCTTGATGATGCCCTGGCCATCGTCATCGATGGCGACCTCGACCTGGCCATCTGGCCGGCAGGACAGTCTCACCCAGGCGTGGCTGGCAACGGCATGGTTGAGCACGTTCGACAACGCTTCACGCACCACATGCAGCACGTGGATTTCCTCGTTCGGTGACAGCGGGCAGCCTTCCAGATGTTGCGTCAACTCAATCTCCATTTCGCCGCGCTCGGCGAATTCATTCACGGTCTGGGCCAGCGCGGCAGCGAGATTCTGACCATCCATCTTTAAGCGGAAGGTGGACAGCAATTCACGCAGTTGTCGATATGCGCTGCTCATGCCGGCGCGCAATTCAAGCAGCACCTGTTCGGCTTCCGGCTGTTTTTCCGGTCTTTTCAGCAGGCTTTGCAGGCGGCTGACCTGAATCTTCATGTAGGCCAGCGATTGCGCCAGCGAGTCGTGCAGTTCGCGCGCGATCACCGCGCGTTCTTCCAGCAGGCCAACGCGCCGGTTCTGCTCGATGCGCCGCTCGGCGCCGATGGCGACGCCGATATGGCGCGACAGCGCTTCCAGCAACTGCACCTGCCAGGCTTCCAGCTGACGGCCTTCCGGAATGTCCAGGATCAGCACGCCGTACTGTTGTTCCGCATCGGCCAGCGGCAGGGTCAGGCGGCGATGAAAGTCACTGGCGATGCTGAAACGGGTCTGGTCGGTGCCGTGGCACCAGATGCATTCGGACTGCACGCAGGGGTTGGCACCGCTCTTGCCATCTTCCGGCTGCATCGTGCTGGCGACCGCCTGACCAGTCGCACCACCGCGTTCGCCCAGGCAGATGATGCCGTGGCCGAGTTCGAGCAATGACTCAATGTCGCGCAGCAGCGCGAGGTACACCGTCTTGCCGGGCGGCGCGCCGTGCAGGCGGGCGATGGAGTGGTAGAGCAATTCCAGCGACTGGTTGCTGCGGGTCAGTTCCGCCGTCTTCTGATTCACCCGCGCTTCCAGATCCTGGTAAAGCTTGGACAGGTCTTCCGCCATCAGATTGAAGGCGCGGCCGAGCTGGCCGAGTTCGTCATCGCCGGTATGCACGGTGCGCGCAGCGAGATCGCCCTGACCGACGCTGCTCGACAGCGCCAGCAGGCCTTTCAGCGGCTGCACCAGATGCGTGTGGATCAGCCAGATAGTCAGCAGCACGACGATCACCGTCAGGATCAATGCCACGCCCAGCACCATGCGCATGACCAGGATCTTGGCTTCGGTGGTGTCTTCCATCTGCTTGACCAGGTCATTGATCTGGTCGACGAAGCGGCGCATGTCGTCGAGCAATTGGGCGCGCTGCCGCGCGTCGAGCCGGGGCAGGCCGCCATCGGCTACCGCCTGGAAGCGCGGCCGCACGCTGTGCAGCCATTCCCATTGGGTTTGCTGGTAGGTCTCGGCCAGATGCGTATCGCCGCTGCGCGGCAGCATGCCCCGCAGCGTCGGGCTGTTCAGCGTCGCATCGAATTCCCGAATTGCGTCCGCCATGCGTTGGGCGGCCGCCGAAGCCGGCGGCAACGGCACCGCCAGATACAGGCTGGCCATGCTCCAGCTCTGCATGCGCAGACTGCCGGCGCGGTTGATCGCTTCGCCGCTGCCCTGCGTCGATTCCGCCACCAGGCCGGAAACCGACATGCCGAGCAGCGCCAGCAGCGCAATCGCGGCGATGGCGCCACCGATGCGCAACAACAACGAGCGTTGCAGGTGCTTCCAGTTGGGCGGCTTGAAATGTGCTTTGTTGAGCATGTTTCGGACGGATTTTCAAAATAAGAGATAGCTATCCCTTTTTAGACCCATGCCGGGATCGATGAAATACCCACGAAGTGACAGGGTGTTCTTGCATTTTCGACACGAAGATTTTTATTCATTCATAAACAATGATTTAGCAATCTACCCAGCTACCTATTTGTAGGTACTCAAGGCATTTCCCGGCCTTCTACCCCCTCTTTCAAGCCGGTTTTTCGACGCGGAAACTGCGCCCCATCGATTCAGGACATTCTGGTTTTTTGATCTCTGGTGGGGACTGCAATGACGCCTCGTTCACAACAACAACTCTCCGTGC